>NZ_FUGD01000088.1 GCF_900162815.1 Psychrobacter pasteurii | reverse complement strand
AAATTAGCAGTAGCCCAGCGTGCTAAGAATAAAAAGCGTGTCAAAGCAATCCACGCTAAAATCAAAAACACAAGATTAGACTTAATTCATAAATTCACCGCCAAGCTTGTTAAAGACAATGCCTTGATAGTGGTTGGTGATATAAAATCACGCTCATTTACCAATTCGATGACCAACCTAGCTAAATCAACGTATGATGCCGGATGGTTTGAACTTAAACGACAACTGGAATATAAATGCAAGCATGCAGGTTGTCAGCTTGAGATGGTAAATGAAAGTTACACTACCCAGACCTGCTCGTACTGCCACAAAATAAGTGACAGTAGTCCGAAAGGTAGAGCAGGTTTGCGAATAAGAGGATGGAGGTGTGCTGAGTGTGGCACATGGCATGATAGAGATATCAATGCTGCTAAGAACATCCTTGCGGTCGGGCTTGACCGTCTAGCTGTAGGAATCCCCTCGGTTTAGCGAGGGGAGGAGGTCAAAAAATATGCGTTTGAAATCGGGCGTGATAGGCTGCAAGTAACATGAATAGAACAATATAGCGGCTAAAAATAGAATCGGGCACGCCAGTAATAGGCTGACAAATGTTAAACTAATACTATTTTAAGTGATTATTAAGTCATTAAACTATTAATTTATTAAACTTATCAAAATCAAAATATCCATTATCACCGTAAAACGTAAAATACTGGCCACCGCTTAAGTCCTCTAAAGGTATGTGAGGTCTGGTGTTTGTACTATGAGTTAGCCTATTTTAACCATTTAGTGCGTTTTGACATCGAGGAGTGACATGTCTGCATCATCAAAAACCAGTGTTATCTGGAAGATTTTACCCTGGTTATTATTGATTGCTGTGTTAGCAGCTTTTATCTGGGTTTATATTGAACAAAAAACCAGTCAGCAACCGGCTTGGGAGCCTCCTCGTAGTGAGACTACCTCCATTCCGCTGAATACGGATAGAGATTCTGATAAGCCTGAGCCTATTGTGTCATATCACAATGCGGTTGCGAAGGCATCACGCTCAGTCGTTAATATCTATACTACGCAGACCATTACCCAAAGCCCTTATATGAACGATCCTATCTTGCGTCGTTTTTATGAGTTTCATGGGCAAAATCCTCATGCTCAGCAAGAAACTAACTTGGGCTCCGGGGTTATCGTCTCAAAAGATGGCTATATTGTAACCAACGCTCATGTAATTGCAAAAGCCGATGAAATTGTTGTGGCATTAAACGATGGTCGAAAAGCAGTTGCTCAAGTAGTGGGCACCGATCCTGATAGTGATTTGGCGGTTATTAAAGTAGATATGACTGGGCTTGAGCCTTTGGCTTTTAGAGAAAATCCTATTGAAGTAGGGGATGTGGCACTAGCTATCGGTAACCCATTTGGTGTGGGGCAGACAGTGACTCAAGGTATCATTTCGGCTACTGGGCGTACAGGCTTAGGGGTGAATACTTTTGAAGACTTTATCCAGACCGATGCGGCCATTAACCCAGGTAACTCTGGCGGTGCTTTGGTAGATGCCCGTGGGGAGCTTGTGGGAATTAATACGCTTATCTTCTCACGTTCAGGTGGCTCTATGGGGATTGGCTTTGCTATCCCAACGGCGCTTGTCGAGCAAGTGATGAATGCCATTATTAAAGATGGAAAAGTAAGCCGTGGCTGGCTAGGTATCGAGGTGTTATCTCAGCTTCGTGATCCAGCACAAATTGATACAACCACAGGCGTGATTGTCCGTAATATCATTCCTGGTAGCCCAGCTGCTAAAAGTGGCTTGAAGGTGGGAGATATTATCTTATCGATAGATGGGGTTGAGATGACCGACTCAAACCGTCTGATTCAGCATGTGGCACGCAAAATGCCTAACAGTGTGCTACAAGTGCAAGTGGTGCGTGGCTCTGAGAATATGAACATTGACATTACTTTGGCTGAGCGTCCTACGCAAACTGAGGTACAGATGCCTGCTGAAATGCCTACTGATCCAGAGTTACTGCTTGAGTCTCCTGAGATGAGCAATAATCCACTAAGCGATGAGCAACGCGCTCAGCTAAGAGAAGAGCTTATTGAATTATTTGAAAATGGGGCTCGACCCGATGTAGAGCCTTTACCTCAGTAGTTGAAAAGGTCGTCTTTTAACTGTAAATAACAAAGAAAAAGTCCGCGATATATCGCGGACTTTTTTTATTAATCAAATGACTTTTTTACAGTATCATAGCTTTAAGTTATTACAGTTCAAAGTCATCAAAGTCGCTGTCTGATAAATCAGAGTCAATCTGACCTACCAAATAAGAGCTGATTTCTGTCTCTTGTGGAGCCACTTGAACGTTGTCAGAAGATAGCCAAGTGTTAATCCATGGAATTGGGTTGCTCTTAGACTCTGGGAATAGTGCTGGCAGGCCAACGGCTTCCATACGTAAGTTAGTGATGTACTCGACGTACTGACATAAGATGTCTTTGTTCAAACCAATCATAGAGCCATCTTTAAACAGATATCCGGCCCATTCTTTTTCTTGTTCAGCCGCTTTGCGGAAGATATCAATGCTTTCTTCATAGCATTCTTCAGCAATCTCAGCCATTTCTGGATCATCTTTGCCTGAGGCTAAGATGTTAATCATGTGCTGAGTACTGGTTAAATGTAGCGCTTCATCACGGGCAATTAGTTTAATGATTTTGGCGTTACCTTCCATCAGCTTACGCTCTGCGAAGGCGAACGAGCAAGCGAATGATACATAGAAGCGAATGGCTTCAAGAACGTTAACTGCCATCAAGCATAGGTATAATTGTTTTTTTAGCTTTCTTAAGTCAACATACTTTTCTTCGCCATTGACCACATGCGTACCTGGGCCAAATAAGCTGTATAGCTGTGAGTGCTGATACAGATCGTCATAGAAGAAAGCAATGTCTGAGGCACGTTGTAGAATGTGCTCATTTTCCATAATGTCGTCAAATACGACAGCAGGGTCGTTAACGATGTTACGGATAATATGGGTATAGCTGCGAGAGTGAATGGTCTCAGAGAACGACCAAGTTTCAATCCATGTTTCAAGCTCAGGGATAGAAACTAGAGGCAGTAGTACCACGTTTGGGCTACGACCTTGAATGGAGTCTAGCAGAGTCTGATACTTTAGGTTACTGATAAAAATGTGCTGCTCATGGCTTGATAGGTTGCCATAGTCGATACGGTCTTTTGATACGTCAACCTCTTCTGGGCGCCAGAAAAATGACAATTGCTTTTCGATTAACTGCTCAAAGATAGGGTGCTTTTGTTGGTCATAACGTGCCACGTTAACCGGTTGACCAAAAAACATCGGCTCTTTAAGAGCATCGTTTTTGGTTTGGCTAAAAATTGAGTAAGTCATGATTCTACCTTTTATATTTATGAGAGATTTTAAGTTTTATGAGTCTTAACAGGCAGTTGCAATAAAGTCGAATAGATTACATCGCAAAGTAGGGTAACAAAACTTAATGGGTAATGGTGTTTTTATATCCGAAATAACCCCCTTAATTTAAGGGGGTATTCAATACAATAAACCACTTTATGCTACATTGATTTTATAGCATTAAAGCTTACACGCACCGCTAGCACAGCCATCATCAATGTCGGCTTGAGCGTCGTTAGCGCCATCACGGGTGTTGTGATAGTAAAGCGTCTTAACGCCTAGCTTATACGCGGTTAGCAAGTCTTTTAGAAGCACTTTCATCGGTACGCGGCTGCCTTCAAAGCGGCTTGGGTCATAGTTGGTATTAGCAGAGATACTTTGGTCGATAAATTTCTGCATAATTGCAACCAGCTTCAAGTAGCCATCGTTATTTGGCATTTGCCATAGTAGTTCGTACTGATCTCTTAAGTTTAAGATATCAGGTACCACTTGCTTTAAGATACCATCTTTAGAGGCTTTAACTGAAACCAAACCACGTGGTGGCTCAATACCGTTAGTAGCGTTAGCAATCTGACTTGAAGTTTCAGAAGGCATTAGCGCTGATAGGGTAGAGTTACGTAAGCCGTGCTCTTTAATCTCACTACGTAGAGCTTCCCAATCTAGCTGTAATGGCTCATTACATACTTTGTCTAAGTCAGACTTATAAGTATCAATGGGCAGGATACCTTGCGAATAAGTTGTCTCATTAAATGCAGGGCAAGCGCCTTTTTCTTTAGCAAGCTTGTTAGAAGCTTTTAGTAAATAGTACTGTAGCGCTTCAAACGTCTGATGCGTTAGACCTAATGCTGAGTCGTCTGAGTATTTAACGCCATTTTTGGCTAAGTAGTAAGCATAGTTAATAACGCCCACTCCCAGTGTACGGCGGTTCATACTGCCATTTTCAGCCGCTTTAACTGGATAGTCTTGGTAGTCTAATAAAGCATCTAAAGCACGGACGATTAGCTCTGCTGGCTCTTCAATGTCTTGTAAGTTATCAACTTCACCTAAGTTCACCGCAGATAACGTACATAAAGCGATTTCACCCTTTTCATCATTGATGTTGTCTAATGGCTTAGTAGGTAAGGCGATTTCCATACATAAGTTTGACTGGCGAATTGGCGCAACGCTTGGGTCAAACGGACTGTGGGTGTTACAGTGGTCAACGTTTTGGATGTAGATACGGCCGGTGCTGGCACGCTCTTGCATTAATAAGCTGAATAAATCGGCTGCAGGAACATGGCGCTTACGGACACTCTCATCTTGCTCATACTTGGTGTATAGCTCTTCAAATTTATCTTGATCCGCGAAGAACGCTTCGTATAGACCTGGTACGTCAGAAGGTGAGAATAGGGCAATGTCTTGACCTTTAATCAAGCGTGTATACAGCGTACGGTTAATCTGAACGCCGTAGTCCATATGACGTACACGGTTGTCTTCCACACCGCGGTTGTTCTTAAGAACCAATAAAGATTCAACTTCTAAGTGCCACAGTGGGTAGAATAACGTCGCCGCACCACCACGTACGCCACCTTGTGAACAGCACTTAACTGCAGTTTGGAATAGCTTGTAGAACGGAATACAACCGGTGTGCTGAGCTTCACCACCACGGATAGGGCTACCTAGAGCGCGGATGTTACCGGCGTTGATACCGATACCAGCACGCTGAGAGACATAGCGTACGATGGCACTAGTTGTGGCGTTGATTGAGTCTAAGCTATCGCCACACTCGATCAATACACATGAGCTGAACTGACGTGAAGGCGTACGCACACCTGACATGATTGGCGTTGGTAATGAGATCTTAAACTGTGAGCTGGCATCATAAAAACGCTTCACATAGTGCAGACGCTCAGATTTGTCATAAGAGGCAAACAGACACATACCCACTAGCATGTATAAGAACTGTGGGCTCTCATATACTTTTTTAGTAACACGGTCTTGTACTAAGTATTTACCAGCCATTTGCTCAGCAGCAGCATAGGCTAGGGTCATATCACGCCAGTGATCGATGTACTCGTTTAGCTCTTCAAACTCTTCACGAGAGTAGTCTTGTAAAATGTGCTCATCATATTTGCCAGACTCAGTTAGGTTAACCACGTGGTCATATAAGTGAGGTGGCTCAAATTGATTGTAGGCAATTTTACGTAAGTGGAAGATGGCCAAACGGGCAGCCAGATACTGATAATCTGGTGTCTCTTCTGAAATAAGGTCAGCAGCAGCTTTGATGATGGTCTCATGAATATCACGAGTCTTAATGCCATCATAGAACTGGATATGAGATTTTAATTCTACTTGAGAAACGGAGACGTTATCTAATCCTTCAGCGGCCCAAGTGATGACCTTATGGATTTTATCTAAATCGATTGGCTCTAGGCGGCCGTCTCGTTTCATTACTTTTATTTTATCCATATTTGTCATTGCTGTCTCCGCTAGTTATTGCTAAGTGAGCCGATAGTTTCGTCTCACCACTGAAAAATATCACCTAATACCTATAGTGCCTGTGTTTAGGATAAAACACAAGATATAGGGTGGTTTGTATAATGTAGGCACAATATAAAGGAAAAAAACAAATTTTGCTATCTTGACAAAGCGGCAGTTACTAGTTCAATTGAGAGAATTGAAATGAATAATTAGCCATGAAAAATACTTGCAAATTTGCAACTACCGATAGGGTATTGCTTAGCGGTTATGTCAAGAAAAATTATTACTAAAAAAAGCTAAGAAAAAACTTTTTTTACTAAATTGTAAACGAGAGTAAACGGGTTTAGATTTGTTCAGGTAAAAGTTTGAACCTGTAAATTAATTCAGTTTGAGTGACACAAATAAAAAGAGCAGGGAAGCCTGCTCTTTTTTAATAAGTATGTTTTGGACAGATAGCCGTGGCTAACAAATCAAATAGTGACTCAATTAATTTGCTGTAAACTTATTTACAATAAATTTAAGTTATTTAAACCACGGTACGAACAGTTTTTGCATTATCCAAAGCGGCATAAAGCTCATTGACCTGTTCTGCAGTAGTGAAATACAACTTAGCACGGACTGAAGTAAAACGACCGGTGCTGGATTGTTTTACGGTTAGGCTTTCAGTATCAAATTCAGGGAACTGAGTGCCTAAAATAAGCTTAACTTCATTAAGCAGAGTGTCATGCTCACCTTCATGGCCAATAATGCTCATAGGGTAATCCATTGGGAATTCCCATAAGTGCGGATTTTGAATGTCTGTTTTTTTGGCAAAAGGATCGCTGTAAAGAGTTAGGTCGCGAGTCATGTCGATATTTTTGTTAGCCATAATTGGCATCTCCCATTGTTTTTAAAGTATAAAAAAAGCTGAGAACCCCCAGCTTTTTTTAGTGAATAAGTAAAGGCGTGGCTAATACTTAATCATTTTCTAAAAATGAGCGTAGGTGCTCAGAGCGTGAAGGATGGCGCAGCTTACGTAAAGCTTTGGCCTCAATCTGACGGATACGCTCACGGGTAACATCAAACTGCTTACCAACCTCTTCTAGAGTGTGATCGGTTGGCATATCAATACCAAAACGCATACGCAGTACTTTGGCTTCACGTTCGGTTAGATTACCTAACACATCACGTGTGGCTTCTTGTAGACCAGCTGAAGTAGCATCTTCAACAGGACTTGAGATGGTTTGGTCCTCAATAAAGTCGCCTAGATGTGAATCTTCATCATCACCGATTGGTGTCTCCATAGATATGGGCTCTTTGGCAATTTTCAAGACTTTACGAACCTTGCCTTCGTCCATTTCTAAACGTTCGCCTAATTCCTCAGGAGTCGGTTCACGGCCCATCTCTTGTAGTAACTGACGTGACACACGGTTTATTTTGTTTATGGTTTCAATCATGTGCACAGGGATACGAATGGTACGGGCCTGGTCAGCGATTGAACGGGTAATGGCCTGACGAATCCACCAAGTTGCATAAGTTGAGAACTTATAACCACGGCGGTATTCAAACTTATCTACTGCTTTCATCAAACCAATGTTACCTTCTTGAATTAAATCCAAGAACTGTAAACCACGGTTGGTGTACTTTTTGGCGATAGAAATTACCAGACGTAAGTTGGCTTCAACCATTTCTTTTTTGGCACGGCGGGCTTTTGCTTCACCAATGGCCATACGACGAGCGACTTCTTTCATCTCGCTGATTTGCATGCCCAGTCTGTTTTCGTGGTCTTTAATGCGGCGCTGTAAAACTACCACGTCGTCCACTACTTTGGCTAAGCTGTCAGCGAATTTTGGATTGCCTTTTAGACGATCGGTTAACCAGTCAACGTTGGTTTCGTTGCTTGGGAAGGTCTTACGGAATTCTGCACGTGGCATTTTACCGCGGCGAATAACCAAACGCATGATTTGACGCTCTTGCTTACGCACATCATCATAAACGTCATGCATGATGGCCATAACATTATCAGACATACGGTTGTTTAGCTTTAATAGCATGAAGCGATCTGCTAATAGAGCATAGGCTTCTTCGGCTTGCGGGCTACCACGGCCGTATTCTTCCAAAGCTTGTTTGGCAGTAGCAAATAGCTCACGAATCTCTTCGACACGTTGACGCACTAGCTCAGGGTCTAGGCCGCCAGCTTCTTCTGCTTCTTCCTCTTCTTCTTCAGCTTCTTCTTCCTCTTCATCATCATCCACATCTTTTTTGGCTTTAGATTTGGTGGTGATAACCGGAACTTTGTCTTCTTCAACTTCAGCAGGTTCAAGCTCTTCTGGATCTAAAAAGCCCGTAATAACGTCAGATAATTTTTTCTCGCCAGCTTCTACTAGGTCATATTCATCAAGAATAAATTGCACAGTGCCAGGCCAGTAA
Organism: Psychrobacter pasteurii; assembly: GCF_900162815.1. Classification (GTDB taxonomy): domain Bacteria; phylum Pseudomonadota; class Gammaproteobacteria; order Pseudomonadales; family Moraxellaceae; genus Psychrobacter; species Psychrobacter pasteurii. Next base: position 32,017 of record NZ_FUGD01000088.1, on the reverse strand, counting down.
GCCATAGCATGCTGGACATCACGGATACCTTCTTCAATACGCTTAGCGATCACAATCTCGCCTTCACGTGTTAATAAGTCTACGGTACCCATTTCACGCATATACATACGAACAGGGTCAGTGGTACGGCCAGGCTCAGTTTCTACAGCAGCTAATACAGCGGCTGCTTCGTCTGTGGCCATCTCATCGTCATTGGCCCCATCGTTCATCAAGATATCATCAGCATCTGGCGCTGATTCAAAAATTTTAATACCAACATCCGTAAGCATTTGAACGATGTCTTCAATTTGGTCGCTTTCGGTAATTGAGGCGGGAAGTTGGTCGTTCACCTCAGCATAAGTCAAATAGCCTTGCTCTTTACCCATCTGGATAAGTGTGGCTAATTGAGAGGTAGATTGAGAGGCTGCCTTATCGGTCATAATATCTCGCTTGCAATAGAAGATGTGGGTTAAAGGTAGAGTGGGGGTGCATTCGCTTTTTAGTAGGCCAGATAGTTGTCTTATTGTTGTAGTTTTTGCATAAGCTATTTACTGTAAGTTGAGCAACGAAATCTGCAGCCAAAGAATAAAAAATTTTAGTCCGATATTATAACATAATATCCAAAACAGCACCGCAAATACGACCATCAGTCATAAAAACTCATTCTGATCTAGATCAAATATTTGCTTAGGTACTACCCGGTGATACTAATGATATGGGGGCAATAAGGATTTTTTAAAGTCATGCGTTGTATTGCCTGCTTAAAGAGCCAATAAACAACCCATTAAATAATAGATTAAACCCTAAATTAAACAGCAAGTTAATAAAATTTTTAAGCCATCTTACTCGACTGAGCCGCTTGCTGCTGCTTTGACCAATTGAGTAAAGTTTGACGTTGACGGTTGAGATGGGTGGTAATCACAATATTATTAGACTGTGCCATTTGCTTCGACAAAGCTTGTAATAACAACTGAGTCAGCAAATCATCCACCAAAGCGTCCACATCGATAATGCCTCGCTGATTGAGATTTGACCAAAAAGGGTGCCAACGTTTGGCCAAGGCTTGCTGGGTGTTGGCCGGTAAATTAGCGAGAATAAAATGGGCGGCAGCGTTGGTATCCTTTGGTAAATAAGACTCCAATGAATGTATGGCCTCAATGAGTTGCACCAAGCTTTGGCTGTTAAAATCCTGCCAACTTGGCAACGCAGGGGCTTGAATCTGGCCTTGCTGAGCCCGGTGCTGACGAAACTCTATATCAGCCACTCCAGACTCTTGCCAAATACGGGCAATGGGATCTTCTTTGAGTAAATTGGGTGAAAATAACAAACACAGCTGCAACTGACGGCTGACCGTCATGTCACTATCGAAGTTCAATAGCACATCGTGTGCTGAGTTTTTTTGCCCTTTTCTGCCGCCAAGTTTTTGGTAAATATCATTGTTTAATAGATACTTAAAGCTAGAGCCTTTTGGTAAGTTATTGGTAAGCTGTCTGACTTGCGACATCAACTTGGCTTTACCTTCAGCCAAGCTTAGATCATATCTTTCGCTTAAGTAGGCAAAAATGTATTGCGATAAAGGCATGGCGTTTTTGATTTGTTCACGCATGGCCTCTACGCCTTGTAAGGCCACGTAAGTATCGGGGTCATGCCCACCCGGTAAACTTAAAAAGCGCAGCTCTTTGTCATCACTAAGTACCGGCAAGGCGACCTCAAGCGTACGCCACGCAGCCTTTTGACCGGCGCTATCCCCATCAAAACATAAAGTTAGGGTAGGGTTTAACTGTAATAAACGGGCAATCTGACTTTCATTAATCGCCGTTCCCATTGATGCCACGGCCCCATAAATCCCAGCTTGGTACAGAGCGATAACATCCATATAACCCTCAACCACAAGCCAATCATTGGCTTTGTGCTGGCGTGACTCATAATAGCCATAGAGCACGTGCTGCTTATGGAACACGGGGGAATCACTGGAGTTGATATATTTGGGCTTTACTTCATTGTCTAAAGCCCTTCCAGCAAAGCCAATGACTCGGCCTTGGTTGTCCCGTATGGGGAAGATAACTCGATCACGAAGTAAATCGTAATCGCGCCCTTTTTCCGACTTGCGTACCAAGCCTAAGGCTTTTAATCCCTCTATGTCACGAGGAAAAGCTTGCTCTAGATGTTGCCAACCGGTGGGAGCATAGCCGAGTTTAAACTCTTCAATGGTCTTATCGGTTAAGCCACGTTCTTGAAAATAAGCCATGGCTCGTGAGTTATTGCGTAAGTTGCTTTGGTAAAACTCACTGATGCTCACCAGCAAGTCATACAAATCCCCTTCTTGGTTATCTTGAGGTAAGCTCTCTGGATAGCCAGGCTGATAATCAGGGACAAAGCCCGTGCCAGGGTCAAAGCTGGCACCATCGTCGGTGTAATAGTCTGAGTTCCAATCAGTAGGAGGTGCAGAGTTATAGTAGCTGGATTCATCAAAATAGCCGGCACTATCATCAGGGACAGGGGCTGAATTTAGATGATTTAATCCACCATTATTATTAGTCCCATTATTAGGATTAAACGGCACACTGCCGGTATTTGTAGAAGAGGGGGCAGCAGGTGCATTTGTGGGCTGAGAGCTTGAAGGTTGATTGGGTCTAGGTGGCGGTAGTACCTGTTTCTTCGGCCCTTTTTTATAGCGTAAGTCTTTATTGTCTTCTTTGGGTATCTCAATCCCTGTTTGGCGCGACAGCTCTCTAACCGCTTCCATAAAGGTTTGGTTTTCATAGTCACGCAAAAAGCTGATGGCGTTGCCCCCTACGCCGCAGCCAAAGCAGTTATAGACGTTTTTTTGCGGATTGACATAAAAAGAGGGGGTTTTTTCACCATGAAAAGGGCAGTTGCCTTTAAATTCTTTTCCGGCACGTTTCAATGTAGTGTGTTTGCCAATAATCCCTACCAGATCGGCCTGGCTATTTAGTTGGTCAAGAATATGGTTAGGGATGCTCATAATTGCGTTTGGCCTTACCAAATAAAAACTGATTTTTTTAGACAGATAAGCCACTTTAAAGGGATTAGCTTATAAAGTGGCTCAAAGGTATCGCTTTAACAACGTAATTTTAGTTAAGCAGTGGCTTACTCATCGTTGCTGCTTTCTGGATACATCTCTTTTGGACTAGTAATACGAGTCTGTGGCTGACTTCCTGCGTCTTCAGGTAAGCCAAGACCTAAGTTAACGCCGCGGCGAGCTGTGTTGACGGTCGGCATGTTTTGCTCAGATAAAGTGGCGTTATCTGAAGGCAGCTGCAGTTGAGCCGCTCTGTGAATGACTTGCTGCTTAGTGGCTCCAGTATATTCAGAAGATTGAGTGCCTTCAGACTCTGTACGCTTGTCTGAGCGACCCAATTTACCGTAAGTCATTCTGTTTAATAAGCTACCAGCACGGTTGTTTTTAATGCGCACTTTACCATCACGAGTTAACCACTCAGGATAGTTGATTTGTAGTAGGGTTTTGTACTGCTGTGCTAAATCATTTAGGCCCAATTGCTCATGACTATAAGCTAAGATGGCAATGGCTTCAGGGATTTGCTGGCTTTGTGGGTAGTATTGGAACACCCATTTTGCACGGTTGGCAGCAGCCACATGAGCTTCACGCTTAATGTACCAGCGCGCTGCGGTTAATTCACTTTCAGCGAACTGGTTATAGATATGAGTCATGCGCTGAGCTGCGTCTGGCGCATAGCTACTGTTTGGGAACTTAGCCAATAGCTCTTGGAAGTTACTAAACGCCAAACGATAGTAAGACGTATCACGGTGAGCTTGTTGTAATTTTACCGCATTTAATAAGCTGCTAGTACCTGTTTGCATGTTGGCCACGCCGCGCACATAGTAGGCATAGTCTACTTGAGGGTTGCGAGGATATAGTTTAATAAACTGCTCGGCGCTGGTTACTGCTAAAGCGTATTCGTTTGACTGAAATTGGGTGTACATCAAGTCTAATAAAGCTTGCTCAGCGTAAGGGCCGGTAGGATAGAAGGTGCGCAGCTCTGATAATTGCTCTGAGGCATAGATATAGCGCCCTTTTTCTATCGATTCCACGGCTTCTTTATAGTACTGAGCATCGGTTTTCTCTGCAGAGGCTACCGCATCAGAGTCTTTGCCAGTGATGTTCTTTAGGGTCTGACAGCCCGATAAGCTAAGCATACCTGCCGTTAATAATGCCAAAGTAAACTTAGTCTTACGAGAAGATTGTGAGGAATTAGGGGTTAATGCAGTAAATAAAGAAGTTGAAGCACGCTGCATGGAAATCTCCGCAGAATATTTTAGTCAAATTTTAGTGGCTCTAGTGTAGCACGCTACAAGATTATTTTGGTATAGGATTGTAGGGTGATTGCTACCATAATGTTGTTAGTGCTTTAGTTTAGCCCGTTATAAAGTGTTATAAAGTTTTATTGAGGACAAAATTATAAAACGGATCTTACTAACTGCCTTTATTTTTAAGGGCAGGTTGCCAAGGTTAAATAAGGAGAATAAGCCAAATCATGCTACACTTAGCTTATTAATAAGAAACTCAATTTGGTCCAAATAACTATGTCTTCTAAAACGTTTTCTAAAACTATGTCCTCTAATATCTCTCCCGAAACGTCATCAGTACCTTCGGAAAATAGCCCAAACTCAATCAACAATCAAGCAGGATTCACAGATAATACGGTTCAGAGCAATTCTGATAGCCAGTCAGCCCAACCTAGCGATATTATAGAGGAAAGTGGTAGCCCTATGCCGAGTTCGAAAGCAGAAAGTTTAGAGCAGTCTCAATTGTCATCAACCGCAGATTATGAGGCAGAAATTGAGCTTGAAGACTTCGATGACGAGGAAGAAGATAGTGCAGATAGCCAAAGCTTAGAGGTGCATGCTGAGCATACTGTTACTGCCGAAGAGGCCGGTCAGCGTATCGATAAGTTAGCAGCTGAGCTTTTTGCCGATCATTCTCGTGCACAGCTTCAAGAGTGGCTAAAGTCAGGTAATTTGACCATTAATGGCAGTGTAGAGAAACCGAAGTATCGTGTGAAAGCGGGCGATAATCTGTTATTAGAAGCCAAGCTTGAACAACATGGTAATGATCAGCCAGAAGACATAGCACTAGATATTGTTTATGAAGATGAAAGCGTGTTGGTGGTGAATAAGCCTGTGGGTATGGTCGTTCATCCTGGTGCCGGCAACTGGACAGGTACCTTGGTGAATGGACTATTATTTCATTATCCCAATCAAGCCCACCTGCCAAGAGCGGGCTTAGTGCACCGTATTGATAAAAACACTTCAGGCTTATTGGTGATTGGTAAAACCAAAGCGGCTCAGCTTGAATTGCAGGAGCAGCTAAAGGATAAGACGGTTTATCGTCATTATCAATGTATCGTGGCAGGAGATGCGCCCAGCTTGACTCGGCAGCGTACAATTGATGCGCCAATAGGTCGTCACCGCACCCAGCGTACGAAGATGACAGTCACCAGTGTGGGTAAGCCTGCTGTGACTCATATTATGAATATTACGCCCTTAAATGAAAGCTATAGCTTGCTTGATGTGCAGCTAGAGACAGGCCGTACCCATCAAATTCGTGTCCATTTAAGTCACATAGGACATCCTATTATTGGTGATGATGTTTATGGTAACCGTCAGCAGCTAAGAGCGGGACTCACCCAAGAGCAGCGTGATGCGATTCAAAACTTCCCGCGTCAGGCGCTACATGCCTATCAATTAGGGTTCGTTCATCCTGAGACTGGCGAAGATATTGAAGTCACAGCGCCTTTACCAGAAGACATTATTCAACTGGCAGAGATATTAAGCGAGTAGCTTTTTAAAGTTTACGGATATTATTCTTGTCTTTTTTACACAAGTAATTGGGTGTCACTATGTCAAATTTAACCCATAAAAAACCGTTTCAAATCCTGGCTCATACGGATGAAATTTTAATTGTTCAAACCAATGCGGGAACTGAGATGGCTACTTCTAATGATAAACAAAGTAGCCAGACCAACAGTTATGGCCGCTTTAACTTAGGTCTGCATGTCAATGATGATCCGGCCCAAGTATTAAATAATAGAGCACAGTTATTGCGTGCCATTAATGACTATTTGGCTAAGCAAAATAAGCCCTCTACTGTTGAAGCTATTTATTGGCTAAGTCAGATTCATAGCAACCAAGTAATTCGTATTGAAGATTCGTACCTAGATAATTTATCTTTAGTACCCGCTGCTGCAGATGCTCTGGTCAGTGCCCAGTCTGGTCAAGCTTTGGCTATCATGACCGCAGACTGTGTGCCTATTGTGATTTATGACCCAAGCTCGAGGCAGGTTGCCGCCATTCATGCCGGCTGGCAAGGACTGGCTAACGGAGTGGTTTTTGAGACTTATAATGAGTTAATGAACCTCAACACACCATCAGCTAATTCGTTATCACCTAACTTAGGCGATGCAAAACCTTTGCAAGCTTGGATAGGTGCTTGCATCAGTCAGGCGTGCTATGAAGTCTCGTCTGAGGTGGTAGATAAACTGTTGTTTGGCTGTGAAAAAATGGGTATGTCAGCAGAAGAGGTCAGGTCACAAATAGTGGCTGAGCATGAAGACCCTAATAAAGCTTGGCTGGATTTGCCCAAGCTGGCACAATTACAGCTGAATCAACTGGGCATACAGGTTGAGAAGCCAAGTAGCCTATCTGATGATGAGTCGAAAGCTAGTCCAGCTTTGGCATGTAGTTATGAAAGTAGTGAATACTACTCATATCGTAGAAAGACTCATTTGGGTGAGGGCAATACTGGTCGTATGGCGCTATTGGTTGTTAAGCTTAAAGCATAGGCTTTGGACTTAAGCTACCTACTTGTGCGAATTAGAGGTGCTCTGTGTTAGGGTAATTGCTTCGTCTTCTACTTGGGTCGGGGCTTGACTAGAAGGTTGAGTGGACACCAAAATAGGGTGGAAGTCTGCAGTAACTGGTATTGGGCTTTCCGCCATTTGAATATTTTGACAACCGCTTAAGGTCATCGCTGCCGAGGCTAATCCCAGTGATAATACAGATTTTTTTTTCATTAAAAACATAGATGGCCTCTTTAAAATTATGGCAAGTTTGGCGGGAGTAAAAGCTATTTATTCTGCGTATTAGCTGATTATAGTATGGGTTATGTGAGACAAAATACAATGGCTTTTTATAGGTCTATTTAAATAAAAAAACCTCAGTTAAACTGAGGTTTTTTTATTGTGCGTAGAGCTTGGTCATTTGACTTTAACTATAAGAGCTATTCAGCGCTAGGTACCCAAGTAGGGGACTTGGCAATACCATCGGTAGGTAAGGTGGTCACTTTACCTCCGTCTACATAGCGAATAACCAAATTGCCTTTTTTGGCGCCTTGAGAATACACCACACGCTCACCACTGGGTGAGAATCTAGGTGCTTCATCTAAGCCAGTTGCCCCAAAGTTAGCCAGAATAGAGCCATTACTACTCATAATGGCAGCATTACGGCCACTTAAGAAGCCAATTTTTGTGCCATCAGGACTGTAATTAGGGTTGGTGGCATAGCCGCCTCGTGAGATTTGCACTGGTGATCCGGAGAAGTTATAGCGATAAATACTTGGACGGTTTGGGCTGGCATGGTCCGAGGCATATACGAAGCTGCCGTTCGGCGCATAGCTTGGGGTAACTTGCTCGTAAGGACCTGACATAACCAGTTCTGGCTTACCGCCATTGCTGTTGATGCGATAAATATCGGCATCCCCATTGACTGTGCTTGAGAATAAAATCTTTGAGCCATCTGAGGAGAAGCTAGGATTTAAGCTACTGCCTTTCATCTCGACCAGACGAGTCAATTGACTGGTCTTTAGGTCATATTTCCATAGATTGGCGCTATTGTCTTTTAGCTGAACCGAGTAAGCAACAGAACGGCCATCTGGAGAGACAGCTGGGCTATAGATAGTGGCGTCAGTGACCCGAGACAGGACACGCTTGTTACTGCCGTCAGCATCGACTAGGACTAGGGCAGAAGTCTTCGATTTGCCGCTGCCTTTTTCTTCCACGTAAATTAGACGAGCATTTAGGTCTAGCTTCTTGCCCGTAATTAACTCATAAATACGCCCTGAGGCTTTATGAGCGGCAGTTTTGCTGTCCACTGCTGTGACGGTTTGGGTGCCTTTAATGATTCTACCTTTGGCCACTTCAATCACCTCAAAGGTGATGGTGGTGTTTCCGGCAACGCTTTTGCTGCTACCGATGACCATATAAGGGATGCCCAACTGCTGCCAAGCTGGTAGGGTTGCTGCCAAATCATCACGGCTGTGAGGCTGACCAATTAAGCCTTCACTGGTTACTTTTAATGGGGTAGCTTGTAAATCTTTTTGGATAGTTTGCGAGGTGTTGCTGTCGCCTGCAAAAGGGACAAAGGCCACTTGGTTTTTACTCACCTCTCCTTTTTTGGAGATAGTGACTTCCAAATCGTAGTCTTCTTCTGCATTTGCGGTTGTGCCAACTAGCATACCTAGCGAGGCCAATAGGGCGCAGGATAAGCCAGTGGTAAAACGAGAATAAGAGGGGGTAAGGGTGTTTTTAGGAGTCATCATTTTATTCTTAGCCATGTTGTTCTTAATTATAAAGATCTCAAGCCTATATAAGTATAAGGCTTCGGATAACAAGAGGATATAAGGGACAGCGTAATAAGTATAGTTAACAACGGTAATTTATTTTGTTTTATTCAATCATAATGTCATTGTTCATACTTATCTAGGCTGCCATCCTATTTATCTAACTTTTTATCTAACTTTATTATCGGCACTAGCGAACAATAAAATTAAGTTTCAGTCGACGCTTATTGGTACCGATGACCGGAGTAAGCGGACTGGCTCTGTTAACCGCAGACTCTAAGGATTGCTTGAGCTCTGGATCGGAGGTGTTGGCATTGACGCTTAAGACATTGCCATTTTCATCCACGGTAACTGAGACCGAGACGGCTGCACCGACTTTACCAACGGGGGGTGTCCAATGAGGTTCGATTAGGCTTATCAAATCCCCACTGATGTCACCACTGCTAGACTTGCTGCTGCCACTGCCTGTCGATTGTGAGGCAGTACCTGTTCCAGAAGTAGATTTGTTTTTATTGCCTTCAGCACCCGAAGGGAAGGTGGCACTAAGCTGACCCTTGTGATCTGTATTGGCGGTCACTTTTGGGGTGTTTTTTATCGGCTTTGAGTCTTCTGCGGCAGACTTCGTTTCTGTAGTCTCTGACAACTCTTCTGCTTTGCTAGGCTCTGGAAGTTCACTGAGCTCTGTAAATACAGGGTCGCTACTGTCATTGGCCCCCACAGGCTCAGGAGTAGAGTCAATTGAATTATTAAAAATAGAGGAGATGCCTCTGGAGAAGGCAGAATCCCCACCAATATAGGAGTTATCCGTACTGGCTGATGGAGGGGGTGGCGGTGGTTGAGTGCTTATTTCAGGAGTTTCAGGAACACCACCCGCCGCTAAAGTCTCCCGATTTGCCTGAATTTCTGCTTGTAGACTTGCCAACTCTTCAGGAGTGATGATACTGGTCTCAATGGTCTGGTTGTCTTCAATATTAGGCGCTTGGTAAGTCAAAGCAATAAATGCCAATATAGAGCCATGCACGATTAAGCTTAAGATAGCTGGCAGGGCGATGCCATTATCTTCAGGCTCTACGGGAACGTAAATACTGGGCGCTCGATTTAGCACGGTCATTTTCTCAAAGTTTTAGTTAAGTAGCAGGGTTTGATCTGACTCTAATTTGGTCAGACTCTAAGCTGGTTTCATGGTTAATTTATATCAGTAGGCAAGGGCTGACCCGTTAATAAACCTACTTTTTTGACGCCAGCTTTTTGTAAGTTGGCCATAATCTGCATCACCATACCATACTGATTATTTTGGTCAGCATTAATCATGACTTGCACCTCATTGCCTTGTGAGTTGTTTTGTAAGCCAATAAGAGTCTCAATTAACGCATCTTCTAATACTGGCGTATCGATATTGTTTTCATAACTCATATAAATCTCTCCATTACTTTTTAGAGAGATAATGACAGGCATCTGTGCTCCTGTGGCAATGTTATCGGTACTGGCTTTAGGTAAGTCAACGTCCACACCTGTGGTCAGCATAGGGGTGGTCACCATAAAGATGACCAGTAGCACCAACATCACATCAATGTAGGGCACCACGTTCATAGAGGCGTTGAGTTCTTTTTTATGTCTGGAAAAGGGGCTAGCTTTCATAACGTGCTCCTTTTATAGCTGAGAGGCTTGAGCGGCATAGCTCTCTTCTTGAGGGATAGCTGCGGTTTCGTGTGTCTCACGCTGTAGCATGCCGGTCATCTCATCACAAAACAAAGCGCGGCTGTCATAAATACCAGCAGCTTTAGCAGTGAAATGGTTATAAGCTAAAACAGCAGGAATAGCGGCAAATAAGCCCATAGCGGTAGCAATCAATGCTTCAGCAATCCCTGGGGCAACCGCAGCTAAGCTAACTTGAGACGCTTCAGATAGACCAATAAAGGCATTCATAATACCCCAAACAGTTCCAAATAAACCGATGTATGGGGACACTGAGCCGATACTGGCTAACACTGCCAAACCTGACTCAAGCGATTGCTGCTGACGGCCAAGTCCTACACGTAGTTTACGCTCAACCCCATCAATAATATGGTCTTTGGGCTGACGCTTTTTGTTCATGCGTAAAAATTCAGAAAAGCCGACATAAAATATATTGGCCAGACCATGACGGTCTGGTGAGTTTTGAATACCTTGATAAAGCTTTGCTAGATCTTCGCCTGACCAAAACCAGTTTTCAAAATGCTGATCTTGGCGTTTGGCTGTGCCCAGTCGCGCGCTCAAACGGAAAATGAGCACCCAGCAAAGTATGGATGCCAATAACAAGATCCCCATAACAATCTGAACCAATAAGCTGGCATTGGTAATAAGACTAATAAGGTTGATAGAATCTGACAGCTCTGACATGAATCACTCGCTTGAGGTTATAAGAGGTTATAAAACGCTAAATTAAAATAGAACTTAAATGAAAGTACAGAAGAGGCAACCAAAGTATTAAGCAGTCGCTATTATAATTACAGATAGTGTTTGTAAGTAAAGCTAGTAAGTGCAAGGGGGCTAATATAGCAGCGCTACATTATACCTTAACCTAGCCTGATTCTACTACTTTCAACGCCTCTTATAAACTTAAGTAGGTTATAAACGGAAGTAGACTATAACTCAAGTCGCTTGGCTTAAAAGTGAAGCAATAGCTAAATCTAAATCTAAATCTAAATAACCTCCAATACTGGTCAATAATCGATGGATTTACATAGAATTTGATGAATTGTTGGTCAAAGGTGTACTAGTTTTAAGCCGAATCCTATATAATTTACCCTTTTTTATTATATTAACGCAGTATTTCTCCTTGTCTGTTTTTGGTTAAGTAAACAGTAGATTTATTTTTATTTTCCTAAAACAGCACCATCCTTTGGTTTTTCAACGCAAATATACTCAGGCTAATCCCTATGAATGCAATTGAGCGCTATTTTGGCATTGACGGTCAAAACACCACGGTAAGAACAGAAATCTTAGCGGGGATCACGACGTTTTTAACGATGGCATACATCATTTTTGTTAACCCTAATATTCTTGCCGATGCCGGTATGGATAGTGGGGCAGTGTTTGTGGCCACCTGTTTGGCTGCTGCACTAGGCTGTTTCATCATGGGTATTTATGCCCGTCTGCCAGTAGCTTTGGCACCAGGCATGGGTCTAAACGCCTTCTTTACTTATGGCGTAGTACTGGGCATGGGTTATACCTGGCAAACAGCTTTAGGAGCGGTATTCTTGTCAGGCTGTATCTTCGTGCTACTAAGCTTATTTAAGATTCGTGAGTGGGTGATTAATGCCATTCCAAATAGCTTAAAGCAAGGTATTGTTGCTGGTATTGGGGCTTTCTTAGCCTTTATCGCCTTAAAAAGCTCAGGCATTATCGTTGCCAATGAAGCAACCTTTGTTAGCTTAGGTGACCTACAGCAGTTCTCTCCAATGATGGCTGCCTTAGGTTTCTTCATGATCATTGGCTTGGTGTATCGTAATATCCCTGGTGCGGTGACTATCGGCATTTTAGCGGTCACTGTTATTGCAGTTCTTGCTGGTCAAGTGCCGTTTGCTGGCGTGATGTCTATGCCGCCACCGATTGCACCGACATTTATGCAACTGGATATTGCTGGTGCATTTGATATTGCTATGATTAGTGTGATCTTTGCCTTTTTATTCGTTGACTTGTTTGATACGTCAGGTACTTTAATTGGTGTGACCAGTAAAGCCGGCTTAGTCGATGAAAAAGGCGATATCCGCAACCTAGACAAAGCACTGTTAGCAGACTCTACAGCAACCGTTGCTGGCTCATTGCTGGGTACCTCATCAACCACAAGCTTTGTTGAAAGTACAGCAGGTGTTGCCGCTGGTGGTCGTACAGGTCTTATGGCTGTGACTGTGGGTGTGTTGTTTCTATTAAGTATCTTCTTTGCACCGCTGGCAGGTATGATTCCAGCCTATGCAACAGCGGGTGCGATTTTCTACGTTTCTGTATTAATGTTATACACGCTAAAAGACATTGACTGGGAAGATTTAACAGAAGCAGCTCCTGTGGCAGTGGTGCTACTATTAACTCCGTTAACTTACTCTATCGCTGATGGTATCTCGCTAGGTTTTATCACTTATACTGTGGTTAAAGTGTTAACGGGTAAATTCAATCAAGTAAGCCCTGCGGTATGGGTGTTAACGATCATCCTGTTAGGTAAAATTGTTTTCCTATAAGCTGCTTTCTTATAAGTTGTTTTCATAAATAATCCGCTTTATTGAGTAAAAAAAACAATAAAGAGGGGTTTGAAAAAACAATTTTTTAAGGCTGATAAAAACACCTGTTTTTATCAGCCTTATTTTTTTGGTCTAAACTATGGTCTAACACCGGATGAGTGTGGTAACATTCGCCCATCAAGCTCATAACCTCAATCAACGCCGTAGAGGTTTTTCTTTAGCTGGCCGACCTAAAACGTCCTGTTTAATTTAAGCCAGTATCATTAAAGAAGAAGGCATTAGTGAGTTTGTCGTTGGTTATTCATACTGTCTGTCGAAGTGTTCTATATTCGAGGATGGTTACACTATAAGACGATGGCTTGGACTTGCTACTGTTTTTGACCGCTTTAAATTCTATTTATTCCGCCAAATTGATATCAAATTATTCTGTATCCCCTCGATGCCGTATTGTTTGATATTTAGTAATTCGTCCTAAATAGCCTATAAGCCTTTAATTAAATCGATAAATAAGTCGACCTTTTTTCATTTAGTAATCTGCAGCACCTAGATTAAGAAGTAGGAAATGCCTATCCTTTTAGGCGATGAATCCTATCTCTTTATTATTAATCTAAGTGGGTGATTGTTATGAAAAAAGAGGGTTTGTGATGACGTATGTTTTATTTACGCTTAACATTCCCGATACTTATCCTCCCTTTAATAACAAGGCTTTGCTGTCTATAGTGGTAGTAACTCATTTAATTAACCTTAATAGTGCGCCAGTCTGGTTATTCTGACTATCAGCGAGGAGTCATCGAATACTGATGATAACTAAAGATGATGATTTCAATGGATAAATGACCATAAGACTTTAGCGTGATACGCAAGCCACACCACTATTTTCTTTGATATCAATGGAGATGATATGAGTTTAAATAACCCATTCTACCCGCAAAACCCAATCCAATTTTCGGCGACAGATGTATTAGAGCCGAGTTATATCGAGAAACCAGCCAGCGAATTATTTAAGCTGATTTCTCCTTTATACAGTGCCGATGAAGACACTTGGTTAGGGGAGCTGTTGCCACTAGCAGAGCCACGAGTCGTGCATGGCGTTAATGAGCGTGATGCTGCTGCAGAACAAACGGCCAGCTTGGTTGAGCATGTTCGTAATAATGATAAAGCCGTTAAGATGGTGGATTCATTACTACTAGAGTACAGCTTGGATACCCAAGAGGGTATCTTATTGATGAGCCTTGCTGAGGCCTTAATCCGTGTGCCAGATAATGCCACGGCGGATGCACTTATTCGTGACAAAATGAGTGTGGCGGATTGGAAAAAGCACTTAAAAGACGACAACGGATTTATCGTTAATGCATCAACCTGGGGCCTTATGATGACTGGCCGTGTGGTGAGTATTGATAGCTCTACCACAGCCTCAGGCTTCTTGGATCGTATGACCAAAAAAATGGGTGAGCCGGTGATTCGTAGCGCCATGCAGCGTGCTATGAAAATTATGGGTCATCAGTTTGTGCTCGGTGAAACCATTGAAGAAGCCAATCGCAACAGCCAGCCTTATCGCAATAAAGGCTATACCTATTCCTTCGATATGCTTGGAGAAGCAGCAGTTACTCATAAAGATGCTGAGAAGTATTTTAGTGACTATTTGCACGCCATTCGCTCTACGGCCAATATCAAGGTCAAAGAGGGCATGCCTAAACCTTCAGTATCTATTAAGCTGTCGGCATTACACCCGCGTTATGAAGCGACCCAAATTGATCAGGTGTTAGGTTTACTGCGTCAACGCTGCATCCTATTAATTGAAGCGGCACGTGAAGTAGATGTCGATATCAGTATTGATGCCGAAGAAGCCGATCGTCTAGAAGTGTCGTTAAAGTTATTTGAATCTTTATACCGTGACACCATGACTCAAGATTGGGACGGCTTAGGGCTGGTAGTACAAGGCTACTCAAAACGAGCTTTAGCGGTACTGACTTGGCTGGCAAGTTTGGCAAAAGAAGTGGGCGATCGTATTCCTGTACGCTTGGTAAAAGGCGCTTACTGGGATTATGAAATTAAATTGGCTCAGCAAAAAGGCATTACTGGCTATCCGGTATGGACCCGCAAAGAGGGAACGGATGTGGCCTATTTAGCTTGTGCCAGATTCTTATTAACTGAGCAAATTCGTGGGGTGCTTTGGCCACAGTTTGCCACCCATAATGCCCATACTTTGTCTTCAGTAATGACCATGAGCCCGCACAGAGACTTTGAATTCCAGAGACTGCACGGCATGGGCGATGCGCTTTATGATCATATCTTGCAGGCCTATGACATTCCGGTGCGTATCTATGCTCCAGTCGGTGCACATAAAGACTTGCTACCTTACTTAGTACGTCGTTTATTAGAAAATGGCGCTAACAGCTCATTTGTGCACCAATTATTAGATAAGACTCACCCGGTAGAGCCTTTAACGGTGCATCCTTATGATACGTTGACGCAGTACGAGACACTACATAATCCACGTATTGCAATGCCGTTAGAGATTTACACAGATAGACAGGCAAGCTTTGGCCCTAATATATTTGTTGACTCGCAGTGGCAACCGTTTAAAGCGCAAGTGGACAGCTATTTACAACATACTTGGTCTGCCAACTCTGTTGTTAAGGGCCAGCAAATCGATAACACAGTGGCACAGCAGTTATCCGTTAACACTGTAGTAGCGCCTTGGAACCATGAGGTTGTGGCTGGTGAAGTGGTCTATGCTGATGCCGAGATTGCCAACCAGGCGATGGATGCAGCAATAGCGGGTCAAAGCCAGTGGCAACAAGTGCCTGTCACTGAGCGCAGTGCCATCTTAAAGCGTATCGCTGATTTGTATGAACAAAACTTTAGCCAGCTGGTGGCTATGTGTCATAAAGAGGCCGGCAAGACGTTACAAGATAGTATTGATGAGATTCGTGAAGCAGTCGATTTTTGTCGTTACTATGCCAATGAAGCTGAGCGTTTAAGTCAGCAAACCCATGCCTTTACTGATTTATCAGGCAATCAAGTCACGCAAAAGCGTACGGCTCGCGGTACCGTAGTTTGTATTAGCCCATGGAACTTCCCGCTAGCTATTTACACCGGACAAATTGTTGGGGCTTTAGCAGCAGGTAATACAGTAGTTGCTAAGCCTGCAGAACAAACCAGCTTGATTGCCTATTTTGGGGCGCAGCTTATGTATCAAGCAGGCGTGCCTGACTATGCTTTACAGTTTGTGACTGGAGCTGGCGAGGTAGGGGCAGCGTTGACTTCATCGACCTTAATTGATGGCGTGGTATTTACCGGATCTACCCAGACTGCACAGCACATTAATAAGTCACTTTATTCTAATGAGCGAGTTGTAGAGTCGGGCTCTGAACAAGCTTCTGCTAAAGATCTGCCTATTTTGATTGCAGAAACTGGCGGTCAAAATGCGATGATTGTTGACTCAACCGCTCTGCCTGAGCAAGTGGTAAAAGATGCGGTGTTATCAGCATTTGGTTCAGCAGGACAGCGTTGTTCAGCCTGTCGAATATTGTGTTTGCAGCAAGACATTGCTGACTCTGTCATTGAGCTGCTCAAGGGGAATATGGCTGAGTTGGTAGTAGGTAATCCATCTAATGTGACCACAGATGTGGGTCCGGTGATTGATAAAGAGGCCCAAAAAGGTCTACGTGACCACATTGAAGCCATGCGTAACGATAGCCGAGCCCGTGTTATTGCTCAAACGCCTATTAGTTCTGAGTCTGCAAATAACCTAAGTAATAGCACCTTTGTATTACCGACGGCTATTGAAGTGGACGGTATTGACGTGATTGGTGGCGAGCACTTTGGACCTATCTTGCATATTTTACGTTATGAGGCTAGCAAGCTTGATGAGCTTATAGAAGAGATTAATGCCACAGGTTATGGCTTAACTCTAGGTATTCACAGCCGTATCGAAACGGTAGCGGATCATATTGAGAGCCGTACTAAAGTGGGGAATACCTATATCAACCGTAACCAAATTGGTGCTGTGGTAGGCGAGCAGCCCTTTGGTGGTTGTGGGTTATCAGGGACAGGGCCAAAAGCCGGAGGCCCACGTTATGTGGCTAGATTGACGAAGTGGCAAAACGTTTAAAACAACATTAACCCACTTTCGATGAGACACACCATATCTCATAACAATAAGCAATGACATTAAGGATAAGCTCATGAATAAAGTATTTAAACAAGATCAGGCCCAGCAATGTGAAGCTTGGGCTCAGTTAGGGGCGGTTAAACGCAGTATTATTTTGACAGAAGCCAGTAGAAAGCTGGCAGACATCAGCCCTAATGGGGAGCAAGCACAACATCTGTTTAATCATCTGTTGTCTCAAGCAGAGAAGTTGGAACAGGTGATGCGCTTGGAGGGAGCCACGGGTGAGTCTAATGACTTGTACTTAGCGCCTCGTGGTAAAGCTATGATACTGGCTACTGAAGCGGCCAACCCTATTGCCTTTTTGGGGACGCTAGTTGCAGCATTATTGACCGGAAACGAAGTGTTTTTACGTTATCCAAGCTATCAGCAGCTTTGTGAAGAAGCGATGGCAGTTCTGAATCAGTCAGGAGTTTATGCTGGCGTGATGAGCATTACCAATGATTCAGAGTTGGTTACGCTGCTTAATATCAGCCGCTTGGCGGTTATCGGTGCAGTAGGTACGCCGCAAGAGTTATTACAGATTGGTAAGGACCTGTCTGAAACCGAAGGTATTTTAACTCAGTTGGTAGCCGTGACAGATGTTGAGGGTTGTAGCGAGATGTTCCAGCCAGACTATCTTGAGCGCTTTTGTACCGAACGCGTCAAGACCGTAAACACGACGGCTATTGGCGGTAATGCCAGCTTAATTGAGCTGGGTATGGGCTAATTTTAATTTAAGGAATGGCTTATTTAAGTATTATTCGTCAAATTAAAGACCCTAAATAAATAGCCTAAGCAAAAAAAAGCAGCCATTAATGGCTGCTTTTTAATTTGAGCATAGTAGTGATCACCATAGGAATGAGGAACACTTGCTTATGCTTAATGGCTTATGCACTTCTGGATTTCTTCTCTAGAGTAATGTTTAAGAAATGCTCTAAAGAGTCATCCATAATATTTAACCAAGGTTTAGGTAGCTCAGGAGCTAAAGTACCGGTTAATGTAGAGCGATAAGATTTCTCACGGAAGGTCATAATGCCTTTTTTCTTATCTCTCTTCCATTGCTTGAAGATCTCACCTTGTTTTTCAACTTCAAACTCTGGGTAGTCTGTGGCGTCATATAAGTCACGGATATAGCTGGCTTGGAAATCAATTTCACTGTCCGCATCAGTTAAGTTTTCATGACGCTCTAGCCATTGCTGCTCATCTTTTTGACGCTCTTCTAAGCTTGGCAATTCAATCTTACCTAAGATGACATCACGAGCGTACCAAGCTTGGGCATCAAACATATTAAAGGTGAAGTACTGATCTTGCATACCTAAATAGATAAGCTGTGGGTTAGGCTGCCAGAAGATGCCCTTGTATAAGTTCGCTGGATACAAGCAGTTATGAGTTTGTAGACGAAGCTCATCAGGTAAGAATGGGAAATGGAATAAATACCCAGTACACATGATGACCGCATCAAACTTCTGACTGGTGCCATCTGAGAAGAAAGCTGTATCTTCTTCAAAGTGGGTGACTAGCGGTTTTTCAGAGATACCGTCCGGCCACTCATAGCCAAGAGGCTGGGTACGATAGCTAATGGTGACTGATTTTGTGCCGTATTTATAGCACTGAGTACCGATGTCTTCTGCAGAGTAGCTACTGCCAATTAGTAAAATGTCTTGGCCTTCAAATTCTAAGGCATCACGGAAGTCGTGAGCATGTAATACTCGTCCGGTGTAATGTTCTAAGCCATCAAAGTAAGGCATGTTTGGGGTTGAGAAATGACCAGTTGCCACGATGACATGATCAAACTCATTGGTTTCTTGTTCCCCTTTTTTGTGGTCCATGACAGTGACGGTAAACTTCTTGGTCTCATCATCGAAAGTTACCCAACGTACTGGGCACTCAAAGCGGATGTATTTATTGATATCCTGTTTTTCTAGACGACCCATAATATAGTCGCGTAAAACTTCACGAGGAGGATAAGAGGGGATGGGGGCGCCAAAGTGTTCTTCAAATGAATAATCAGCAAACTCTAAACACTCTTTTGGGCCGTTTGACCATAGATAGCGGTACATACTACCGTGTACAGGCTCACCATTTTTATCTAAGCCGGTTCTCCAGTTGTAGTTCCACATGCCACCTATAGCATTTTGTTTCTCATAGCAGACGATTTCTGGTAGGTTTTCGACGCCTGCTTTACGAGCAGCTTCAAAAGCTCGCAATTGAGCCAGACCACTAGGACCTGCACCTAATATTGCAATCTTTTTATGACTCAAAGTTATCTCCTATATAATTAAAGTTTATTGGTGGGGTTACTAACCATAACATTTTTGAAATAGTTTTTTTAGGGAAATGACTGGTCAGTCTACTTTATGCTCACAAAAAGTAAGTAATTTCTGGCGACATTACCTGACGCAAATAAAACAAAGTTAACGATTGTTCTCTTGTTTAGTCATTAAAAATTGCTTAACCTGATAGCAACATATTAGGTAAAGAATACGAAATAATAAAAAGAGATAAGGCTAAATTATGGAATTACTTTCATTCATCCCTATGACTTTAGCATCCGTGCTATCCTCATTTTCTGCGGACAGCGCCAATATTGAAGAGGCGGTCATTAGCACTCATGTCAGTCCAGAAATTGCAGGAGTTTGGGAGTTAGACCTTACGGCGACTCCTGACTTTGCATTGCCCAGCCCAACTATTAAAAGCCGAGATAACAACGGCAATGCTAGGGATGAAGATTTAGAAAATCTAATACAGGCTATTCAAGAGTCAAGTCGTATCGCCCATGAAGCCGAGGCGGCAGCGGATGAAGCAGAGTCTATGGCTGTCTTCAGTGATGAGGGACTTGATGAGGCGGTGAATGAAATCAAAACTTCTGTTCAAAATACACAGTGCCGAGAGCGTTATAACTTTGGGCCAGACAATGTAGTATTGACTACCAGTGGTGAAGAGTGGACCTATGGTAAGTACGTGTATCATCATCAAGAAGAGGGGCTGCCTATTATTGCCATTACCACCACTTATGACAATAATAAGCCGGACTGCTCGGGTATGCAGGTGGATCAAAAGGGAGAAGCCATCATTGCCTACGTATATTATCAGCCCAAGAAGAATCAAATGCGTTGGTGTATCGATGGAGAAGCAAATAACTGTTTCTTAACTTTTAAACAGTTACTGCCTTAGTACAAGCTATCATAGAAGTGACTGCTGCAAGCCTGATTGTGATTGAATGACTTGTGATTGAATGATTGTGCTTTACAGTTTGTACTTTTGATTTTGTGCTTTAAAATGGTCCGGATCTTCTTGAAACAGAGGGCGATCATTGAGCCACCACCCACTAGCCCATGGCGCTATCAAGTGCGGGCAACCCCCTAACTATCGGAGGGGGTCATCAAAAATATTAATATCCTATAACATAAGACCGTACTCATGAAACAAGCGACCGCACTCGATATCTTAAAAACCGGTAAAAACGTATTTCTAACAGGCTCTGCCGGCTCAGGCAAAACCTATACACTAAATGAGTACATTCATTATCTACGAGCCCGACGTGTGCCTGTTGCCACTACCGCGAGTACCGGTATCGCTGCCACACACATGAACGGCATTACCATTCATAGCTGGTCTGGCATTGGCATTAAAGATGAGTTAAGTGAGCGTGACCTTGCCAACCTGTCTCGTAAAAAAATTCTAAAAGACCGCTTAAGAGAGACCGCTGTCCTTATCATTGATGAAATCTCAATGTTGCATGCCAAGCAGTTGAATGCGGTCAACCAAGTCTTAAAACACATGCGTCAAAGTGATGAGCCTTTTGGAGGTATTCAAGTGGTGGTGGCGGGGGATTTTTTCCAGTTACCGCCAGTGGGCAGCCGCGGTGAGACCAACCGTGAAAAGTTTGCCTTTATGTCTGAAGCTTGGTTAGAAGCCGGATTTAAGATTTGCTATTTAACTGAGCAGCATCGCCAAAATACTGACGAGAAAAAAGACGCTATTAACTTAGATAGTATCTTGAACCAGATTCGAGGTGAGGAAGGGGTAAGCTTTGAAGCCATTGAGGCGCTACAAAATACCTTCTATCAAGATGTAGACATCAATAGAACTCGATTATTTACCCACAATGTGAACGTTAATAAGATTAATGAGCACGAACTGGCCTTATTAAATGGAGAAACCGTTACCTATAACGCGATAGCTCATGGGGATAACAAACTGGTTGAAACTCTTAAGAAGTCAGTGCGTACCAGTGATGAGCTGACCTTGAAAGTGGGCGCTAAAGTTATGTTCATTAAAAATAATAATGAGCTTGGCGTCTCTAACGGTACCATGGGGGAGTTGGTCGGATTTACCACCATTAAGCCGTTGAAATCTAGCAGCGATCGTAGTGCCATTAGTGATGATTCAGAATATGATGACATAGAAGATGAGGCGACTGATGGTGCTGATGATGAGACAGATGACACGATAGTCGCCATAGATGGTGAGGATGAGCCCGAGAGTAAGGCTTTGGTCTCTACCGACCGCTATCCCATTATTAAGCTTAATAATGGCCGGCAGGTTATCGCTGAAGGCGAAGAGTGGATAGTAGAGGATGAAAATGGGGAGATTTTAGCCAGTTACACCCAAATACCGCTGACACTTGCTTGGGCGATTACCATTCATAAGTCTCAAGGGATGACTTTGGATGCTGCTGAAATTGATCTGTCTAAGACCTTTGAGCTGGGCCAAGGCTATGTGGCACTCTCTCGTCTTAAATCCCTAGAAGGCCTAAAGCTATTGGGGATGAATGATCTAAGCTTGCGTTTGGATCCTTTGGCTCGAGGAGCGGATTCACGGTTTAAAGTACTTTCTTCTGAAGCTGAGCAAGCCTTTGAAGAGATTGAGGCGGATGTGTTAGAAGAGGCGCATCACCGATTTGTGTTGGTCTCAGGGGGTACCCTGAATAAATCACAGATCGAAGCTTTTGAGAAAAGTTTAAAAAACCGCAAAAAGAAACAAGCTCAAATGCTGGCACAAAAAGATAAATTAAGTAATCAGTTAAATGATCACTCAGACAGCACACTAATGACAACCAAGCTATTGTTAGAAGAAAGCTTAACCATTGCTGAAATCGCTGAGAGTAGGGGATTGGCTCAGTCAACCATTATGGGTCACATAGCTCGCTTAAAGCGAAAACACCCAGATTTGAACTGTGAGCACCTACGACCTGATGTACTGACCTTAGATAAGGTTAGTGAAGCTGTAGAGGCTATTGTGGCAGAGGCTGATCCCAATAATTTTCAAGCGCAGCCTAACGTAGAAAGTACTGGCACAGCGGCTAGTACTAAGCAGGCTATGAATCCGTTTACCAAAGACAGCATCAAGCTGCGTCCTATTTATGAATATTTAAAAGAGCAAATAGACTATAATACTATTCGCTTGGCTTTAATCTTCATTGACTAATGCTAAGCTTTTGATTGCCTTTGCTTATTTTGTTTACTCTTTGATTTTAAGTAGCTTCTATGTCATTTTCTGCGGTATCAGCTGTTAATCTTACCAATAATTCTAAAACGCCTTTACGAGTGGCCATCAATGGCTTTGGGCGTATTGGACGCAATGTGCTTCGCGCATTAATTGAGCGCTTTGAAGTGCTAGGCACTTTAGTACATATTGTGGCCATTAATGATGTGGCAGACGCTGATACCTTGCTGCATTTACTAAAGTTTGACAGTACCCATGGTAGGCTAAGCCGACTAGGGGTAGAGGCGAGTTTACAACTGACTGACTCAGGTACTCATCAATTATGTCTAACTAAAGATGATGAGAAGTACTGCATAGACTTATTAGCGCTATCAGCGCCAGAGCAGTTGCCTTGGCAAGCTTTGAAGGTAGATGTGGTGCTTGAGTGTACCGGACATTTTAGATCGTATGAAGATGCCAGTCGTCACCTTAGTGCCGGTGCCAAGCAAGTTATCGTTGGTGCAGCTCCCTTTGATAAAGTCGATGCCAGTATCGTTATGGGTGTCAACGACGACTTATTGACCCGCAATTTGCCTATTATCTCTAGTGTCTCTTGTACCACACAGGCATTGGTGCCGTTAATTTATGTGTTGGACAAGGCGTTTGGCACTCAGTCAGTGATGATGACAGAAATTCATGCGGTAACGGCAGATCAAAATGTGCTGGATCAGCCGCACCGAGATAAGCGTAGAGCTCGGGCATCTGGCCACAATATTATTCCCACCACCTCGAGCAGTATCGCTGCCACAGAGAGAACCTTGCCCAATATGCTGGGTAAAATCAATGGTCACTCAATTAGAGTACCTACCATTGATGTGGCTGCAATTGATGTTAATTTTATTTTTGAAAAGCAGGTTAGCTTAGAGCAAGTCAGAGAGGTGTTAAAAGCAGCCTGTGAGCCTGGTAGCTCGCTTTATGGCATTATGGGCTATACAGACCTACCGTTGGTCTCAAGTGACTTTATACATCAGCCTGAGTCGCTCATAATAGATGGTGAGCAGCTAATGCAGGTCGGCTCACAATTCAAAGTGTTTGCCTGGTACGATAATGAGTGGGGCTATGCCAATCGATTGTTAGACATGTGCTTATATCTGCACCAGAGCAAGTAGGGCGAATCGTTCTATAAAGCAGAAAAACCTGTCATCTAAAAGTAATAGCTGCTAATAAAACTTAAGACAATAAAAAAGGCCAACTTATCGCTAAGTTGGCCTTTTTAGTATCTGGCGGAGTCGGTGAGATTCGAACTCACGAAGGGCTATGAACCCTTGCCGGTTTTCAAGACCGGTGCATTCAACCGCTCTGCCACGACTCCAATAGGTTGACTATTATAAGCATTTTTCGAATGAATGCAAGGGCAATAAGCCCATAATTTTAATAAAAATTTATTATGATTTATAGCAAGACCATACCTTAAAATTTAGGCATAAAAAAAGCCAACTTATTGCTAAGTTGGCTTTTTAATATCTGGCGGAGTCGGTGAGATTCGAACTCACGAAGGGCTATGAACCCTTGCCGGTTTTCAAGACCGGTGCATTCAACCGCTCTGCCACGACTCCGTAGGTGCAGTATTATAGAGGGTTTGATTTCGATTGCAAGTATTATTTTCAGTTTTTTAAAAAAAGTCAGTTTTATTTTTTATTTTTAGGCTCAAGCTGCTCTTCTAGTAAGCCTTTGGTAGCAAAACTGCTGTGAGTATCAATAATGGCCTTCTCAATAATTGAGGCACTTACGCCATTAGCACGAAGCTTTTCAATGAAGACCTCATCATCGGCTAGGGTATAGCCATCATTGTCGCGGTCCAAGCCCTGGCGAATATATAAACGGATTAAGCCTTGGATGCGCTTGAAGCCATGCTCTTCAGCGGTCTCTTTTAGCAAGCTGATCATCTCTTCTGATAATCTGATGCTAACAGGACGAGTAATTTTTTGAGGATGATCAGAAAACTTATTACGAATATGTGGAGGAATCATAGCCATGTCATTTCTTATAGTGAATTTGAGTCAATAAAATACATTTATAAACTAACACAATCTGTCGAGCTTAACTAGCTGAGGTGACAGGTTTTAGGGCATAAAAAAAAGTCCTAATCAGCGATTAGGACTTTTTATAAGACTTTAAATTAACAGAGTAAGGTATTTAAAATCTTTTAGAATTTGGCTCCCTAACCTGGGCTCGAACCAGGGACACACGGATTAACAGTCCGATGCTCTACCAACTGAGCTATTAGGGAAAAACTTGTTCGACACCTATGTTTTGCTAGGGGTCTTAACTAAGTGATGCGTATTCTAGCCAAGCTTCGGGTGGGTGTCAAGCATTAAAATCAAAAAAAATGCAAAAACTTCAATTTTTTTGATTTTAGCCTCTAAATTGGGGTTTATTCCTTGATTTAGCAATATTTTTTGGCTGGATCAGAGAAGTTATCTCAATAGCTTTAATAATAACTAAGCCAAAACAAAAAATAAAAAAAGCTCGCAAGTCTAAGCAAGGTTAAAAAAGATAAATAAAAACTGAGCCAAATACTAAGCCAAATAAAAAAGCTCATATTAAAAGAAATAATCTAAGGTTTAGTAGGGGCTAAATTTTAGGCAAAAAAAAGTCCCTATCTATCAAGATAAGGACTTTGGCATATGCCATAAAAGTATTGCTTAGTAGCAATGTAGCATGAAGTAAAAATAAAGATTCATGCTAGAATTTGGCTCCCTAACCTGGGCTCGAACCAGGGACACACGGATTAACAGTCCGATGCTCTACCAACTGAGCTATTAGGGAATAGCTGGGTTAACGCGCTTATGTGTTAAGCTGTTTGCGTTAAGTGGGGCGTATTCTATCAAATATTTTTTATCCGTCAAGCCTTTTTTGAAAAAAAATTGAAAATTTATCAAATTTTTTGCATTTCAACGTTTTTCTGGGCTTTTTCGCCAGTTTTTACCTGCAAATCAGTAGCTTGTCATTATTGAGAAGCTATTTTAGTTGCTCAGTATTTGTACTAGTATATCAGATAAGCCGCGAGAGTCAGGGTTATTTAACCGCAGTTTTGATAAAGTAGTAGGCTAAGAATAATGAAGTGCGGTAAATAAGCTAAATTTTGCCCCTTGTTTTTGTCTATATAAAGGAAAATTATGTCACAGATCAATACTTCTACCAGTTCAGTTAGGGCTCCTGTAAAAAATGAGTTGTACATGTCGGTATTAATGACACCCGATATGGCTAACTTTATTGGGAATGTGCATGGGGGTGATTTGTTAAAAATGCTAGATCAGGTCGCTTACGCTTGTGCCAGCCGTTACAGTGGTGGTTATGTGGTGACACTCTCTGTTGATCAGGTCATGTTTTTAGAGCCTATTTATGTGGGGGAATTGGTCACATTTGCCGCCAGTATTAACCATGTAGGTAGAACCTCAATGGAAGTGGGCATTCGAGTAGAAGCTGAAAATATTCAGCAACGTACCGTCCGCCATACCAATAGTTGCTATTTCACCATGGTGGCTGTCGATGAAAACGGTAAGCCTACGCCGGTACCGCCGTTAGAGATTAAAAATGAGCTCATGCAGTGTCGATTTGACGCAGCAGAAGAACGAAAAAAGATGCGTATGCAGCAATCTAACCGTCCCAGCTGTGAAGTTTACAAATCTCCTAACGAAGAGCTAACAGGGGCTTCTAAACCCAGTGATGATTTGCAATAAAATATGGTTCTATAAAATAAAAACATAGACCTATTGAGGTTTAACTAAATTCACTGAAAGTTGCGGATCAAACCCTGCATGAGGTTAAGAAGTCTTATGAAAGTAAATATAAAATCTATGACGGCTAAAAGCGGTAAATGGTTAGCCATAGGCAGCCTAAGCTTATTAGCACTACAAGTTCCTGCACAAGCAGAGCTGATCATCAGTAGTGGTGGCGACTCAGCCAGTGTTCGAGTTGCCGACTCGGCACAAAGTGGTCAGCAGCGTATCA
The DNA here is from genome assembly GCF_900162815.1 of Psychrobacter pasteurii. Classification (GTDB taxonomy): domain Bacteria; phylum Pseudomonadota; class Gammaproteobacteria; order Pseudomonadales; family Moraxellaceae; genus Psychrobacter; species Psychrobacter pasteurii. The sequence goes on along the minus strand of NZ_FUGD01000088.1, from coordinate 5,628 downwards.
TTAATCAAAAAGCCCCTAGTGATGCTTCAGTAGTCAAGCTTATGCAGGTCATGCATATCGATGAGCAAATAGAAGCCATTGTAAACAGCCAACAAGCCGTCGCTGATATCTTGCAGCAGCAGGGGGATAAAACTTCTGCAGAGGATAAAAAGCTGAATAAACGCCAACGTGAAATGGCGAAAAATATGCAAGGGATCTTGGCGCAATATACAAAAATCCTAGCAGGCGGCATTGAAAGTACGGCGACCAAAGAAGAGATGGTTGAGGCCTATAAGGCAGCTGCCAAGGCTCACTACACTCAGCAAGAAGTTAATGCTTTAATTGAGTTTTATGACACCCCTATGGGTCAAAATATTTTAGAAAAAAATCCTAAAGTAACCTCTGAGTTCCTATCGGCTTCCTTACCTGATCAAGAGGAAATGAAGCAAACTACGCAGCAACTTGAGCAATTAATGCCGCAGATTAAACAGGTGATTAAGGATGTTTTTTAAATCAGTCCTTTAATAGCGGGTTAAATTAACAAAAAAGGAAGTGGCCAAACAGTCCCTTCCTTTTTTATTCATAATTTTTTTATCACCAGTCGCCGTAAAACCACCCACTTCAGGCGGTGGATATAAGGCGACACACACTGTCGTAAGAAGTCGTTAAAGGGTTGTAAGTCAAAATTAAACTTGCCATACTAAAGGCATGAAAACCCTCAAACTACGCATTAAAGACAAGCACATAAAAGAGCTGAATCAGCTAAGCGGTTCGGTAAACTTCGTGTGGAACTATGTCAATGCGCTGTGCTTTGAGCATCTAAAATGTACTGGTAAGTTTTTTAGTGCTTATGATTTAAGCCAATACACCAAAGGTAGCGGTGAGTATTTAGGATTACACAGTCAGACCTTACAAGCTATCAATGAGACTCACGCCAAGGCCCGAAAACAATTTAAAAAAGCCAAGCTTAACTGGCGCAGCAATCGTCCCGATGCAAAACGCAAAACACTGGGCTGGATACCTTTTAAAAAGTCTGCTATCAAATACCTAAGCACAAGACAAACGGGAAAGAAAGCACTTAAATCAACCCTACAGCTATCGCTCTCTAAAGGCCAGAAGCTCATCATCGATGTATTCGATAGCTACAACCTCAGCCTATATCAAATTAACACGCTTGAGATAGTACAAGACAGCCGTAATCGTTGGTATGCCTGTATTACTGTTAAAGATTACCCCAAACAAGAAAGTGGTAAGGGCAGCGTTGGTATTGACTTAGGTTTAAAGGAAGCTGCTACTACCTCAATGGGCGATAAACTCACTATTAAGCAGACCCAAAAATGGGCGAATAAATTAGCAGTAGCCCAGCGTGCTAAGAATAAAAAGCGTGTTAAAGCAATCCACGCCAAAATCAAAAACACAAGATTAGACTTAATTCATAAATTCACCACCCAATTAGTTAAGGATAATGCCTTAATTGTGGTTGGTGATGTTAAATCACGCTCATTTACAACTAAAAAAACCAAGCTCGCTAAATCGACATACGATGCAGGATGGTTTGAACTTAAACGACAACTGGAATACAAATGCAAGCATGCAGGTTGTCAGCTTGAGATCGTAAATGAGAGTTACACTACCCAGACCTGCTCGTGCTGCCATAAAATAAGTGACAGTAGTCTTGAGGGTAGAGCGGGTTTGCGAATAAGAGGATGGACTTGTGCTGAGTGTGGCACATGGCATGATAGAGATATCAATGCTGCTAAGAACATCCTTGCGGTCGGGCTTGACCGTCTAGCTGTAGGAATCCTCTCGGTTTAGCGAGGGGAGGAAGTCAAGTATAGATAGGCCAGGGCAAACGCACACTTTTTGAAAAAGTAGTGAGAAAGAGGAGCAAATCGAATAAAGTTATAGGATATCAAAGATAAGGACTATTCTATGACATTTGAAGCCACTTTTAGCATCATTACTGACCCAAGAAAAGATATTAATTTAAAGCACGACTTACTCGACATCTTATTTTTAGTTGTGACAGCCCTGCTTTCAAACGCAGAAGGCTGGGTAGACATAGAAGAATTTGGTAGAACTAAAGAAGACTGGTTAAAGAAATATCGACCGTTTGAAAATGGCATACCCTCCCATGACACCATCGCTCGGGTCATGTCAATATTAGATCCTGACACTTTAAACCAATGCTTTATAAGCTGGGTAAACCAAATAAGAGACCATCAAGACTTACAAATAATAGCCATAGACGGTAAAACCTTAAAGCATTCCTATCAAAGCAGTACAGACAAACTCAGTGCTCTGCACAGTGTCAGTGCTTATGCAACAGAGCAAGGAATCAGTCTAATACAAAAAAAGTCAGATGCTAAAAAAAATGAAGTCAAAGCCGTACTTGATATCATAGATGAGCTACAAATAAAGAAAACAGTGATTACTGCGGATGCCATGAGCTGTTTAGACAAAGTTGCAGATAAAATCATTAAAAAAGGGGCTGATTATGTGTTACAACTAAAAGCCAACCAAGCCCTATTACTAAGAGAAACGAAGGCCTACTTTCATAAAGTAAGGCGAGATAATCCAGAGTTAATCGAAAAAAATCAGTATACCGAAACAACGTCCGAGCATGGACGCATTGAAACTAGACAGTGTACGTAGCTGCTTGTGACAGATTGGTTTGACCATACAGATAATTGGAACAAACTTACTAGTGTGATTGAGATACAGCGTACCCGGTATAATAAAACGACTCACAAACAACTGAGACAGCTTATTACCTCAGTTCCTTAAAGATTGATCCTAAACTGGCTAATAAAACTGTAAGAGAACATTGGAGAATAGAAAATAGTTTGCATTATGTATTAGATGTCACCTTTAAAGAAGATGATTCTAGAATACGATTAAAGAACGCGACTGAGAACATGGCCATACTACGTCGTTTAGCATTAAATTTAATCAAGATTTCTGATAAAAAAGGCAGTGTTAAGTCTATCCTTAAGCAGTGTGCTTGGAATGATGAGGTGCGCGATTTGATTATTATGGGCTAAAAGTGTGCGTTTGCCCTGATAGATAGGCAAGAAAACGACTGACAGTAGCAATAGAGGGCTTTAAATCCTTGGGTTTAACCCCATATTAAGAGCTATAACCCAATCTACTAAATAAAAAATCTAGTAAATAAAAAGAATTCTATTATGCGAATGCCTGAACCAAGATCCTCAAGACAATTAAATCAATTGGCTACTCAGCTACAAGACGAAGCCGAGATTACCGGTGTTAACGTCTCTGGTACCCTAATTTCCAGCCGTGCTTTCGAGATGGTGACCGATTTTGAACCTGCCGGCGATCAGCCACAAGCGATTGAAAAGCTGGTAAAAGGGGTTGAGTCAGGTATGGATGCTCAGCTTTTGCTTGGGGTAACCGGTTCTGGTAAGACTTACACCATGGCCAAAGTGATTAGTGAAACTCAGCGTCCGACCATTATTATGGCGCATAACAAAACGTTAGCGGCTCAGCTGTATGGTGAGTTTAAGTCGTTTTTCCCTAATAACGCGGTTGAGTACTTCGTAAGTTATTATGATTACTATCAGCCAGAAGCTTATGTGGCGGCCAGTGATACTTTTATCGAAAAAGACAGTGCCATTAACGATCACATTGACCAAATGCGACTGTCTGCTACTCGGGCTCTACTTGAGCGCCGTGATGCGATTATCATCTCTTCAGTCTCTTCTATCTATGGCCTGGGTGATCCAGAAAGCTATCTGAAGATGTTATTGCATATTGTGGTTGGGGATGTGGTCGACCGTAATGCCTTAATTAAGCGTCTGGTTGCTTTGCAGTATACCCGTAATGAGCTTGATTTTGAGCGAGGTACTTACCGTTTGCGCGGTGAGCTGTTAGATATCTATCCTGCTGAATCTGAGCAGTTGGCTGTGCGTATTAGCATGTTTGATGATGAGGTTGAGAAGATCAGCTGGTTTGATCCGTTAACTGGTAAGACGGTACGCAGCGTGCCACGCATTACTATTTATCCAAAGTCGCACTATGTTACCCCACGTGAGAAGCTTGAAGCGGCCAGTAAAACCATTCGTGCTGAGCTAGAAGAAAGACTTGAGTACTTTCGTGACAATGACAAATTAATTGAAGCTCAGCGTATTAAAGAGCGTACTCAGTATGATCTTGAGATGATTCAGCAGCTGGGCTACTGTAATGGTATTGAAAACTATTCACAGCACTTATCAGGTCGTCCAGCAGGCGAGGCACCACCCACCTTATTTGATTATATTCCTCCTGATGCGCTGTTATTTATTGATGAATCTCACGTTACAGTGCCTCAAATTGGCGCCATGTATAAAGGGGACCGCTCACGTAAAGAAAACTTGGTGAACTACGGTTTCCGTCTGCCCAGTGCCATGGACAATCGTCCAATGAAGTTTGAAGAGTGGGAAAAAATTAAACCTGCCACTATTTTTGTGTCAGCCACACCAGCACAATATGAGCTTGAGCACAGTGAGCAAATCGTTGAGCAGGTGGTACGTCCAACAGGTCTAATTGACCCCGAAATTGAAATCCGTCCGGTATTAACTCAGGTAGATGATGTGTTGTCTGAGATTACCAAGCGCCGTGAAGTCAATGAGCGGGTATTAATTACCACATTAACCAAGCGCATGGCAGAGGACTTAACTGACTATCTTAAAGAGTATGATGTTAAAGTCGCTTACTTGCACTCAGACATTGATACGGTAGAGCGGATGCAGATTATCCATGAGCTACGTACCGGTGTGCATGATGTCTTGGTGGGGATTAACCTGCTGCGTGAGGGGCTAGATATGCCCGAAGTGTCTTTAGTGGCCATTTTTGATGCCGATAAAGAAGGGTTTTTACGCTCAGAGCGATCACTGATTCAGACCATTGGCCGTGCCGCGCGTAACTTACACGGTAAAGCCATTTTATATGCAGATCGTATTACGCCCAGTATGGAAAAAGCGATTGAGGAAACGGATCGCCGCCGAGAGAAACAGGTTGCCTTTAACGAAGAGCATGGCATTACTCCTAAATCAGCCACTCGAAGCATTACTGATAAGATTGATACTGGTGAGGTTGAGGAAGATCTCAATGACAATCAGGCGATTCCAACCAGCAGTGGTCTGCCAGATGTAGATATCGAGATTCTACGTAGTCCAGACTTATTGGCAAAAGAAATCAATCGTTTAGAGAAGCAAATGAAGCAGCTGTCTCGTGAGCTAAAATTTGAGGAAGCGGCAAAAGTGCGAGATACAGTACTTCAGTTAAAGACTTATATTGTTCAGTAGAGTTGGTTTTGCTTTGAAGCAAGTTGACTTCCTCCCCTCGCTAAACCGAGGGGATTCCTACAGCTAGACGGTCAAGCCCGACCGCAAGGATGTTGTTAGCAGCATTGATATCTCTATCATGCCATGTGCCACACTCAGCACAAGTCCATCCTCTTATTCGCAAGCCTGCTCTACCTTTTGGACTACTGTCACTTATTTTATGGCAGTACGAGCAGGTCTGGGTAGTGTAACTCTCATTTACTACCTCAAACTGACAACCTGCATGCTTGCATTTATATTCCAGTTGTCGTTTAAGTTCAAACCATCCTGCATCGTATGTCGATTTAGCTAGCTTGGTTTTTTT
>NZ_FUGD01000089.1 GCF_900162815.1 Psychrobacter pasteurii | reverse complement strand
TTGAACTTAAACGACAACTGGAATATAAATGCAAGTATGCAGGTTGTCAGTTTGAGATCGTAAATGAGAGTTACACTACCCAGACCTGCTCGTGCTGCCACAAAATAAGTGACAGTAGTCCGAAAGGTAGAGCAGGTTTGCGAATAAGAGGATGGAGGTGTGCTGAGTGTGGCACATGGCATGATAGAGATATCAATGCTGCTAAGAACATCCTTGCGGTCGGGCTTGACCGTCTAGCTGTAGGAATCCCCTCGGTTTAGCGAGGGGAGGAAGTCAACAGTGGTTACAGTAGCATCTCAAGCACAAATTTACTGCCAATAAAGCCTATGGCCAATAGCATAAAGGCTAAGATGGCCATATTAGCCGCTCGGCGACCGCGCCATCCGAATTTCCAGTGTCCGAATAATAACCAGCCAAATAATAACCAAGAGATTACGCTAAATACAGTTTTATGAGCAATGTGCTGAGCCATTAAATCATTGACATAGACGAAGCCGATGGCCAAAGCTAAGGTAAGCAGACTAAAGCCTACTAAGATCATGTCAAATAACAACGACTCCATGCTTTGGAGTGAGGGCAGTTTATTAACCCAAACGCGATGTTTGGTCTTGTGTTTGAGCTCTCGAATCTGAATACGTAAGATCAGCGCCTGCACTGCGGCCATTAATAGGACGCAATAGGCGGCGATGGATAGAATGATATGAGCCTCTAAACCTTTGCTAACATCCGTCAACGGCGCATACGGAGCTACCCCAAAATAACCTAAACTTAAGCCAATAATGGCGGTAGGTGCTGCAAAAATTCCCAGACTTAAAACTGGGCGATAAAAGCAAAACATCACATAAAACAGCACAAAATAAAAGCTGATCAGACTTGCGGTGTTGAACACATTAAAGTTAAGGCCATGCAAAGTGAATATATTGGGGTATAACACAATTGCATGAGCCACCAAAGCTACCAGTAACATGCCCAAAGTAAAGCCTTTAGCGATAGGCTTTAGGCGTAGCAAAGCCCAAGCCAAATGACAGCTTACAAGGGTATAAATAATAAGGGCGATGACATAGGCAAGCAACACGGTGTTTGGGTCCTCAAAGAAATCGAGTTAACAAATTAGGTCTGACAATATTTGATATACTAGGTGTGGTATTCTGTGTGTCAATACATTGCAAGATGATGGCAATAAATCATAGAGCCGATTTATCACAAAGCAATCATACCCTAATTTAGCATAGAATGACTCTTATTTGCGATTGCTATACAGTTAACTGACTGCTTTTGCTAAAATTAATGGTTTAACACAAACAATAAAAGAGTTTACAGAGCAATTTTGCTAAACTTGCCAAACATTAGAATTTTTTAACGGTCTAAAATTATTAGACCAAATGATAGTTACCCAATTATACAGCCCCTTTTATTAGGGGTTTAGTGCCCCATTTAATATTTAATATCCCTAATTTAACAGACGTTTTATTGAGAAAACCTTATGTTTGATACTCTAACCGAACGACTCTCTGGTAGCCTACGCAAGATTTCAGGCTCAGGACAGTTAACTGAAGACAACATTAAAGATACGCTGCGTGAAGTTCGCATGGCGTTACTAGAAGCTGACGTGGCTTTGCCGATTACCCGTGACTTTGTAAAGCGTGTTAAAGAGCAAGCGCTAGGTCAAGAGGTGCTAAAAGAGCTAGCACCTGGTCAGGCTTTCGTGAAGATTGTCTATGACGAACTGACTGAGATGATGGGCAGTGCCAATCAGCAGCTAGAGATGACAGGCAAGCCGCCTGTGGTGTATTTGCTAGCGGGTTTGCAAGGTGCGGGTAAAACCACTACTGCTGGTAAATTGGCAAAGTTCTTACAAGAGCGCCATAAGAAAAAAGTTATGCTGGTTTCAGCTGACGTATACCGTCCTGCGGCTATTAAGCAGTTAGAACAAGTGGCGGGTCAGGTGAATGCTAAGTTTGTTAACTCGACCACAGATGAAAACCCAATTGATATTGCCAAGCGTGCCATTGAAGAGGCTAAACTGCAGTATCAAGACATCTTGATTATCGATACTGCGGGCCGCTTGCACGTTGATGAAACGATGATGGATGAGATTAAAGCTTTGACGGCTGCGGTTAATCCGTCAGAGACTTTATTCGTTGTTGACTCTATGACCGGTCAAGATGCCGCCAATACGGCTAAGGCATTTAACGATGCGCTACCGCTAACCGGTGTTATCTTAACCAAGACCGATGGTGATGCCCGTGGTGGTGCCGCTCTTTCTGTGCGCGCAATTACTGGTAAGCCAATCAAGTTCTTGGGCCGTGGTGAGAAATTAGATGCTTTAGAAGCCTTCCATCCAGAGCGTATTGCTCAACGCATCCTAGGTATGGGTGACGTACTGAGTCTGGTAGAAGAAGTTGAGCAGAAAATTGACCGCGAAAAAGCGGAAAAAATGGCGAAGAAAATCCAGAAGGGTGGTGAGTTTGACCTTGAGGATTTATTAACCCAGTTCCAACAAATGAAAAATATGGGCGGCATGACCGGCTTCTTAGATAAGATGCCAGGTATGAGCGGTGCAGGGGTGAAAGAGGCTTTAGAAGAAGCGAAGCCAGAAGAAAAAGTGAAAGAGATGGAAGCCCTTATCAACTCTATGACCCCTTATGAGCGCAAAAACCCAGATAAGATAAACCCAAGCCGTAAGCGCCGTATCGCAGCTGGTTCTGGTAAGCAAATTCAGGACATTAACCGTTTGCTTAAGCAGCACAAGCAGATGGCAAAAATGATGAAGATGTTGTCTAAGCCTGAAGGCCTAAGTAAGATGATGAAAGCGGTTCAAGGCTTAACCGGTATGGGCGGTGGTGCTTCTGGCGGCGGTGGTCCATTATTTGGTGGGGGTGCTAGCAAAGGCGGCAATCCAGCTGCAGGCGGTATGCCTCCGTTTGGTTTAGACCCTAATAATATGCCAAGCAAAGAAGATATGGAACGTCAGATGAAAGATCTTGAGCAAAGTCTGCCTCCTGAGTTCAAAAAACGCTTCTAAGCCAGTAGGCTGTTTCTAGATTGCTTGATAAATAATAAAGAGAAAGGCCGGGTCGATTGACCTGGCCTTTTTTCCTGTGGAGCTCAGTCGTACTTTTATGTTGGCAGTACTTATAGTCTTAGGATTGGTTTTTGTCTTTACCCACAAAGAAGTTTGCGACTAAAGCACCACTAAAGTTATGCCAGACGCTAAATATCGCACTTGGTAGACTCGCTGCTGGGTTAAAGTAAGTGGCTGCTAGTGCGGCACCAAGTCCTGAGTTTTGCATACCCACTTCTACCATAATGGCACGGCGCTGTGCTTCACTAAAGCCACTCAATTTCGCCAATAGATAGCCCAGTAAGTAACCGATACAGTTATGTAAGGCCACTACGATAAACACCAATAAGCCACTGGTCAAAATGGTATCACGGGATACAGCGATGACCGCGGCGATAATAATTGCGATACCGAGGACTGAAACCATTGGCAGGATATCGTTAGCGATTTGTACTTTAGCACCGAGTATCTTGTGGAATGCCAAGCCTAATAAGATAGGTAGAATGACCATTTTAGTTATGGATATCATCATACTTGCAAGCTCAATCTCAATTAATTGTCCAGCGAATATTTTAAGTAAGATGGGCGTTAAGATGGGAGCAAGCAGGGTGGAGATTGAGGTAATGGATACACTCAATGCCACATCACCTTTGGCCAAGAATGTAATGACATTACTCGAGGTGCCACCAGGACAGCAACCGACTAAGATCACCCCAACCGCAATCATTGGATCTAGTTTAAATACGACGGTAAGAACATAAGCTATCAGAGGCATCAAGGTAAATTGTGCTAATAGACCGACCAAGACGAGCTTGGGGCGCTTGATAATTTCAACAAAATCTTCTGTTCTAAGGGTGGTTCCCATACCAAACATGATGATGCCTAAAATGGGCACAATATATTTGGCAAAAGAGGCGAAGAATTCAGGGAAGATAAAGCCTAATACGGCACTTAATAGTGCCCATATTGCAAAGGTTTTTCCTATCCATTGTGATGCTTTGGCGATTGCTTGCACAAAAAACTCCTAACTCAGTCCATAATAATAAGTTACTAAATTATCATGAAACTAAGATAGGAGTGATAAAACAAATCTTCTTTAGTGCGAGAAATAAGTTACCAATTATAGATAGCTTAAATTCAGCTTAACGGATACTAAGCCAAGTTAGGATTTAACCATTTCTCAGCGGTCTTAATATCCCAATCTTTGCGCTGGGCATAATCCTCTAACTGATCACGGTCAATTTTACCCACATTAAAGTAAACACTCTCAGGGTGTGAGTAATAGAAGCCGCTCACAGAGGAGGCTGGCCACATCGCAAAGCTTTCAGTTAAGTACGTACCGATGGCATTGGTAGTATCTAACCAATCAAACAGCTTGCCTTTTTCGGTGTGCTCAGGGCAGGCAGGGTAGCCTGGTGCTGGGCGGATACCGACGTATTTTTCTTTAATCAGCTCTTCATTGGTTAGTTGCTCTTGTGGCTGATAGCCCCAGTACTTAGTACGGATAAGCTCATGTAAATGCTCAGCAAAAGCTTCTGCTAGGCGGTCACATAAGGCTTGTACCATAATGGCGTTATAATCGTCACCAGCTTCTTTGTAGCTGTCTGATAACTCTTGAGCGCCAATGATAGATACTGTAAAGCCACCTAAGTAGTCGGTGTGCTCGTCAGAAGGCGAGATAAAGTCGGCCAAGCTGTAGTTTGGTTTACCACTTGCTTTGTCAGACTGTTGACGCAGATGCTCAAACACATGCGTTGGCTGACCGCCTTCACTTGGCGCTTTATCATACACAGTGATGGTGTCATCACCTGTGCGCTTGGCCGGCATGATTTTAAATACACCTTTAGGCGTGACTAACTTTTCATCAATAAAGCGCTGTAAAAGCTGTTGAGCATTGGCAAATAAGTCTTTAGCTTCTTCGCCTACAACTTCATCATCGAAGATTTTTGGATACTTGCCCACTAAGCCCCAAGAGATGAAGAACGGTGTCCAGTCAATGTAAGGCAGTAAGTTTTCAATCGGATACTCATCAAAGATAACCTGACCTAATTCATTTGGGGTAGGGGGAGTGTAGTTTTCCCAATCAAACTTAAAGCCTTGCTCGATAGATTCTGCATAGCTTAATTTGGCCGCTTTAGGCTTACGATTGGCCAGACGCTGACGTACTTTCTCGTATTCTTCACGAGTCTCACGGATCAGATCAACACGATGCTCTTTTGACAGCAGCTTAGTTACCACACCCACAGAGCGTGAAGCATCGGCCACATAGATAACCGCATCGTTTTGATAATGAGGTTCAATCTTAACGGCAGTATGCGCTTTAGAAGTCGTCGCCCCGCCAATCATAAGTGGCAAGTCCATACCACGCTCTTGCATCTGCTTAGCGACATAGACCATTTCATCAAGACTTGGCGTAATTAGACCAGAAAGGCCAATAATATCGGCTTTTTCAGCAATGGCCGTGTCCAAGATTTTTTCACACGGCACCATGACACCTAAGTCCACCACGTCATAGCCGTTACAGCCAAGTACTACGCCAACGATGTTTTTACCGATATCGTGTACGTCGCCTTTCACGGTGGCCATGACCACTTTACCTTTAACTTCACCCTCAACCTTTTCAGCTTCGATGTAGGGGTTTAATACTGCCACAGCGCGCTTCATAACGCGGGCTGATTTAACCACCTGAGGCAAGAACATTTTACCGGCACCAAATAAGTCGCCGACCACGTTCATACCGTCCATCAAAGGCCCTTCAATAACGTGTAGGGGCTTTGGATATTTTAGACGAGCTTCCTCCGTATCTTCATCAATATAGGTGGTGATACCTTTGACTAAGGCATGTTCAATACGCTTTTCTACAGACTGTTCACGCCAAGATAAGTCCACGCTACCGTCATTCTTCTTACCGCCAGCCACATATTCTTCAGCAATGGTCATTAAACGCTCGGTGGCATCTTGACCACTTTCACCCTGATTGCGGTTGAGCATGACATCTTCAATGGCTTCACGTGCTTCTTTTGGAATCTCGTCATACACTTCAAGCATGGCTGGGTTGACGATACCCATGGTCAGGCCAGCTTTAATGGCATGGTATAAGAACACCGCGTTAATCGCTTCACGAATGGGGTTGCCACGGAAACTGAACGAAACGTTAGAAACGCCGCCCGATACCATAGCGTTGGGTAGGTTCTCCACAATCCACTGGGTGGCATTGATAAAGTCGGCGCCATAATTGTTGTGTTCAGTAATACCTGTGGCTACCGCAAAGATGTTGGGGTCAAAGATAATGTCTTCAGAGGGGAAGCCTACCTCATCGACTAAGATGTCATAACTGCGCTTACAGATTTCAATTTTGCGTTCAAATGAGTCCGCTTGTCCGTCTTCATCAAAAGCCATGACAATGACCGCCGCCCCATAACGCATACACAGCTTGGCATGCTCAACGAAGACATCATAGCCTTCTTTTAGTGAGATGGAGTTGACCACAGCTTTACCTTGGGTGCGCTTTAAGCCTTCTTCGATGATGTCCCACTTTGAGGAGTCAAGCATCAAAGGCACACGGCTAATATCAGGCTCGCCCGCCACTAAGTTTAGGAAGTGAATCATCGCTCCTTTGGAGTCAAGCATCCCCTCATCCATGTTGATGTCAACGATCTGAGCGCCGCCATCTACTTGGTCTCGTGCGACATCTAGAGCTTCTGTAAATTCACCGGTTTTAATCAAACGTAAGAATTTCTTTGAACCGGTCACGTTGGTACGTTCACCTACGTTAACGAATAAGCTGTCTTTGGTGATGGTAAATGGCTCCAACCCCGATAATCGGCAGGCAGGAGCAATGGTTGGAATCTCACGAGGAGGATACTTCTGCATCACATCGGCAATGGCCTTAATGTGCTCAGGACGAGTACCACAGCAGCCACCGACAATGTTTAAAATGCCTGCTCTACCAAAGCCATCAAGCAGAGCAGCGGTTTCTTCTGGTGTCTCATCATATTCACCAAACTCATTAGGCAAGCCAGCGTTTGGGTGAGCCGAGATATAAGTGTCGGCGATGTCTGATAAGGTTTGGATATGCGGTCTTAGAGCGTCAGCGCCTAACGCACAGTTAAAGCCCACTGATAAGGGCTTGGCATGGCGAATAGAGTTGTAGAAAGCTTCAGCAGTTTGACCAGATAGCGTACGGCCAGAGGCATCAGTAATGGTGCCTGAAATCATAATGGGCAGCTCAAAGCCGATGGTGTCAAACACACCCGTAATAGCAAAAATAGCTGCTTTAGCATTTAGCGTATCAAAGATAGTCTCAACCAAAATCAGGTCAACACCACCTTCTATTAACGCGAATAATGCTTCGGTGTAGTTGTCCACCAATTCATCGAAGGTTACGTTACGATAAGCAGGATCGTTCACATCTGGTGACAGCGAGCAGGTGCGAGAGGTCGGACCAATTACCCCAGCCACAAAGCGTGGCTTATCAGGGTTTTGTTTGGTGAACTCATCGGCTGCTTCACGAGCTAGTCGAGCCGCTTCACGGTTAATCTCTGGAACCAAGTGCTCCATGCCATAATCAGACATCGAGATTTGGGTGGCGTTAAACGTGTTGGTTTCAATGATATCTGCACCAGCCGCTAAGTGATCACTGTGAATGCCCTTAATGATTTGCGGCTGTGTTAGTACCAATAGGTCGTTGTTGCCTTGAACATCTCGCTCGAAGTCTGCGAAGCGCTCACCACGATAATCCGCTTCTTGTAATTTATAGGTCTGAATTTGAGTACCCATCGCACCATCAAGCATTAAGATACGTTGATTGAGCTGGTCAGTGATACGCTGGCGAGCAGTTAGTTGCTGCTCTTTATAAGGGAAGGTGGTGGGAGGCACTAAGTTGAAGTTATCAGGGTTGTGCTCTTTTTTTGCAGAATTTTCTGGGAGGTCTTTTTTGGTATTGTGTTCAGGATGTGAGCAATTGGCCATAGCGCTATCTTATATATTGAGTTAATAGGGGATAGAAATCTCTTCTACATCTATATATATTTGGAACTACGGGTTACCAAATAAGATTTCTAAAATCTAGGTTAGTGTAGCATACTGCTTGCGAATATCTAATTCCCTAGAGGGATAAAGCCATAGCAATATGGAGCAAGGAAGTTAAGTAAATGGACTGGATTTTACTCTAATACGGCTAAGGATAATCATAGAAAACGAGTTGTGTTGAGTAGACAAGGCGATAGACATAACAGATTTTTTTTGTTTAAACTAAAGTGATTTATAAATAAGGACGTTCTTTATCATGAAAACTATGCCCGTATGGACACTGGCTGTGGCATTAATGGCAGTCACTACTGGTCAAAGTAATGCACAATCTAGTGCTGTAGTGACTAGCAGCTCAGTTACAGATTCTGCCAGTACCAAACAAACGCTGCGACAGCCTAATGCTACTTATAGCACCTTCAGCCAACCTGCCACTGTTGTCAATCAACACAAGTCAGCGCCAGCACCTAACTCCGCTACGGCAGCTGCTTCCACTTCTGCCGCGACCTCAAAGACCTCAACGACCTCAATAAGTTATGATGCCTCTGAAAACGCTTTACAGCTGGCAAGACGAAATCCCAACCTATCTATTCTGGTAGAGGCCATAGATGCAGCGGGTTTAACGGGTGTGCTTAGATTTGCAGGCAGCAACTATACGATTTTTGCTCCAGACAATGCGGCTTTTGATGCTTGGTTTAATGAAACCACAATGACCAAACAAAAGCTTATGCAAAATAAGCCCTTGTTGCGTATCTTATTGGCATACCATGTGGTGAAAACGCCGCAGCCTCTTACCGTAGATCAAATGCAGCCAAGTCGATTGACTACTTTTAATAAGCATCAATTGACCATTACCAATCAGAAGACGATTAAAGATGGGAAAGGGCGTACAGCGGTTATCAAGGCGGCCGATATCCCTACGCGCAATGGTACGGTTCATGTAATTGATAAAGTGCTTTTCCCAGCAGGCTAATACTTTAAGGGGTTGTAGGATAAATTATCCGTGAGTTATTAAGTGATAGACATGAAAAAACCCGATACTTAGTATCGGGTTTTTTTTGACTTAATTTAACGGTGTGCTTAGTGACTTATTTAAGGTCGTTTTTACGATTTTCTTCAACATTTTTCTCGTAACGCTCTTCCCAGTAAGTGGCATTTTTGATACCGAACTTCTTAGGATCAAACACGAAGCGTTTTGCTGAAGTACCGCCACCCGCTTTCAATTGGGCTTCGTAGTCTTTAAGCATAGTAAGCGTTGGTTTTGCCACAAAGAAGATAATGATAATACCAATGATGTTCAACCATGCCATTAAGCCAACACCAACGTCGCCAAGACCCCAGATGTAGCCTGATGTGTTTAGTGCACCGTATGCAACCATAAACATGATAACCACTTTTACTACAAACAGACCTGTTTTACTCGCGCCTTTACCCATGAAGCGAGTTAAGTATGAGATGTTAACTTCTGCAATATAGTAGTAGGCTAAGATAGTGGTGAATGCGAAGAAGAATACAGCGATTGCGATGAATGAGTCACCGAATGTACCGTAAACTGATTCCATAGCCATCTGAGTGAATGAAGGCGAGCTAATAGCGGTATCAGCAGGAACGTTCTGTACGATGAACTGACCGTCTGGTAAGTTACCTTGAATGTTGTACATGCCAGTAGACAAAATCATGAAGGCCGTTGCAGAACAAACAAATAGAGTATCAACGTATACAGAGAAAGCCTGTACTAGACCCTGCTGTGATGGATGGTCAACGGCAGCAGCTGCGGCAGCGTGAGGACCAGTACCTTGACCTGCTTCGTTAGAGTAAACACCACGTTTAACACCCCAACCAATAGCAGCACCAAAACCGGCTTGAGCGGTGAATGCATCACCAATAATCATGCCGAATACTTCAGGAACTTTACTGAAGTTAGTGAACATAATTAGTACGGCAAGAATGATATAGCCAAGCGCCATGAACGGTACAGCGTATTCAGCGAAGTTTGCAATACGCTTAATACCACCAAAAATAATGAAACCTAGAACCACTAAAATGATACCAAGTGCAATCAGACGGACTGAACCGACTTCCATGCCCATGAAGTTCACGATTGAACCTTCACCGGCAACTTGGGCAACTGCGTTAACAACACCGTTTGCCTGTACACCTGGTAAGAACACACCACACGCAATGATTGAAGAGATGGCGAACAAGATGCCATACCACTTCTGGCCTAGGGCGCGTTCAAAGTAATAAGCTGGACCACCACGGTATTCACCCGTGAGGACGTCGCGTTCTTTATAGATCTGACCAAGCGTTGATTCTACATAGGCTGTTGATGCCCCTAAAAAGGCCACAACCCACATCCAGAATACAGCACCTGGACCACCAAAACCGATGGCAGCAGCAACACCAGCGATGTTACCCATACCAACACGACCCGCTAGAGAAACAGCCAGGGCCTGGAATGATGAAATACCGTCGTTGTCAGGTTTGCCTCTAAATAAAAGACGCAGCATCTCTTTAAACAGGCGAAGCTGAACAAAGCGGGTCATGATTGAATAAAATAAACCGGCTCCTAAACAGAGATAGATTAGAGCGGGACTCCAAATAATATTATTTAAAGCACTTACGATGCCTTCCATAGTGTGTTTCCTAGTGTTAGCAAATTGAGTAACGTACCTGTCGCTCAATTAATTGTAATATTCTAAAAGTGTGTACAGCGCTTATTTAATTAACAGTTCTGTAGAAAAAACTAACCAATACAATTAGATAAACACAAACACATAAGTAAGTTGTACTCTTAGTCACTGTAAGCTAGTTTGGCTAAATGTTACACAAAAGTACCCCTAAGTAACTGCAATTTGCCACAAAAAAAAGTAAATTGCTAGATGATTTTTCAATATTTGCTAAAAAAAATTATAAAAATTAGCCAGTTGATACTTCTTGTTAAGCCTATTACTATCGTGATATTAGGGTAATGCGGTTGTATTTAGGTAACAAAAAATTGTATTAATTGTGCTTTGATATCATTCAACAGTACAATCGCAGTACCTTACTATTAAATTTAAAAAATCTAAAGTGAGATTATGGGTTTACCCTTTTATTAGAATATTTTTTCGGAGTAGTTATGTCACGTAAATCAATCCTTAAGCCGCTTATGTTATCTACTGTTTTAGGCATGTCGGCAGTGAGCTTATCAGGTTGTGGTTATAACAACCTACAAGCACAAGATGAGCAGGTTAATGCTGCTTGGTCAGAAGTGGTCAACCAATATCAGCGCCGCGATGACCTAGTGCCAAACTTAGTTAAAGTGGTTAAGCAGTACGCTGATCAAGAACAAGAGGTATTCACTCAGGTAGCTGAGGCCCGTTCAAGAGCAGGTAGCATTCAACTGACGCCTGAGACACTAAATGACCCACAAGCCATGGAAAACTACCAAGCGGCCCAAGCTGAGATGACGGGTGCCTTATCGCGCTTAATGGCTGTGTCTGAGCGTTATCCTGAGCTGAAATCAGATAAATTATTCCAAGACTTACAAGCCCAGCTTGAAGGCACTGAGAACCGTATTACAGTGGCTCGTAACCGCTATATCCAAGAGGTTCAAGGCTACAATACGACAGTGCGTCAGTTCCCAACCAATATCACTGCAAAAGTATTTGGTATGGATACTAAGCCAAACTTCACTGTTGAAAATGAAAAAGATATTTCAACAGCGCCAGAAGTTGATTTTGGTGAGTAATTAAAGCTTGGCGAAAGCCTAGACGGTAATTTGGTCTAACGAGTCGTTATCTGTAATAAAGTAGCTTATAAGTCCTTGGCCTATAAGCTACCAATTAACCTGTCTTTTCAACACAGATGGTGGTGTGAGAAGGCAGTTTTAAAATAAGTGTATTAAAGTAAAGTGGTGATGATGCGCATGCAAAAGTTGAAACGTAGCTGGTCAATATTGTCAATCATAGGCGCGGCCCTATTGGTAACGCCTGTCAGTTTTGCCGTTGATGGCGAATCTACAAGTGCGACATCATCTCAATCTTCTCAGCAATTGGGTGACCAAAGTGTTGAAGATTTGGTGGCCATTGCCAAAGCAGGTCAGCAGAACGAAGCCATTAATGATGCCATCTTTGGTAACGAGGCGATTACTGATAACCTGCCTAATATAGGTGAAACCGGTAGTGAAGAGAGTTCTCAAGCAGAAGTAGCCACAGCTGAGCCACGTCAATCTACCGCCCAAGGTGTGGATAGCGATAAGCTGATTTTAAACTCACCTGTGGTAGATCAAGCCAATGTCTTTACTCCACAAGAAAAACAGCTACTAACCCAAAGACTACGTCATATTTATGATCAAGGCTTAGCACAAGCTGCCTTAGTCACTGTGCCTACCACCAATGGTATGGATATATTCCAATACAGTTTGCAAGTGGCTGAAAAGTGGCAATTGGGTAATAAAGATACCGATGATGGCTTACTGATATTGGTCTCAGTAAATGACCGTAACATGTATATATTGTCAGGTTACGGTTTAGAAGGGGTGTTACCTGATGCCGCTTTGAACCGAATTATTGATGAAGAGATAACGCCTTCCTTTAAGCAAGGTGATTATGCGGGCGGATTGATCAAAGGCATCAACCGTATCGAAGAGCGTTTGGTTGCTGATCCTGATGTTTTAGCTCAGTCTGATGCCTTAGCAAAAGAGCGGGCGCAAGCACAAAATCAAGCAGCAGGGGATACGCCTTCGTTGTTTGGTACCTTCCTTATCGCGCTAATTTTTGGATTATTTTTAACCTCCGCATTAGGTCGTATTCTTGGCTCCTTTGTTGCAACGGGCGGCTTTGCTTTAATGGCCTTATCAGCAGGCGCCGGCTTATTCACCACTATTTTTATGGCGATATTCCTATGGCTATTCCTAATTTCACGCGGCGGTGGCGGCGGTGGAAAAGGGGGCGGCAAAGGCGGTAGAGGTCGTCGTGGCGGTGTGGTAGTGTTCCCAGGTGGCGGCTTTGGCGGCGGCGGTGGTTTTGGTGGAGGCGGCTTCGGCGGCGGAGGTTTTGGCGGCGGAGGCGGTGGCTTCGGTGGTGGTGGCGCTGGCGGCTCATGGTAAGCTGATAAGCAAAACCAATATTTAGCGGCTTAGATTTCACAATAAACGCCCTTAATATACAACTCTCTATGGCTACAATAGCCGATATAAAAACAAGGTTTGAGGTAAGACTGACATGCAACAAAAAGCAAAGCCCGACTTAACATCTGTGCATCCCAACGCCGCTCAGGGACATACTGTGGTCAGTGAACCAAGCTTTGCAAGATGGTGGCGCCAAGCAGTTTTTATTCCTATATTGCACAATCGCTGGGTATCTGATGCCGTAATGCAGCGTCTCACTAAGAAGGTCACTGAGGTAGAGAAGGGGCACCGTGGTGAGGTGTTCTTAGTAATAGAAAACCATCTGCCCATTAACTTAGCTTATAGCGTGGGCACTCGTGAGCGAGCTATTGATTTGTTTAGCTTATACCGAGTTTGGGACACAGAAGAAAACACTGGGGTGCTGGTCTACGTTAATATTTGCGAGCATACCTTAGAGATTGTGGCTGATAGAGGAATTAACGCCCATGTCAGCCCAACGGTGTGGCGAGCTATGTGTGATAAGGCTATTGCAGGTATGGCCAAAGGTAATATAGAGCAAAGCTTATTAGATTTATTAGATGAAATCGGACTTCTACTCAGACAGCATTATTATTTAGAACACGACCCAGAAGGGAATGAGCTTTCTGATACTGTGGTGTTTCTAAAATAAAAACAGTGCAATAAAAATAGGGCAAAAGTAAAAAAGCTAGGCTTTGTAATAAAGCCTAGCTTTTTTTATGTCAGTTCAAGTTTGTTTTATTAAAGTAGAGCAGCAGAAAGATTAGGTAATACTTCTCCAGCTTTGCCTGCCAACACCACATCAATTAGTGGGTTTTGAGTTGGGTGTAAGTTAATTTCAATTAGCTTGGCGCCCCTGCTTTTTGCCAATTGTGACAAGGCAGCAGCAGGATAAACTAAGCTTGAAGTCCCGATACTAATGAACACGTCACAATCTGCTGAGGCCTGTTCGGCATATTGCCAAGCACCTGCTGGCAACATTTCACCAAACCAGACAATATCAGGTCGAATATAAGCGTCACATTCAGGGCAGTTAATGAGCGTGTCTTGGTCGTAATTGATCTCACCTTGGTATGCCGTCTCACACTGGCTGCACTTATTTTTCCACAAATGACCATGTAGGTGAGTAACTTGACTGCCTGCTTGCTCATGGAGGTCATCTACGTTTTGGGTAATGAGGCTCAGTGTCTTACCTTGAGTCTCTGCCCACTTTTGTAGAGTGGCTAGGGCGTGATGAGCAGGATTAGGCTGCTTGTCTTTAACCAGATTGCGGCGCCATTGATACCAAGACCAGACCATCTTAGGGTCACGTTCAAAAGCATCAATACTGGCTAAGTCTTCTGCTCTATAGTTCTCCCAAAGCCCCGTTTGTTTGTCCCGAAACGTAGGAATACCACTTTCTGCAGAGATACCTGCTCCGGTTAAGATACAGATATGTTTTGCGTTTTGAAGTAGGGAAATGGCTTGTTGTATATCATTGGTCATAAAACACCTATATAAGCTTGGGTTTGTGTATCATAATATACTATTAATAATAGGAGGACGTATGAATCAGACTTTTAGTGGCGCGATGTTGCTTGGAGCAGTGCTCTTATGTGCTCTGGTATTGTTTGGTATTGCCTTGGTTATAAAGCCAAAGACAGCAGGTGCTCGGTCGAATAAAGCTACCAAGAATAAAATGAATTTAAACAAAGCCAAACCGCAGTTTAATAGTAAGGCTGGAGCCTTTGGTAAGGCATCCAACGAACAATTACTCAAGCTAAAAAATCAAATCAGTAAGAACTTCCCAGATTTTACGGCCTTAATGCGTGAGCATCATTTGGTGTTAGAAAGAAATGCCAAAAAGGTCGCTTTACTGACATTAGATGCCAATGCAGCTCTAGGACGTCGCCGTTTAGGTGAGGTGACGGTTATTAATTTTCACAAGCTTCCTAGTGTGGAGGAGCTGAGAATAGAACTCAGCGGTGTCTAGCTAGACTGTTAACCTTTGTAATAATACAGTAAACTGAATGTTTAAAATAATGCGCGGCTCACTTTCTGAGCTTATGCGGGTTCATTGTTATCTAAGTTATTCTAAATTAATTAAACTTACAGGCTCACGTTATTATGCAATGGCAACAAGAGAAAAACTTACAGGATGTTGAGTTAAGGGACCAAAATAGGCCAGATACCGGTTTTTTATCTTGGTCCAACTATATAAAAAAGCACAGGGAGGATCCTAGCCAAAGATACCAAGTAGCCCAAAAGTTCTTGCCTTGGCCTCTTGGATTTAAGGAATCCGTGCTTGCCCTTAGAGCCATCATTCGGGATAAAAAGAAAGCGGATGTGGACTATGAGTCGGATTTATTGTCTCTTTATCATCTTGCGGCTTGGGAATCTTTTTGTCCAAAACAGTGTGAAAGTATAGACGAGCCCGCTTTTAAAGTATTTGATCAAATTCCAGGTGGGGTAGTTGCCGATTTAGAAGTCGACTATCAGCAATTAGGGTATAAGCAGTTAAAGCTGGTTACCAAAACAGATGCTAAAATGTTGGTCAGTTTATATGGTGAGCCAAAGCAGCACAGCACCTTAAACCAATTATATGCAGAAGTTTGGCAACAAGCAGAGCAAGATTATCTTAATCGCTTACAAACGAGCGAACCTGCCGAACAGCTAGAAGAAGCGAGTGAGCCAAAATTAAAGTATGGGCTTAGTACCGCTTCTAGGAAATATGATGCTAACGGGCAGGTGATAGCCTCGCAGAAGTCTCCTTCTCAAGCAGAAAAGCACATCAAGGCTAGAATAAGATCTAGCCAAAAGGCAGCGCAGGAAACGGAGAAGGAAGATAGATATTCAGCTATGGTGGCTCGTGGTAAACAGTTATCTGGGCTGGTTGTTCAAGCTTTAAGAGAAAGAAGACTGATTAAAGAGAGAGTATTAAACGGCTCGTTCAAGAATATTAAACAGACTTTAGCCAACAAAAAAATGGTGACTGTTTTGGGAGCCAGCTGTCTGGTCATGACTAGAAAGTTACGTTCTCATAATCGAAATAAGTAACTTCATCGTAAGAAGTTAGAAGCAAGTAAAATGAGTCTCTTTAATCCTGCGCTATGCAGTGTTTATCGAGGCTCTTTTTCATAATATAGGCTTTGACAAGATATAAGTAATAAGAGGTATTGAGAAAATACGGGGAGTGGTGCGCTTGGCGGGAATCGAACCCACGACCCTCGGCTTCGGAAACCGATACTCTATCCAACTGAGCTACAAGCGCATATTTTTGGAAATGTTAAGCTAATTAAGTCCATTAAAGTGTTGAAGATGGCCGGACTTAAGCTCGCTAGTCTAGCAAAATCCATCAAAAAAAACCAATGTTATCACGCTTAATAAATGACAAAGCCTACGAAAATTTGATACATTAGACACCATTCGTAATAATAGGGTAACTTAATTAGGCCAAAAACAGCCTTTTGTCGTAAAAGTCACCATTGAAACATGGCTTTTAACCCCATTTTCCCATTATAATATTAGGGAAAAGAATTTATTACTGGTTTTATATTAAAAAGTTAAAACAATTCACTCAATCATACACGACGTTTTGGGATGGCTTAGCCATTATTTAGCAATAGCTGCCCAGAGACGTCGCTCTAAAAAGAGATTGTGACGCATGAAAAAAATCGTGATGTTATCCGCCGCCGCCATTCTTGGTCTATCAGGCATTTCTTTAAGCCAAGCTGAAGACGTCATTGATCCAGCTGCGCAAACAACAGAAGCTGCTGCTGAGACTACTGATGCTTCAGCTGAAGCTCCAGCAGATGCTGAGGCTACTGACGCAGAAGCCGGTGCTGAAGCTGAAGCACCTGCCGAGCCAGTAGAAGAAGAGCCTATTCCTGAAGATACCCCTCAAGTTAAGAAGCTAATCGCTTTATATCCAAAGCTTGTTGAACGTATTCAGCCTTACGGTAAAGTTTGCTTTGAAGGTGATGACAACTGTGACATTACTTTAACAGCTTCAAGCGCTGGTGTTGAAGGTGAAGTTCGTGATGGTAAAGCGGTTTATGACGCTATTTGTCAGACTTGTCACGGCAGTGGTGTGTTAGGTTCACCTAAGCTTGGTGACGCAGGTGCTTGGGCTTCACGTATTGGTCAAGGTACTAGCACGCTATATGATCACGCAATCAATGGTTTCAACGCGATGCCAGCCCGTGGTGGTGCAGACATTCCAGATGAAGAAGTTCAAAACGCCGTTGATTATATGATTGAACAGTCTAGCTAATTGCTGAAGACTTAGCTTCTAAAGTACCCAATTTATAACTAAGACGCTTACTGTAAAGTGAGCGTCTTTTGTCGTTTCAATAATTGATTAATATTATCAATGTCTATGTTTCCTTCAAGGTGGGTTTAATAATAGATTTTCGGCACCATATATAGCAATTATCATCCTCACTATAAAAGCTAATAAAGATGTGAATTTATGACTAATACAACGCCTGCATTACAGATTAACAATCTATCCAAAGTCTATGGCAACGGTTTTACTGCCTTAAAGAACGTGAATCTAACTGTACCTCAAGGCGGATTTTTTGCTTTGCTAGGGCCCAATGGTGCCGGTAAGTCAACCATGATCGGTATTATTAGTTCGTTATTTAAGCCGACTGAAGGTAGCGTTCAAATCTTTGGTACTGACTTATTACAAAACCCTTCGATTGCCAAGCAATACTTAGGTATTGTCCCGCAAGAGTTTAACTTTAACCAGTTTGAGAAGGTTCAAGATATCTTAATCACTCAAGCCGGTTACTTTGGCATTCCTGCTAAAGAGGCGAGACCAAGAGCCAAAAAACTGCTGACCGCACTGGGGCTTTGGGACAAACGTAATAATAAAGCCCGTGAATTATCAGGCGGTATGAAACGTCGACTAATGATTGCCCGAGCGCTGATTCATAAACCCAAGCTGCTTATCTTAGATGAGCCAACAGCTGGGGTGGATATTGAGCTGCGACGTTCAATGTGGGAATTCATGCAGCAAATTAATGAAGAAGAAAAAACCACCATTATTCTAACCACGCACTACCTTGAAGAAGCCGAGCAGCTGTGCCGTTATATCGCCATTTTAGATCATGGTGAAATCCGTATTAATACTGAGATGAAAGAGCTGCTGACCCAGCTGTCTATTGAAACCTTTATCTTTGATTTCAAACAGCCAGTCTCTGGTAAAGTGTCTATTAGCGGTATCACCTCTTATACTCAGCCGGACAATCAAACCCTTGAGGTTACCTTAACAGAAGGCGAGTCGCTAAACGGGGTGTTCGAACAGCTAACACAACAAGGCATCGAAGTATCAAGTATGCGCAACAAAGCCAACCGCTTAGAAGAACTATTTATGCGTCTGGTAGAGCAAGGTGTACAAAGCAAAGATAGTATGAAGGAGGCTGGACTATGAGTAATATCAATGAACAATCGGTGAACAACACACCCATTAATAATGATGGCTTAACTTTTGCTCAAAAGTGGGTTGCCTTTCGTACTATTTTAATCAAAGAAGTGCGCCGTATCTTACGTATTTGGCCACAAACTTTGCTGCCCCCTGTGATTACCATGAGCTTGTATTTTATCATCTTCGGTAAAATGATCGGCTCACGTGTGGGAGAGATGGGCGGTGTGCCTTACATGCAGTTCATTGTACCGGGTCTGATTATGATGTCGGTCATTACCAACAGTTACTCTAACGTGGTCTCCAGCTTCTTTAGTGCCAAATTTACCTCTAGTATTGAAGAGCTGTTGGTATCTCCGGTCTCTAAACACTCCATATTAATTGGTTATATTGGGGGTGGGGTGTTTCGTGGATTGATGATTGCGATTATTGTCTCTATTGTGGCCCAGTTCTTTACTAAGTTAGGTATCGAGCATTTCTTTGTTATGGTATTTACGGTACTGGGAACTTCTATTTTATTCTCATTGGGTGGTTTTATTAACGCCGTATTTGCCCGATCATTTGATGATATCTCAATTATTCCAAGCTTTGTGTTGACCCCTTTGACCTACTTGGGTGGGGTGTTTTATTCCCTAGAGAATTTATCACCATTTTGGCAAAACATCTCACTATTAAACCCAATTGTTTATATGGTTAACTCATTCCGCTACGGTATCTTGGGTTATTCTGATGTGAATGTTTGGTACTCGATGGCCGCGATATTTGTCTTCTGTGCGATATTTTATGCCATTGCTTATCGCTTATTGGATAACGGCTCACGCTTGAGACTGTAAGACGTAACACTTCAAATTTATATTTAGGATAGGACTTACTTATGAGTATTCATGGTGTATTAGGGGAGAGTACCAGCTACCCAAAAACTTATCAGCCAGATACCTTATATGCAATCCCACGCTCAATGGGC
Organism: Psychrobacter pasteurii; assembly: GCF_900162815.1. GTDB lineage: Bacteria > Pseudomonadota > Gammaproteobacteria > Pseudomonadales > Moraxellaceae > Psychrobacter > Psychrobacter pasteurii. The sequence goes on along the minus strand of NZ_FUGD01000089.1, from coordinate 27,455 downwards.
CGCAATGAAATTAATTGGCAAGATGATAAGTTACAGGTTGGGGTAGATTGGTGGCATGCCTTTGAAGTGTCTTGGCTTAATCCTCAAGGTATTTCACAGATGGCGATTGCTCGCTTTGGTATCCCTGCAAGCTCACCGAATATCGTTGAATCTAAGTCGCTTAAGCTGTACCTAAATAGCTTAAACTTTACTGAGTTTGAAAGCTGGGAGGCTGTGCAGCAAACCATAGCAAAAGACCTTGCCGCTTGTGTTGGAGCTGACGTTGAAGTATCGCTGTTTGAGCTTGACGCTATTAGCTCTGGCAGTGAAGCAGACACAGGGTTTTTGATTGCTCACCCTAAAGGTAAGTGTATTGATAAAGCACTAGATAACTCAGAAATTAAGGTTGAGTTGGTTGAGCATCCAGATGCTAAGTTTTTAGCAGAAGAGGGTCAGTCGGAGTCTGTGTCAAATGAAGCTGAGAAAGAGTATCAGCTGTACTCAAATCTACTGCGCAGTAATTGTCCGGTGACCAATCAGCCAGACTGGGGTACTTTGGCGATAGATATCACCACATCACAATACATTGATGAGGCAAAACTACTAAGCTATATTCTTAGCTTCCGTCAGCACAACGGCTTTCATGAGCAGTGTGTAGAGCAAATATTTGCGGATCTAAGCCAAAGATATAGCCCTTCAAAGTTAATGGTCCGCGCTTGGTATACTCGTCGAGGCGGGATTGATATTAACCCTTGCCGAGTTAGTGACAGCAGCTTACTGCCTAAGCCAAGCCGCTTGGTGCGTCAATAATGCTTGGTATGTTAATAATATAGGCATACGCGGTATTCAATTAAATTGCATATTGTTAAACCTTAAACCCAAGAGTGATTCGCTCTTGGGTTTTTTTGATGTCTAAAAATTTATCATTTAAATTCAATTGATTAATTTAGGTATGGTGTTGTATTAATTTAATTTAGTTGACATGAGTGACAAAACAACGGATTATAGAATTATGATTAGTCGGTTAACCTTCTCTACCGAGTTAGTTAACTAAAAAGTAGCAACTATTGTTGGATTACCATTCACTTTAGGGTGGCTTCTTTTGATGTGATGAGTTAGACAGTGGGGCATTAACTGTTATTAATTCAGGGACTTATCGGTCTACAGCGACTAAGTAATCATTCTAAATGGTAATCATAGCTTTATGATGCCTTTAGTTTGATGGGTATAATTTTTTATACTTTTTAACCCGATTTGTATGTTTCAACAGTGGCATTTAACCTTGCAACTTTGAGTCAACAGCACACCAATCTTGTTAAATTCTTAAAAATGGTCTTGCTTGTCTAGTAAGATATTGCTTTGTTAAGCGTCGTTTCGTCACCGTATTTTTAAGCTCCCATATCACATGGCTAATGCCTGTTGGTATTTTTTGTCGTGTCTGTAGGGTTATTTAATTTTATGGATATGAGTTGTAAATTATGAATAAAATGAAAGTTTGAATAGAGTTAAAAGTAAGTCAAGAAACTTTTAATAGACTATTTAAAGTATTAGGTGCATACCAAAAGTATGCTTTGCTAACCAGCAACTTTTATTACAAAAGCCTTATCACATCCCGCAATAAAATAGGTGATGACAGTGACTCAAACAACCCAAAGCCCTAATATGACAGGGCATACCCAAACCGCACACGCTGCCATTAACTTCGGCAAGAAGCGTGAACTTTTAGAAAATGGCGATGGGCCAATCATGCTCTCTGGCGGCGAAATGCTGGTCCAGTCTTTAATTGACGAGGGCGTCGAGTATATTTTCGGTTATCCAGGTGGTGCCGTTCTACATATTTATGATGCTATCTTTAAACAAGATGCTATTGAGCATATTTTAGTACGTCATGAGCAGGCGGCGGGTCACATGGCGGATGCCTATTCGCGTCGCACTGGCAAAACGGGTGTGGTACTAGCGACTTCAGGTCCTGGTGCAACCAACACCGTAACTGCCATCGCTACTGCGTTTATGGATTCAATTCCAATGGTTGTTATTTCAGGTCAGGTACCTAAGCATCTAATCGGTGATGATGCTTTCCAAGAAACAGATATGGTTGGGGTGTCTCGTCCTATCGTTAAACACAGTTTCCAAGTGCGCCATGCTAGCGAAATTCCTGAAATTATCAAAAAAGCATTTTATATCGCTCAGTCTGGTCGTCCAGGCCCTGTAGTTATTGATATTCCAAAAGACACGACAGCACCACACGAGAAGTTTGAATACAATTATCCAGAGTCTGTAAATCTGCGTTCTTATCAGCCTTCAGTAAAAGGCCATAGTGGTCAAATTAAAAAGGCGATTGAAACTTTATTGGCAGCCAAGCGTCCTATCTTATATTCAGGTGGTGGCGTTATCTTGGGTAATGCTCATGAAGAGTTAACCAAGCTGGCCCGTCAATTAAATCTACCCGTTACCAATACGCTAATGGGATTAGGGGCTTTCCCAGGCTCTGACCGTCAGTTCGTGGGTATGCTAGGTATGCACGGTACTTATGAAGCGAATATGACCATGCACCATGCCGATGTGATCTTGGCAGTGGGCGCTCGCTTTGATGACCGCGTTACCAATGACGTAAAAAAATTCTGTCCAAGTGCGACGATCATTCATATCGATATTGACCCTGCGTCTATTTCAAAAACCATCAACGCCGATATTCCAATTGTAGGTGATGTGAAGTCAGTATTGACTGATATGCTTGAGCTATTAGAAGGTGATGATAAGCAGTTAGATCAGCCTGCGCTATTAGATTGGTGGTCACAGATTAATGAGTGGCGCAAGCGTCATGGTCTACGTTATGACACCAGTACTGAACATGGCATGAAGCCGCAATCTGTGGTAGAAAAGCTATATGAAGTGACCAATGGTAATGCGATTATTACCAGTGATGTGGGTCAGCACCAGATGTTTGCTGCGCTTTATTACAAATACAATGAGCCGCGTCAATGGTTGAACTCAGGGGGGCTAGGCACCATGGGTGTTGGTCTGCCTTATGCCATGGCAGCCAAACTGGTAGAGCCTGAGCGTGATGTGGTCTGTATCACCGGTGAAGGGTCGATTCAGATGAACATTCAAGAGCTATCTACTTGTTTCCAATATGGATTGCCGGTTAAGATTTTATGCCTAAACAATGCTCAATTGGGTATGGTTAAGCAGTGGCAGGATATGCTGTATGAAGGTCGTCATGCCTCTTCTTACATGGAGTCGTTACCAGACTTCGTTAAGCTTGCAGAAAGCTATGGCCATGTTGGTATCAAAATTACTGATCCAGCCAAGCTAGATGAGCAGTTGGCTGAAGCAATGGCAATGAAAGACAAACTTGTATTTATTGATGTTTACGTGGATCGTCATGAGCACGTATATCCAATGCAAGTTGCAGGGCAGTCTATGCGCGATATGTGGTTATCAAAAGGGGAGCGTACCTAATGCAACAACATCTAATCTCTGTACTAATGGAAAACGAAGCTGGGTCGCTATCACGTTTGGTTGGTCTGTTTTCACAGCGTGGCTACAACATCGAAACCCTAAACGTAGCCCCTACGGAAGACGAAACTATTTCGCGTTTGACCCTGACTACCAATGCCAGTGCTGACAAAATTGAGCAAATCACTAAGCATTTGCACAAGCTAATCGAAGTGGTTAAAGTAATCGACTTAACAGATAACGCTCACGTAGAACGTGAACTGATGTTAATTAAAGTACGGGCTACCGGCAGCGCGCGAGCTGAAGTTAAGCGCAGTGCAGATATCTTCCGTGCTCAAATTGTGGATGTCACTTCAAGTCTTTACACCATTCAAATTGTTGGTGACGAAGCTAAGCTTGATGGCTTTATTGAAGTTATTGGCCGTGACCGTATTCTAGAAGTGGTACGCTCAGGTGTGATTGGTATTCTACGTGGTGAGCGCACGCTTAGCTTGTAGTTTTGTTTGATCCAAGTATTTTATAATAACTCAAGCGCTTGTCGGTTTAAGGAATTAGTTGCAAGGGCTTGAGTTAAATTTAAAAGTTGTAATATTAAAGAGTTGAATTTCAACACCACCCTCTATTTTCAACATGACTTGAAAGTATTTAAAAGGACTAAATTATGAACGTTTATTACGATAAAGATTGTGACTTATCTATCATTCAGGGCAAAAAAGTAGCTATTATTGGTTACGGTTCACAAGGTCACGCACACGCGCTTAACCTTCAAGACTCAGGTGTTGACGTAACTGTAGGTCTACGTGCGGGTTCAGGTTCATGGAAAAAAGCTGAAAACGCTGGCCTAAAAGTAGCTGAAGTTGCTGACGCTGTACAGGCAGCTGAAGTAGTAATGATCCTTACTCCAGATGAGTTCCAAAAATCTTTATACGAAGACGTTATCGAGCCAAACATCAAAGAAGGTGCAACGCTTGCATTCGCCCATGGTTTCGCTATTCACTACAACCAAGTAGTGCCACGTAAAGACTTAGACGTCATCATGGTTGCTCCAAAAGCGCCAGGTCACACAGTACGTTCAGAGTTTGTTAAAGGCGGTGGTATCCCAGATCTAATCGCTATCTACCAAGACGCTTCAGGTCAAGCCAAGCAAGTTGCTTTATCTTACGCAGCCGGTGTTGGTGGTGGTCGTTCAGGTATTATCGAAACTACTTTCAAAGATGAAACTGAAACTGACCTATTTGGTGAGCAAGCGGTACTTTGTGGTGGCGCAGTTGAGCTTGTGAAAATGGGCTTTGAAACCCTAACTGAAGCAGGTTATGCTCCAGAAATGGCTTACTTTGAGTGCTTACATGAGCTTAAGCTTATCGTAGACTTAATGTATGAAGGCGGTATCGCTGATATGAACTACTCAATCAGTAACAACGCTGAGTACGGTGAATACGTAACCGGTTCTGAAGTAATTAACGAACAGTCACGTGAAGCGATGCGCAATGCCCTAAAACGCATTCAGTCTGGTGAATATGCGAAAATGTTCATCGCTGAAGGCGCGGCTAACTATCCATCAATGACTGCTCGTCGTCGTAACAATGCCGATCATCAAATCGAAAAAACAGGTGCTAAGCTACGTGCGATGATGCCTTGGATCGGTGGTAACAAAATCATCGATAAAGAAAAGAACTAATTTTAGTTATTAATGCTAAGCCATAATAGCTGTTGTTACACTTTATCTAGGTAAGCTGTGACAAATTAGTTAGGCTGTCATTACTAAAAAGCTCATGTGTCTATAGACACATGGGCTTTTTTGATGTTTGGCTGTGTGCCCCTTGAAGCCGTTAAAAAAGGCGCTATATAGTATTAATACCCAAAACAAAGATAAAGCTATTTTTAAAACAACAGCTATTTTTGGAATAATGAAAATAAAAAAGGACCGATTTAGATTATGGATACCCAGTGGCTTGCACATATTGATCCTCCTTCCATCTACATTGCCCTAAGTGCAGTGGTGGCGCTGCTAATCTGGACAGAAGGGCAGATGCTAAAGAAAACCGAGGGCAAGCTACCGAAGTCTAAGTTTTTTCATATAAGCTCAATAATTGATACTTCCTGGTTGTTTGTTTCTATCGCTGTCTTTTATTTAATGGATTTCAAATCCATTGAGATGGCGGTGCCTGTGGCTTACTGGATTTATACCATAGCAGGCTGGGTTTATGGCAGCCGCTTATTAAAGCGCACTGGGCTGCCAAACAGTCCTGAAGAGTTGGTTATTCCCAAACCCTACATAGCTTTTAGCCAGTCATTTGCGACAACTTACTTTGCTTTATGTGTCTTTGTTCTGCTGTTTTCTAAGCTAATTGGTTAGCTGAAATTTACATTTTTTACATCAAACCAACTAAAACTACAGATATTGTTAGGACAAGCTGTTTAAAGCTGTTATACTATCCCATAGTAAGTAAGTTACTTTTTGAATGAATAGCACAGCTACTGATTCAAACATGACTGCATTTAATCGTAGGAATGTAACCTAAGTGGCTATTTATTAGAGTGAAGATTAGTCAACATTCTAATCAATACTACTCGATTTACGTTTTCTACTGACTTGATATCTACCTACCTAGAGTAGAGCAGGTCTGTTAAAAGCATCATGACTATAGTTAAATCAATTTTATATTAGGAAAAGTTATGTCAGAACGTGTACAAGGTACTGTTAAGTGGTTCAACGAAGCTAAAGGTTTTGGTTTCATCGCACAAGACGATGGTGGTCAAGACGTATTTGCTCACTACAGTGCTATTCAAGGCAGCGGTTTCAAAACCCTAGCCGAAGGTCAAAAAGTTACTTTCGTATTAGGCCAAGGCCAAAAAGGTCCACAAGCTGAACAAATCGAATCAGCTGAATAATTTATTGTAGGCTTTGACCTACAAAAAGGCAGGAATCATCTATAAAGGTGATCCTGCTATAAAAAGACAACCTTTTGGTTGTCTTTTTTTTGGCCAGAAATTACTATTAGGTACCCAGGAGTCCAAAATTACAAATAATATCAGGGCCACTAGCGACGAAAAATAAAAATTCTAGGTGAAAACTAAGAAATATCGAAAAAATTTATGACCCTTTATTCACGGCAACGGCTTGACCTAATTGGGTTGGTCACGCAATATAAGAGTCGTTTGATAATAAATGTTTATTTGTAGCATGCTGAAACCAAAAAAAAGGTTGTCCAAAACTATTTTTGGTTTAGTAGAATAGATAAGGGATAGGTTAACTGGCCTATAGATGGAATAATATCTGTTAATTAAATCCTACAAATTGTTATATATATTAGTCCCCATATTGGCTAAGATGTATAAGAATTAATTTTTTAGTGCAAGATAAGATATACTTTGCACTTGGTTTGAAATCGTAAGTTTAATTATTCATAACATTAATAAACGAGGAACGTATGAAAGCATTAGTCGCTGTTAAGCGTGTGATTGACTATAACGTAAAAGTTCGCGTTAAAGCTGATAACTCTGGCGTTGATCTGAGCAACACTAAAATGTCAATCAACCCATTTTGTGAAATCGCTGTTGAAGAAGCGGTACGTCTAAAAGAAGCGGGCGTAGTTGATGAAGTTATCGTTGCTTCAATTGGTCCTAAAGAAGCTCAAGAGCAGATTCGTGCTGCTTTAGCACTAGGCGCTGACCGTGGTATCTTAGTTCAGACTGATGAAAAAGCATATCCTCTACAAGTTGCTAAAATCCTTAAAGGTATCGCTGAACAAGAAGGTACGGATGTAATCCTTCTTGGTAAACAAGCTATTGATGATGACAACAACCAAACTGGTCAGATGCTTGCTGCATTAATGGGTATCGGTCAAGGTACGTTCGCATCAGAAGTTAAAGTTGAAGGCGATAAAGTAAACGTTACTCGTGAAATTGACGGTGGTTTACAGACTGTTGCGCTACCACTGCCTGCAGTAATCACTACTGACTTGCGTCTAAACGAACCACGTTATGCAAAACTTCCAAACATCATGAAAGCTAAGAAGAAACCACTTGACGAAAAAACACCAGCTGATTTCGGTGTAGAAATGGTTTCTAAGCAAGAAATTGTGAAAGTAACTCCACCAGCTGAGCGTTCTGCAGGTGTTAAAGTTGGTTCAGTGGATGAGCTAATCGACAAACTAAAAAATGAAGCAAAAGTTCTTTAATTGTTGAACTAACTTCTTATAAATTTGATTAGTTTTGTTGGTTATCAGCCTGTCATAAGGCAAATTAAAGTAAGTTAGACCTAAGATGACAGGCGATAAGGAACAGTTACCAAATCACAATCTTCTATAATTATTTGAAAGGATAATAATCTCATGGCAATTTTAGTATATGCAGAACATGATAATGCCGAGCTAAAAAAGGCAACTCTAAGCACAGTTACCGCTGCAACTCAAATGGGCGACGACGTTCATGTATTAGTAGCAGGTTCTGGTTGTAAGCCAGTAGCTGAACAAGCAGCAAAAGTAGCTGGCGTAAGCAAAGTAATCTGTGTTGATAGCCCAGCATATGAATACCAATTGGCTGAAAACGTATCTTTATTAGTTAAAGATTTAGCTGGCGATTACAGCCACATCGTTGCTCCAGCAACCACTAACGGTAAAAACTTTATGCCACGTGTTGCTGCGTTATTAGACGTGAGCATGATCACTGACGTAATGCAAGTTATCGATGCCAATACTTTTGAGCGTCCTATCTACGCAGGTAACGCATTAGCGACTGTTAAGACTTCTGAAGACAAAGTACTAGTTACTGTACGTACTACTGCGTTTGATGCTGCAGCTGCTGAAGGTGGTTCAGCTTCCATCGAAGAGCTAGACAATGCTCAAGACGCTGGCAAATCAAGCTTCGTTGGCGAAGAGCTAGCTAAGTCTGACCGTCCAGAGCTAACTTCTGCTGAAATCGTTGTATCTGGTGGCCGTGCATTAGCAAACGGTGAAAACTTCACTAAATACATCGAGCCACTAGCTGACAAGCTAGGCGCTGCTATCGGTGCATCACGTGCTGCCGTTGACGCAGGCTATGTACCTAACGATATGCAGGTTGGTCAAACTGGTAAAATCGTTGCACCAAGCCTATACATCGCAGCCGGCATCTCTGGTGCTATCCAGCATTTAGCAGGTATGAAAGACTCTAAAGTTATCGTTGCTATCAACAACGATCCAGAAGCACCAATTGCAACTGTTGCTGATTACTTCTTAGAAGCGGACTTATTTGACGCTTTACCAGAGTTAACTAGCAAGCTGTAAGTTATTGCCGCAAGGTAATTGCAGTTAGCTTCTTATTATCTGAAGAGATAATAAGTAGTTAATAATAGATAGTTAAAAGCCTTCAACTTAGGGTTGAGGGCTTTTTTAATTTTATTGAGTCTAGGGTATGAATTTAATCTCCAAAGCGAATATTATTCAGATTACAGCGGATCAACAGGATCAAAGTTTGCTGCAGCAAGTTGCTGATATTGAGCACAGAGTGCAGTTTGACAGTTGGGATAAGCTACAGATTGAAGAGTTATTACAGCAAGATATCAATCAGTGCTGGGCTATATTGAGCTCTGAAGATAATCAGCCACAGGTTGCGGCATACTGTATTATCAGCAGTGTATTTGAGGTGGCTGAGGTGTTACGTATAGGCACACACCCTCAGTTTCAGCGCCGCGGTTTGGCGCAGTCTTTGTTACAAGCGTTAATCCAGTCCATGCCGGAGAAAAAGTTAGAAAGAGTCTTATTAGAAGTAAGACAGGATAATACACCAGCTATCGCTTTGTATAAAAAAATGGGGTTTGAAGTGATCCATATCCGTAAAGATTATTACTCCATACCAATAGATGAGGCAGGGGGTGAAAGCAAGTGTGATGCGCTAATTATGCAGTATGAGCTAGCCCATCATTAATAGGTTTACTTTCATAGTCTTATACTTCTATCGTCTCACAAAGTTTACGGCTGAAGTACTGATTAGACTTAGTACCTCATCATGATCAGGAGTTTGGGAGAAATAAACCCAATGATTATTTATTAATAATTCAATGGGGGTGTAATCCGTTTTATAACTCATCTTTTTGACCGTAGGAATCCAAAAGCCCAAATAAACATACTCTAGACCTAGGTTTTTTGCCGCTTCAATTTGATTCAAGATACAAAATACCCCCAGGCTGCGAGAATTATAACTGGGGTCAGGGTCAAAGAAAGTGTAGATGCTAGATAAGCCGTCGTTTAGTTGGTCGGTAACAGCCACAGCAATGAGCTTGTTATTGGGCTCTCTGACTTCCATAAATAAAGTGTCTGTTGGACTGTCTACCAAGAACTGCTCAAAAGTATGCAGGCTAGGGGGATACATATCACCATCGGCATGACGTACAGAGATATACTTTTGGTATAAAGCATAGTGCTCTTGAGTGGCCTGGGTCGCAGGAACAAATTTGACGCTCACTTCTTTATTGCGATTGATCACTTTTCGATAGCGCCGAGAAGGGGTAAATTCGTTGACGACCACTCGGCTAGAGATGCACTGAGCACAGTGTTGGCAGCTGGGTCGATAAAAAGCATTGCCACTGCGTCTAAAGCCTTGACTGCTTAGCTGAGTATATAGCTTTGAATCAATGCTTTGAGTGGGCTGTAACAGCAAAAAAGTCAGCTGAGAAATCTGGTTGGACAGATAGCTGCACAGGCTAGGAGGAGAGAGGTTGAAGCTGCTTTGCTTCTCTACATTTTCCCGATGTACTATGCTTTCACGGTTCATAATATTGTCTGCATAAGGATGCATCTAACTTAATCCTTGCGGTTAGGTTGGGTAATGCTGGGGGAGGGCGCGTTAAGTGTCGGCTCAATCGTATGTGCTAATTGATTAACCAAATATCGAGTGTCAGAGAATAAATGCCAATCTAAGCTTGGTTGGGATACCCAGCCACTCAATTCAGCCAAAAACAGCTGTCTTGGCATAATCCCTGCTCCTAAGCTTTGTAAATGTGGATTGGGTAACTGACAATCTATCAGCTCAACGCCTGTATGCTGGCAAAAATTATTTAAGGCCCAAAACGCTACTTTTGAGGCATTACTTTGACGATGAAACATCGACTCACCAAAATAGATTTGGCCGATTTTTAAGCCATATAATCCACCAATCAAGTTATCCTCATCCCAGACTTCAAAGCTGTGTGCGTAACCGAGCTCATGAAGCTCAGTGTAGGCTTGTATCATCTCATCATGAATCCAAGTGTCATCAGCATAGCTACGCGGTAAGCTGCAGGCGTGAATAACCTCTTCAAAGGCTTGGTTGACACTCCAGTGCCAAGAGCTTGATTTGGCTAAGCGCTTTAAGGATTTACTGGGACTAAAGGAGGAGGGATCCAGCACACAACGTGGCTCCGGAGACCACCAGGCAATGGGCTCATCTTCATTAAACCAAGGAAATAACCCTTGTGAGTAAGCCGATAGTAGGGTTTGGGGTGCTAAATCAGCACCAATAGCGATCAAGCCTAATCCTTCAGGGTCTGCCACATCAGGCTTTGGAAACAGGTAGTTGCAGTCAAATAAAGCGGAGGCAGCGTATGACTCTTGCTGACTTTGTGAAAAGGCATTTGACTGGCTCTGATTGTCTGAGGTCACAAAGTTTATCCTCCATTAAAAAAATAAATTAAGCTCCGTAATATGGCACAAGAAGCCTGTTATTTATCAAGTATATCAATTGCATAGGCGTTAGCAATAATTGCGGTTTATTAACATCAAAAAAAGTGCCAATCAATATTTGATCAGCACTTTTATCATGTTAGCTCTTATTTATTATAGAGATAAACGTATTATAGAGATCAGCTTACGCTTGCTTATCTGCTGTCACAGTGGAAGCGTAAGTATGATCTTTGGCGTTAGCTTCACCAATTGAATCCAGATATTTTTCTGCATCTAAGGCAGCCATACAGCCGGTACCTGCAGAAGTAATGGCCTGACGATAGACGTGATCTGCTACGTCACCGGCAGCAAACACCCCTTCAATACTGGTTTGGGTGGCATTACCTTTGGTACCACTGTTCACGGTTAGGTAGCCATCTTTCATGTCTAACTGACCAGCAAACATGTCTGTATTTGGCTTATGACCAATGGCCACAAACATACCCATAACGTCTAGCTGCTTGGTGCTGCCATCTTGAGTTGACTCAATAATCACACCGTTAACACCCATCTCATCACCAACCACTTCTTTTACTTGGTGGTTCCATTCAATGGTGATGTTGCCGTTTTTCTCTTTTTCAAACAGCTTGTCTTGTAAGATCTTCTCAGAGCGTAAGCTATCACGGCGGTGAACTAGAATCACTTCTTTAGCAATATTTGATAGGTATAAAGCTTCTTCGACGGCTGTGTTACCACCACCGATAACTGCAACTTTTTGGTCTTTATAGAAGAACCCATCACAGGTAGCACAAGCAGAAACGCCTAAGCCTTTAAACTTCTCCTCTGATTCAAGCTGTAGGTACTGAGCAGAAGCACCCGTTGCGATGATTAGCGCATCACAGGTATAAGTGCCCGCATTGCCTTCAAGTTTAAAGGGACGTTCAGTTAGAGTCACTGAGTTGATATGGTCGTTGACGATTTCAGTACCAAAGCGTTCGGCGTGCTCTTTCATACGAACCATTAGGTCAGGACCGGTTAAACCATGAGCATCACCTGGCCAGTTATCAACGTCTGTTGTGGTTGTTAGCTGTCCACCTACTTGCATGCCAGAGATGATAACTGGCTTTAAGTTGGCTCGTGCTGCATAAACGGCTGCTGAATATCCAGCAGGGCCTGAACCTAAAATGATTAGTTTTTCGTGGCGAGCAGCATTGGTGTCTTGTGTCATGGTTTTTCCTTATAGTTTGGCGTGTTTTAATAAGAGGGCGTCAGTTGGATAAGGGCGCATATAGCTAGGTCAGTGACCTATATAGCTGGGTTAATGGCCCTTTTTATCGACGTCTGTATTTATAAGAATGGGGGCATTTGTTTACAATAGCAAATGAGTTTAAGTTATCATGTTTATTTATATGATAAATAAGCCAGTCAAGGCTCGAAAATAGAGCGCAATTTGCTATTATAGAGGATTATACAGGCTAGGCTAATACTTTTGCCAAATGCCCATAATCACAAACTACGAACGTCTATTTGCTACCATAGTTAAGTTTCAAATGTTGGGAAAAATTAATGATAACGGCACATCATCTTTATACGCTTAAAAAAATCGTTTTTACCTTGCTTGCCGTCCTTTTGTCTGCATTCTTGTTCGTTATCTTGGTAACTTATACCCCTAATGATCCAAGCTGGTCACGTATCAGCAGCGATATGGGGCAGGTGAGCAATATGGGCGGCTCTGTGGGCGCTTGGTTGTCGGATTTGTTATATACCTTCTTGGGCTGGCCAGCCTGGTGGTTAATGGCATTTTTGTCTTACGAGGCGATATGCCTTTGGTGGAGCCGTGATCAAGCTTTTGGTCCATTACGAGCTATTGCTTATGTGTTTTTGGTATTGGCCAGCTGTGGCCTTACCGCTGTCACGCCACAGCTATTAGGCTTCAGCACTGACAATGGCGCTCGTTTTGGCGGTATCTTAGGGGCCGAAGTGGCTACCCGTTTGTCTAGCCTGTTGACGGTCTACGGGGCAGCGGCATTTTTATTGGTATTTAGCTTAATTACTGTAACCTTTGCCTTTGATATTCATTGGAAGCGAGTGTTTAAGCAGATTTTCAGCCTGTCTTGGCTTGGCAGTGGCATACGACGCAGCTCTGCAGAACGACAAGAAGCTATTGAAGATGGCCATGATTTAACAGAAGCAGAGCAGCTGGCCTCACAAGAAGTGCTTGATGACGCAGAGCAGCCTCAGACGGAATCTCCTTTATTCCAACAGCTAAAGCTATCTTTGCCTGAAAGCTCCGAAGAGCAAGAAGGGGAGGCTCACTTACAGCAGCCACAAACTACGCAGAAGTCGGATCCAGCATTAAGCAATGTATTGGATGATTTCTTGGTAAATTCAGGACTTACCGAGAGTATCTTGGCGCTACGTGAGCAAGAAGCGCAGCAGCAACAAGCGGATTCACAAACACAGCAACAATCGGCGCAGCAGCCAGTTAAGACCGAGGCTGTGGTCAAGAAGCAAGAGCCAAGCTTTGCTTGGAATGACCAAGATGTGATTAATGAGCTGCTAGATGAGCAAGCTTTGCCAGTGGCTGTGGCCAATAGTCCTGAGACACCTTCAACTTCACAACCACAAGAAGCAACAGCACAATCAGAAGTAGAAGAGCCACAAACAGAGGCTGCTGAGACGGTTGATCAGACCAGTGCTCAAGATGAGGCTGAGGTTGAGAGTGAATCAGTAGAAGTGGAAGCAGTTACAAAAGACGTTGAAGAGATTAACGAGCGTGATAAGGTTGAAGCTACAGAGACTCAGCCGGCTGAAGTAGAAATAGAGCAACCACAGCCTGCCGCAGTGGATACGGATACTGATTTTGAACCAGATAATTTTGAAGTTGAAGCGTCTGATGAATCACAGCCTGAACCAGAGGCAGTAGCAGAAGAGTGGGGCAGTGAAGAGACTGAAGCTCAGCTTGATGAGGAGTTAGACTTAACCCCCACCAACACGCCACCTTCAAATCCAAAAAAGCCGCATGAGCCTAGCAGTGATAAGGAAGAAGCTCCAACGCGAGCGATGCCAACCATACGCTTTGCCACGCCAGAGGGGGGTGCTAGCAACCATATTGAAGATATGGTTCCTGACAGTGATGAGGCAGACGAAGCAGAAGTTAGCTTGCCTGAAATTCATGATGACTCAGCTTTTGCCTCTAGCAGTCGTGCGATGCAGACCGCTAAGTATCGTGAAAGCTTGACGCCAATTCCAGAGCTTTCTATTTTGGATAAACCAGATCCAGATCGTAAGCCAAGCTATACTGAAGCGGAGCTAAAGCAGTTGTCTGAGCTGCTAGAGATTAAATTGCAAGAGTTTAATGTTAAAGCAGAAGTGGTTAATGCCATTCCTGGGCCAGTAGTTACTCGTTTTGAAGTTGATTTAGCGGCAGGGGTTAAGGCCAGTAAGGTCACAGGTATTTCACGAGATTTAGCACGCTCACTCTCTATGGCTTCATTACGTGTGGTGGAGGTTATCCCAGGTAAGCCTTATATTGGTATTGAAGTGCCCAATAAGAAGCGTGAGATGGTGCGTTTGATTGAGCTGCTGCAAACTGAGGATTACAAAAATCCAAAAGCCCAGATCAGTATGGCCATGGGTAAAGATATTGGCGGTAAGCCCATTATTACTGACTTGGCACGTGCCCCGCACATGCTAGTGGCGGGTACCACAGGCTCCGGTAAATCAGTATTGGTTAACGCCATGCTGTTATCTATGCTTCTAAAATACAAGCCATCAGAGTTGCGTTTAATTCTAATTGACCCCAAACAGTTAGAATTAGCCAACTATAATGACATCCCTCATCTGTTGACCCCAGTGGTAACCGATATGAATGAAGCGGCCAGTAGCCTAGCTTGGTGTGTGGCTGAGATGGAGCGCCGTTATCAGTTAATGAGCTTGCTTAAAGTCCGTAAGTTAAGTGAGTTTAACAAAAAAGTCATCGCCGCTGAAAAGGCAGGCAGACCGATGCTAGATCCTCTATGGCGACCTAATGACAGTGTTAGTATCGACAAAGCGCCTAAGCTTAAGACGCTGCCTATGATCGTGATTGTGGCGGACGAGTTCGCTGATATGATTATGCAGGTAGGTAAGCAAGCAGAGGAGCTGATTACCCGCTTGGCCCAGAAATCCCGTGCAGCTGGCATTCACTTAATGCTGGCCACTCAGCGTCCTTCAGTAGACGTTATTACAGGTCTGATTAAAGCCAACATTCCTGTGCGTGCGGCCCTTCGAGTTAACTCAAAGGTGGACTCTCGTACTATCTTGGATGCAGGCGGCGCTGAGGATATGTTAGGAAACGGGGATATGCTGTTCTTAGGCCCAGGTCAAATTGAGCCTGACCGTGTCCATGGTGCGTATGTCAGTGACGAAGAGGTAAACCGAGTTTGTGATGCTTGGCGTGAGCGTGGTGCCCCTGATTATATTGATAATATGGCGAGCAACTTCGACTTAACCAGTCCTAGCAGCAGTGGGGGCGGTAATACCTCGGGTGAAGATGATGCCCTTTATGATGAAGCGGTGGCCTTCGTTATGGAAACCCGCAAAGTATCCGCTTCTAGTATTCAGCGTAAATTTAGTATCGGCTACAACCGTGCCGCCCGTATTGTAGACTCGATGGAAGAGGCCGGCTTGGTCAGCGCTATGGGTAAAAGTGGTAAGCGTGAGCTATTAATGTAGCCCCTTGGTCTAATGTAGATTTATAGTATTTAGACTTATAAAAAAGGTGGCTTAGGCTGCCTTTTTTCTTTATACGAGTGGTTTAAAGTAATCTTAACAGTCAATTTAAAGGCCATTCAATTGTTTACCTAATTAAACCTAAATTAACAATTGCACCTATTGGTTAAGCATATGTTGATGGTATAATAGCCTCGTAAATCGCAATATAGATAAAAAATAAGGATCCACTAAGGATCCACTATGAAAACTATCGTACATAAAGCCAATACTCGCGGTGATGCTAACCACGGCTGGTTAAAAAGTAAACATACTTTTAGCTTCGCTAACTACTACAATCCTGAGCGTATGGGATTTGGTGCATTACGTGTAATTAATGATGACCATGTAGAGGGCGGAAAAGGCTTCGGCACTCACCCTCACCGTGACATGGAAATTACTTCTATTCCAACTTCTGGTAAATTGGTTCACAAAGACACTATTGGTACCAATGGTATCATTGAAAGTGGCGAAATTCAGGTCATGTCAGCAGGAACAGGTATTGCTCATAGTGAAATGAATGGCAATGCTGATGAGCCGGTTAAGTTTTTCCAAATTTGGGTTATGCCAAACAAGCAAGGCGTAGAGCCTCGTTACCAGCAGTTAAAAATCGCTGATATGTTAAAGCCTAACGAATTTGGTCAAATCTTATCTCCACATCCTGATGATGCGGGTGTTTGGATTCACCAAGATGCTTGGTTCCACATGGGTAACTTAGACAAAGGTGTTAGCGCTGGCTATGAGCTAAAAGGCAACCAGCACGGTGTTTATGCCTTTATCATTGAAGGTAAAGTGAAAATCGGTGACGAAGTATTAGAGACTCGTGATGGTATGGGTATTATCGATACCAAAGGCTTTGATGTAGAAGCTTTAGAAGACTCTCGCGTACTACTTATGGAAGTTCCTATGTAATACCATTAGTTAGACATTAGCTATTTAAAAAAAGCCAAACCTTCGGGTTTGGCTTTTTTGTTGGCTTTCGTATAAGCTATCTATTCATGAATCCCCATAACTGAGCAAGGAAGGCTATGTTTAAAGAATATCCACAGTATGACGCCATCGGATTGGCAGAGCTTATCCAATCAGGCGATATCAGTGCCAAAGAGGCATTAGAAGCTGCCATCTATCAAGCCAATAAATTAAATCCTAAATTAAACGCCATTATCCACCGCTTTGATGAGCGGGCATTTAATGCAGCTCAGCAGGGTTTACCGCAAGGAATCTTTACAGGCGTTCCTTATCTATTAAAAGACCTCAACTACTTGTTTGCTGATGAGCCCATTAAAATGGGCAGTCGCAGCGTGCATATTGTACCGGAGGAAGATAGTGAGCTGGTAAGACGTATGCGAGCTACTGGAGTCAACACTTTTGGTAAAACCAATACGCCAGAGTTCGGTTTAATCATTACCACAGAGCCCAAGTCCTTTGGTGCCACCCATAACCCATTTAAAAAAGGTTATAGCAGTGGCGGCTCATCAGGCGGTAGTGCGGCAGCGGTAAGTGCAGGTATCGTGCCTATGGCAGGTGCGGGTGATGGGGGTGGATCTATTCGCTTTCCTTCTGCTTGGTGTGGTGTGTTTGGTCTAAAGCCTAGCCGAGGTCGTAACCCCAGTGGTCCTATTTATGCTGAAGGCTGGGAAGGGGCCGTGGCTGATCATGTAATTACTCGTAGTGTGCGTGACAGCGCTGCCATGTTAGATGCCACAGCAGGAAGTGAAGTGGGTTCTGCTTTTGTGACAGATTCTTCAGATAAGGGTAAGTTTTTACAAGCCACGAAGACCCCTTCTAAACCGTTAAAAATTGCCCTTATGCAGACGCCTTTATTTCCAGGGGTTAAAGTAGACAAAGAGGTATTGGCTGTCCTAGAGAAAACAGGAAGACAGCTAGAGGATATGGGACATAAAGTAGAATACGCTGCCCCAAAAATTGATGTTGATCGTATGTGGCGAGATTTCTTCACGGTAGTTTGTGCTCATACAGCTTACTTTGTGGAAGATTTATCCCTACGCTATGGGCCGGAGCAAGTGGCAAACTTAGAGCCACAAACTCGAAATATGGCAATGATAGGCCGCTCGCTAAGCGTGATGGACCTGCTCAAAGCCAAGCAAGGCTGGCATGATGTTCAGTACCAGACCGGACTTACTCTTGAACAATACGACATGATTTTGTGTCCAACAGTACCTACTGTGGCCGTGAAGCATGGTGTATTACCTCCAAGCCGGATTGATGAGCTGCTGCTGAATGTGACGGGCTTGATTGAAAAGGGGGTTAACCTAGGTAGGTGGATTTATAATTCAAGCCTGGTTGAGAAGCTAAGTGCGCCTGTATTAAGCAAAATGGCCTTTACTACTTTGGGAAATATCACAGGGCTGCCGGCTATGTCGGTGCCGCTGGGCATGAGCAATAAGGGCTTACCGATTGGGATGCAGTTTATTGGGCGTATGAATGATGAAGCGACTTTATTTGCATTGGCAGCAGACTTTGAGCGGGCAGGCTTATTTACCGATCCGGCGATTTAACCTTCTCTAAGTAATCTTCTCTAATTTAATATTTTTTAAGGTAGCCCATATAAAAAGAGCCTATTACGATGACGTATTAGGCTCTTTTGATTCATTATCAGTAGCTTTAATATTCCTAAACCACCTCACCACATGCCTTGCCACTGGCCCAAGCCCATTGGAAATTATAGCCACCAAGCCAGCCTGTCACATCCAACACCTCACCGATAAAGTATAGGTTTGGTTGCAATTTACTCTCAAAAGTTTTAGAGGATACTTCATCGGTTACCACGCCGCCACGAGTTACTTCAGCGGTACGATACCCTTCAGTACCCGAAGGTTTTATGGTCCAATTATTAATTTTGTCACCAATGGCATCTAAAGTCTCGTCTTTAATATTGGCCAACTCTTTATCTTTTAAGTCTGACCAATGTAAATCTTGTAAGGCTAATAACAGCTTTTTAGGGAAGAACTCAGACAACACGCTACGAACCAATTGCTTGGGATGTTCAGCTTTAGCTTGTCGTAATAACTCGCTGATATCCACACTAGGCACCAAGTTGATGTGTATCGATTCACCTACCTGCCAGTAATTGGAAAGCTGTAGCATCGCAGGGCCAGACAAGCCACGGTGCGTGAATAGCATAGGTCTTGGGAAAGAGATACGCTCATTAAAGGCAATCACATCTAGGCTAATGCCAGCCAACGAAGCAATGACTTCACCGACCTTATCGGTAAAGGTGAAAGGGACCAAGCCGGCTGAAGTTTTGATGATCTGGTGCCCGAATTGCTCCGCTACCTCATAGCCAAAGCCAGTCGCACCCATAGTGGGAATAGACAAGCCACCGGTGGCAATAACCAGTGAGCGACAATGAATCGTCTCTTTTGAAGTCTCAACCATAAATCCTGATTTATCACTGTCTTGTGGCAGAGGTTTAATGGCTGTGATGCTTGTTTTTAACTGCACCTTGGCTCCAGCCTCAGCACATTCATCAAGAAGCAGGTTTAAAATATCCTTGGAGGAGTTGTCACAAAACAGCTGGCCATAGTCACGCTCATGATAAGGAACTCTATGCTTTTCAACCAGACCAATAAATTCCCAAGGGTTATAACGGATCAAAGCAGACTTGCAGAAATGTGCATTATTGCCGATAAAGTTCTCAGGCTCGACCACATAGTTGGTAAAGTTACAGCGACCGCCACCTGACATTAGGATTTTTTTGCCAGCTTTATTGGCATGATCAACGACCAATACTGAGCGACCTCGCTGAGCTGCAGTCATGGCGCAGTATAATCCTGATGCTCCGGCGCCTATGATAAGCACATCTACGCTAGACTTTGCCTGAGAAGTAGATGGCTTTTTTCCTGCATCTTGGTGATTGGGCTTAACCGAAGTGCTATTAGGTTCAGAATGATGGGCAGTATTTTGGGTCATGAAATCAGCTTTTGTAATAAGAGTTAAGGATAAATTGAAGGGTGAATAAGTAACTAATGTGGAAAGCTTAACAGACGTACAGTAGGAGAATGTCAGCTTACTGAGGTTATAGTGTAGAGAAAAAAATCATAAATTTTTTAGGAGTTTAGAGTAAATAACAGTTTACAACTGTATCAAAATCTAGTAAAACTATGGGGGTACTACAGTCATAGGGAAAGGACTGAGTGAACTAAAATCATCTCCTATCAGAGGGGTAGATTAAGGCTTTTAAGCAATATTTGCTGGCTATGGTCTTTAATAGACCCCTTCGCACACTTTCTAGGGTGTTTGATCTAACCCCTTTTGTCTTCTTCCCTATCATATTTTATCACGATAACAGCCTATAATTTGCTTGCTGTTATGGTTATCAGTGACTAGCAGTGATTTCTAGGATAGATTCACCATAAAAAAAGGACTTTGTATTATGAAAAAATTTCCAACCAGCTCTGAATTTGCAGCACAGGCCAACACCAACCCAGAGAAATATGCCCAATTATATCAACAGTCAATTGAGTCTGATGAGAGCAATGAAGCTTTTTGGGCCAAGCGGGCAGAGTTAGTTGATTGGATAAAAAAACCCACAAAAATTAAAAATATTAATTACGATCTAGATAACTTTAAAATCAAGTGGTTTGAAGATGGAGAGTTAAACGTTTCGGTTAACTGTCTAGACCGTCACTTGGTCGACAATCCTTATAAGCCAGCCATTATCTGGGAGGGGGATCACCCTTCATTACATAAAATTATCTCTTTTAAAGAGCTGCACTCTGAGGTGTGCCGCTTAGGTAATGCCATGCGTAAAATGGGGGTGGGCAAAGGCGATCGAGTGGTTTTATATCTACCTATGGTACCAGAAGCGGTCGTATCTATGCTGGCCTGTGCGCGTATTGGGGCTGTGCATACCGTTGTATTTGGCGGGTTCTCAGCTGAAAGTTTGGCCAGTCGTATTGTTGATAGTCAGGCAAAATTGGTTATTACTGCTGACGAAGGCGTGCGTGGTGGTCGATACAGTCCACTTAAGACCAATGTTGATAGAGCACTAGATGTCGATGGCACAGAATGTATCGAAAAAGTGATCGTGGTACACCGTACCGGTAATTCAGTACCTATGAGTGGTCGCCGCGATGTTTGGTATCACACGGTCATCGATAACTCAAATGAAGACTGCCCACCTGAGACAATGAATGCTGAAGACCCATTATTTTTATTATATACCTCGGGCTCTACGGGTAAGCCAAAAGGGGTGGTTCACACCACAGGTGGCTATCTAACTTATGCACTGTCTACCTTTAGAGATGTGTTTGATGTCAAAGAAGATGACGTATTTTGGTGTACAGCGGATGTGGGCTGGATTACTGGCCATAGTTATGTAACTTATGCACCTTTGGCCAACGGGACTACCACCATTGTATTCGAGGGGGTGCCTCAATATCCGACTTGGGCACGTATTGGTCAGATTATTGATAAGCATGACGTTAGTATCTTATACACGGCGCCAACAGCCATTCGAGCAATGATGAAAGAAGGCGACGCTTATGTTCGTGAATCAAACCGTGAAAGCCTGCGTCTATTAGGCACTGTGGGTGAGCCGATTAACCCTGAAGCTTGGGACTGGTACCACAATGTGGTAGGTGAGGGTCGTTGTCCTATCGTTGATACCTGGTGGCAAACTGAGACTGGAGGTATCTTAATGGCGCCTCTACCAAACTCAGTAGACATGAAGCCTGGGGCCGCTATGAACCCTTTATATGGTATTAAGCCTGTTATCGTTGATTCCGATGGGGTTGAGCTTGAAGATGCAGCAGCTGGCAACCTAATTATTAAAGATGGTTGGCCAGGTCAAATGCGTACAATTTATGGAGATCACAAGCGTTTCTTAGAGACCTACTATACAACCTACCCAGGTAGCTACTTTACTGGGGATGGGGCGATGCGTGATGAAGATGGGCATTTATGGATTACCGGCCGTGTTGATGATGTATTGAACGTGTCGGGTCACCGTATTGGTACCGCTGAGATCGAAAGCGCTTTAGTATCGCATCCAGCTGCTGCCGAAACTGCCATTGTGGGTATGCCACATGAATTAAAAGGTCAGGGTATCTGTGCTTATATCATCTTAAGAAATGGCGAGGAGGACAGCGAGAGATTACGTGGTGAGTTAAACCGTCATGTGCGCGCTGAAATTGGACCTATTGCTAACCTTGATGCCATTTATATCGTGGATGCTTTACCGAAGACCCGCTCAGGGAAGATTATGCGCCGTATCCTGCGTAAGCTAGCCGCTGGCGAGTTTGATGGTCTAGGCGATACCTCAACTTTGGCTGAAGCCAGCGTGGTTGATGACTTAATCAAAACCGTAAAGTCAGCTTAGTTTTTGACCTATAAGATTAAGACTCTATTAGAGCCTCTACCTAAAACCACTGACTAAGTCAGTGGTTTTTTTTACCCAATTAACAAATTATAGCTGTATCATGAGCCTAGAGCTTGTAGAGTATTATCCAACAAACCCCCTTCTTTCATTTAACATCAATATATTTAACTTATGACTATAAATCACAATTTAGCAGCCACTGAAGGCTTAGTTCATGACAGTGACTCAGCGCCTGTTTCAGCCACAACGATTCAAATTGCCATTATTGGTGCTGGCATGACGGGACTGATGACCGCTCATTTGTTAGAGCAGGCTTTTGATGGTGCTGGGCAAGCAGTAGAGATTTCTATTTTTGAGAAGTCCGCTGGGGTGGGGCGCCTAGCTACCCGTTATAACAAGCCAGAGAGTCATAGTGAGCAGCAGTGGCAATTTGATTTTGGTGCCCAGTTTTTTACTGCCAAATCACAAGCGTTTCAAACTTACCTGCAACCTTGGTTAGAGCAAGGCGTTATTGAGCCTTGGCTTGCCCAAACCGCAACGATTTTTAGCACAGATTCAAAGCCTGATATTCAATTAACTGGGCGCTGGAGTAGTGATCAGCCGAGGTATGTTAGCTGCCCAAAAATGACCAGTTTTGGCCGAAGCTTGGCTACTAAACTTCAGCATACTAAGCTTTATTATAAGACTCGAGTAGCGCCTCTGAGCTCTGATAGCCAAGCCAATAAAGGTAAACAAGGGGTATCTAATGCAGGCGCTAAGACTATGTTACGTGATGATAAAGGCAATGAGCTAGGGGTATTTGACTGGGTGGTCTGTACCGCGCCACAAGCGCAGGCCATAGAATTGTTACAACACACCGACTTTGCCTTATTAAATAAGCTCAAGGCTTCTAAGATGCTGGCTTGTTATAGCTTAATGTTAGGTTGGGAGCAGGCTTCTAGCTTACCGCCAACTTTAACAGGGGCTCAGTGGGAAGTGCTTGAGGTAAAAGCTGAAGGCTCACCTATAAGTCGGATATTTATCGAACAGCGTAAGCCAGGGCGTGAGGATATTTTGCCAAGTGTTACGATTCATGCCAACAATCAGTGGTCTGAGGCACAGGTTGATGAGCCGTTAGAAGACGTGCAGCAGCGTTTAATACAGGCCACACAACATATATTGGGCTGGGAGTCTGCGACAGCGCCGAAGTTAATAGATTGCCATCGCTGGCGTTATGCTGCGACCCAGCAGATAGAGGGCGATGACTCTTCACCAATTAGCTATGTTGATAGCCACAAGCAGTGGATAGTTACTGGAGATTGGTGTGATGAAGGACGGGTAGAAAGCTGTTTTAAAGCAGCAACGACAGTGGTAAAAACCATTATTTATTAAAAAGTAATTTGCTATAAAAAAAGGCGAGGATAGTATGACTGTCATCGCCTTTTTTAGCTGTAGTGGTCGATAACTATTATTTATCTTGGTTATGGCGCCATTCAATCAAGTCTTTAACATCTTGCTGAATACCTGCCTTAAGTGCTTCTAAGCCATCATACTTACGTTCGCCATGTAAGTGATTTAAGAATCTAACTTGTAGCGTTTTTTCATATAAGTTACCAGAAAATTCTGGGAAAAATACTTCAAGACGCCATTCATGAGGCTTGTCTACTGAAGGACGTATACCGATATTAGCGGTACCAAATAAACTGTGTGGACGTAGCCCAGCAATCCCAGTTTTTGTGTCCTTAGCAAGATCTGCAAAAGCATCAGCAACAACTTCACCTGACTCATCGAGTACCACCACATCTACACCATAAACCCCGTGTAGGGCTGGACGTACTCTATTTAGTTCAATATTGGCTGTCGGGAAGTCTAGAGTGCGCCCAATTTTGTCGCCTCCGACTACTTTGCCAGTTATAGCATAGTCACGATCTAGTAGACGACTGACTGTCTTTAAGTCACCTTTGGCCAATAGCTCACGAACTCTAGTTGAGCTGATACGCTTGTCTTCAAGCAAAGAGCTCTCTTGAGTGTCTACGACTTGAGTATCGGTAATGGTGTGCAAGTTGGTGACTGGCAACCCATAATTGCGCAAAAATTCACTGTCCCCAGTACGGTCATGACCGAACTTAAAGTCGTCGCCTAACACCAGAGATTTCACATTTAGGTGATGGACGAGCATGTCAGCAAATTCAGAGGCTGACAAAGAGCGAAACGCCTCATCAAATTTAGCAACAACCACCGTATCTATGCCAAATTCAGCCAGCAAAGTTAGTTTTTCATCTTGAGAAGTTAATCGGGCAGGGGCAGAAGAGGGATCAGATTTTAGCTGGGCAAAATACTCACGCGGCTGTGGCTCAAAAATCATTACCATAGTGTCCAGCTGCTGCTCGCTAGCACTTTGTTTGAGCTGCTTTAGCATGGCTTGATGGCCTAAATGCACCCCATCAAAATTACCAATGGTTAAAACATTGTTAGCGTTTAGACTACTGTGGCTATTGCCAACATGGATTGTGGCCAAATCTAAAAAAATTGTTTTCATAAAGCCTTATCGATAAACACAAGGGTAGTTGTCAGCTACTTTAAAAATAAGTAAAAACCAGATAATTCATTAAACTGGTAACTTAGAAAAAATAGAGTACTAAGGATATTAAAAAGGCGATTAATTTATAGATAATCTGCCTTCATTATAATGTAAAATTAAAGTCACTGAGGCTCAAAATCTTATCAATGCCTTCTAATGAGAAAATAACACTATGGCTAGTCCCCTCAATTCAGCTTCTAAGAGCGTAAACCAAGCTTTGAATCCAGCCGTTAATACTCATAAGATTCGCTTAGCTGAGCCTGCTGATTTGCCTGATATTGTGACCATTTACAATCAAAGTATCGCTGGCAAGGCGTCAACCGCAGACTTAACACCAGTGACCGCTGCCGATAGACAGGCATGGTTCGATGAGCATTTAAGTCAGCCCAGTCGCCCCATCAGCCCAGTCGCCCCATTTATGTGGTCACCAATACTGAAGGTGTCATCATGGCCTGGGGCAGCTTTAGTGATGTTAAAAATCGGATAGCTTACCATATCAGTAGTGAGATTAGTATTTATGTGGCGACACAATACCAAGGCTTGGGTCTAGGAAGGTTACTGCTGCAATGGATGTTGGCCCAAGCCCCACAACTGGGTATCCAAAATATCCTAGCACTTATATTTGGTCATAATAAGCCAAGCTTATCTTTATTTGAAAAGTTTGGCTTTGAGCCTTGGGGTAGATTCCCCCAAGGTCTGTGATATGCAAGATTTTACTGCAGATCTCGTGATACTAGGTAAAGCCTTATAGTCCTTTGCCTCATAGACCTTTAATGATAAGTTCAAGGTCAGTTATCAGTTAAAGACTATAACGCTTGCGTGTAAAGCAAAAGAGCTTAATCCTTATTAGGGTTATCATCCTCAGTAATAATAGGCTCGTCTCTATCATGACTTAGTACGCCAAGCAGACCTCCTCTTTTTTTAGCCTTATGAGTAGAAGTCTCTGCAGTTTTGTCGCTGTTATTATTAGATTTTAAGTCCGCATCGGGTGGCATAACCGCTTCTTTGTTTTGATTGTCTTCTACCACTTTGGCATCAGGGTCATAGGTCTCTGCCTCAAAGTCTTCTTTATCTGACTGTGTTGAGTCGCTATTTTTAGAGTTAGCTTTTTTATCAGCGTCATCAAACATAGACTTATTTGCCTTAACGCCTTCACGAGGTAAGCTATTTTCAAAGATGTCTGAAAGCGGAATGTCTAGCTCATGTTTGGCATGCTTTTCGGTATCTTTAAAACGCTGAGTCAATAGGCTTAACCAAGGGGTATCCATATTGGCCCTGAGATCATCTATCTCATCTTTGATGGGCAGTGGATAAGGAAGCGTACGGTAAAAGTCCCACAAGGTAATATGGTCTAAGTCTCTTTTTAAGACATAGTTTCCTTTTTCAGTAATGGTGATTAAATCGCTGTCTAATAAGTAATTAAGATAGGTAAACCACTTAGGTAGCTCTTTACGGCCCAACACACTGCGCAGCTCCTCTTCACTGGTTGAGCTGCCTTCTTGATAGTGCTCATGAACCAGATTTAACATATCTAACAGGCTTAACAGTGGGTGACGTGGGTAGACTTCCTTGGTCGCAAAGATAGTTAGGCTATAGCTTATCTCAACGCCAAGTAGGATTAAGTTCCAAGACAGATAAATCCAAAGTAAGAAGATAGGTAGAGCGGCAAAGGCACCATAAATCGCTTCATAACTGGTGAAGTTACTCATAATGATACCGAATGAGTACTTAAGTAGCTCAAAGGTAATGGCTACAAAGACACCAGCTATAGCAGCATTTTTTAAGGGAACTTTGGCTTTAGGAATAAACCAGTACATACCAATAAAGCCTGCAATGGTAACGGCAAAGGATACGGCTTGTACCCAAAAGCCCCAATCAATACCATAGCCACCGATTTGTTGGTTTAAGAAGCTTAGACTTTGTACGGTACTTGAAACAATAAAGGCCGTTCCTAATACCAAGGGACCTAAGGTTATAATGGTCCAGTAACGCACAATACTTTTTATACCACCAGAGCGATCTTCTACTCGCCAAATTTGATTAAAGGCCCGTTCAATGGTGGTCAAAGTCATAATACTGGTCACAAATAAGGCCATGGCACCAATAGCCGTTAAATTACTCGACTTTTCGGCGAAGCTATCAAGATACTGTGACACTTGTAGCCCTGATTGTGGCAGCAGGTTGCTATAAATAATATTAGAAATTTGATCACGCACAGATTCTAAAGCAGGTATTGAAGACAAAATCATCAGCAAAACCGTTAAAATAGGCACGATTGATAATAGCGTGGTATAAGTCAAAGAGGCGGCTTTTTGTTGGGCATTGTCCTCAATGAAATTACGAATTAAAAATCGTAAAAAGTTAAACCAAGATTTGTCATAAAATGGCAGCTTTTTTAACAGGTTTTCCATATTAGAATCATTATGTTAGGTTATTGAAATGTATGGGAGTTTCATTAAAGTGGCATAGTTTACCAAATATTCAAAATCAAAATGTGAAGAATATTTGTGTCTTAATGATATGATACTGTTAATCCATTAGCAGCAAAGCAGATTTTTTGTCCGAATTTAGTATTTGCCCTGTAGCTGTGTCAAAATAGCCGCTGTTAACTATATTAATTAACTCTGTACACGACAAAAACAAAAAAGCTGACTAAGGACAAGGCATAATAGTAATTTTTCTTACGAACCACACTATGCCAAACCTTAATCAGCTCATAAATATATTATCGCAAAACCTAACC
>NZ_FUGD01000152.1 GCF_900162815.1 Psychrobacter pasteurii | reverse complement strand
TGAACTTAAACGACAACTGGAATATAAATGCAAGCATGCAGGTTGTCAGTTTGAGATCGTAAATGAGAGTTACACTACCCAGACCTGCTCGTGCTGCCATAAAATAAGTGACAGTAGTCCAAAAGGTAGAGCAGGTTTGCGAATAAGAGGATGGGCTTGTGCTGAGTGTGGCACATGGCATGATAGAGATATCAATGCTGCTAAGAATATCCTTGCGGTCGGGCTTGACCGTCTAGATGTAGGAATCCCCTCGGTTTAGCGAGGGGAGGAAGTCAATAAGGCCATATCTCTCCTGATGAACAAGTTAAATAAGGTTAAAAATTAGAAAATATACTGAATGAGAGTTCGATTTTAAAAAAGAGAGCATTTTATAAACCAGTGGCGCTCAGTAGTCAACCGCAGTTTAAGCCAAATTAATCAATTCAAATAAAATTTGTCGGTATTTGTTAGTAAGTAGCGTCACTATTATGAGTTAGATTATTTAGCCTTTATAATTAATGATAACGTTGCCTATAATCCCAAATTTCAATAATAAAAAACCCCGATAAGCGATTGCCTATCGGGGTTTTATTTACTGCACTAAGCGTATCATAAGTAAGTAGGGGAGATGATTACATCATGCCGCCCATACCACCCATGCCGCCCATACCACCAGCACCGCCCATGCCAGCCATAGCATCGCTATCGTCTGGCTTGTCAGTAATCATGGCTTCAGTGGTTAACATTAGACCAGCAACAGAAGCTGCGTGCTCTAGTGCTGAACGAGATACTTTAGCAGGGTCTAGGATACCCATTTCTAGCATATCACCGTACTCACCAGATGCTGCGTTGTAACCATAGTTACCAGAACCTGCTTTTACTTCGTTCACAACAACAGACGCTTCGTCACCAGCGTTGGTTACGATTTGACGTAATGGTGCTTCCATCGCACGGCGTAAAATGTTGATACCTGCGTTTTGGTCGTCGTTGTCACCTTGTAGGTCAACTAGAGCATTTAATGCACGAACCATAGCAACACCACCACCAGGTACCACACCTTCTTCTACTGCAGCACGAGTTGCGTGTAGCGCATCGTCAACACGGTCTTTTTTCTCTTTCATAGCTGTTTCAGTAGCAGCACCTACTTTAATTACTGCAACACCGCCTGAAAGCTTAGCAACACGCTCTTGTAGTTTTTCTTTGTCGTAATCTGAAGTAGATTCTTCGATTTGACGGTTGATAGACTCAACGCGAGCTTCGATGTCAGCTTTAGAGCCAGCGCCATCAACGATTACTGTGTTCTCTTTACCCACAGTAACTTTCTTCGCAGTACCTAAGTGCTCGATAGTAGCGCTTTCTAAGCTTAAGCCTACTTCTTCAGAGATTACAGTACCGCCAGTTAGGATAGCGATGTCTTGTAGCATGGCTTTGCGACGGTCGCCGAAACCTGGAGCTTTAACCGCACAAGTTTTTAATCCGCCACGCATGTTGTTCACAACTAGTGTAGCCAGTGCTTCGTTTTCAACGTCTTCAGCGATGATTAGAAGTGGCTTGCTTTGCTGCATTACTTGCTCAAGTAATGGCACGATTTCACGGATGTTGCTGATCTTTTTGTCAACAAGCAAAATGAATGGGTTTTCAAATTCAGCAGTTAGGCTGTCTTGCTTGTTAGCGAAGTATGGGCTGATGTAGCCACGGTCGAATTGCATACCTTCAACCACTTCTAGTGAGTCTTCGAAGCCTGAACCTTCTTCAACAGTGATAACGCCTTTTTTGCCCACTCTTTCCATAGCTTCAGAGATAAGCTCACCAATTTTGGTGTCCGAGTTAGCAGAGATAGAACCTACTTGAGCGATGGCTTTAGAGTCGTCAGCTGGGGTAGAGATGTTATGAATCTCTTGAACGGCAGCAGCAACGGCTTTGTCGATACCACGCTTAAGATCCATTGGGTTCATGCCGGCAGCAACAGATTTCATACCTTCAACTAGAATGGCTTGAGCCAATACGGTTGCAGTCGTTGTACCGTCACCCGCTACGTCGTTAGTTTTGCTAGCAACTTCACGTACAAGCTGAGCGCCCATGTTTTCAAATTTGTTTTCAAGTTCGATTTCTTTGGCTACTGATACACCATCTTTAGTGATCGCAGGAGCGCCAAAAGATTTATCGATAACCACGTTACGGCCTTTAGGACCTAAGGTTACTTTTACAGCGTTAGCAAGAATGTTTACGCCGTCCATCATTTGTTTACGAGCGTCAATGCCAAATTTTACGTCTTTAGCCATGAGAATACTCTCCAGTTATTTTAGTTAATGAGTGTTAAGTTATTTTATTAGAGTTGAATGGAACTTCTTTGCTTAGCCAAATCTGTTTTTTGTAATAGTGGATTAGCTAAATCAAAAAAAGAAGGTTATTAATCCTTTAGATTAACCTTCTAATACGCCCAATACGTCAGACTCTTTCATAATCAATAATTCTTCGCCGTCAACTTTAACGGTTTGACCTGCATACTGACCAAATAAAACTTTATCGCCAACCTTAACGTCTAAAGCGCGTACTTCACCGTTTTCACGGATTTGACCATTACCAACAGCTAGAATTTCACCTTGTGAAGGTTTTTCTTGAGCTGAACCTGGTAATAAGATACCACCGGCAGTTTTTTGTTCTTCTTCCACACGGCGGACTACGATGCGGTCATGTAAAGGGCGAATATTCATTGTTCACTCCATTAAAAAGTCATTTAGTTAAAAAAAGGTACCCATATCACTCAGAAGATATTGTTATTTAGCAAAATTTCAAGGGTATAAGATTCAATTTTGCTATTGAGCTATGGGGCTGTCCTAAAAATGGGGTTTGATGACTATATTTTCAACCTTAAATAGGCAATTTTTTTATTAAGTCGACTGACAAGTGACTCAGGGGTGTATAGACTAACGCCTGTATTGAATTTATGCTTTGTGTAAGTTGTTTGATTTAACAGATTTAATATCCTTAAAAAACCTGATTTTCCTTGCTTGGAGACCAATAATGAATATGCTAATTCGCTTCTTTATAGTGATGGCGTTATTAAAACGTGAGCATTCGGAGTCGATTAAAAATTCTGGACAAAGTAAGACTGCGCAGAAAGAGGGAGATAATGCCGTAAAAGTCTCCACTGAAGATTTATTCCGCCCTTTTAGTAAAAGTTACCGAGTTTTACCTCACGACATGGGCTTTCGTAATCACTTACCTAATTATCGCTACTTATCTTTTATTGAAATTAACGTGACGGCTTGGCTGTATAAAATTTTAAAGAAAAATGGGTTGGGTGGGCTGAGTATGGACTGGATCATCTCAATGCAAGAGATGGTTTATCTAAAAGAAATTAAGTTCTTAAGCAAGATGACAGTGACCAGTACCTTGGAAGGCTGGGACGAAAAGTATGGTTATTTTCAGCATCACTTCTATGTCAAAGATACCTTGATGGCTATTGGGTTGACTAAATTTGTATTATTTAATAAAAAGGGCAAGCACTTGCCATCAAGCATTGGTATGCAAGGGGAACATTTAACTGAAGTTATTGAAACGTGGAATGCCAACCAAATAGCGATTAAGTCCCAGTAAAGTTTGGCTTTGATAAAACTGGCTATATACATGCTTTGATATTTGTTAGCATTAAGGGGATACCAGTTTTAGTTCACGCATTACTAAAAATACTTTCATAATAAGGAAACCACTATGAATCAGAAACTTAAATGGACCGACAGCTTAGATATCGCTATCGAACTTTATGAAAAGTTTCCAGATACCGACCCACAATATATTCGTTTTACTGATTTACACCGCTGGGTAACCGAGCTTGAGAACTTTGATGATGATCCAAATCGCTCGAACGAAGGTATCTTGGAAGCCATTCAGATGAATTGGATTGATGAAGCAGACTAATCTTACTATCACAATTTGACCGTAAAAAAGCCCGACGCTTAATAAGCGTCGGGCTTTTTTAATCAATAAATATTTGTAGTATTTAAATACTAGGTATGCCTAATTAATAAACACAAGGGTCGTGCTGATAAACCGACTCATCTAAACCGCCAATAGGCAGAGTGAGGTGTGATGAAGGAGTTACTACAACGCTTTTATCTATTGCTGTAGCTAATTTCTGCTCAATATCACCTTTTAAATCAGCAGGTATTTTTCTATAGAAACAAACACCAACCTCAATCTTCTGTTCATGTGGTTTAGTATTCATAAATACTATCTCACCCTGATACTTCTTAATAATAGGCACCATTGTGTCCCAGTCATTCTGCGCGGTATTTTTTGAGTCCGCGGCACTGTGCTGGTTGCCATGATTATCTAGTGACGTGTTAGTAGGCTCGGGCATAGATTGACAGCCGGATAATATAACGGCACTGCTAATTAGTAAATAAGACAATATTTTATAAAAACCATTCATCAGATAAACCTTTCTATATGACATGAGTTATGAGTCTAACAACAACTCTTCCAGCATCTTCTCATATATCTGTGCCAGTTTGCCTAAATCATCTACTTCGACTTTTTCATCCACTTGATGAATGGTCGCATTTCGCACGCCAAGCTCAACCACTTGCGCACCGGTTGGCGCAATAAAGCGCCCATCAGACGTACCGCCCGAAGTTGATAACTGAGTATCAATACCAGTCACTTCTTTAATGGCTACTTTACACGCATCAACCAGTTTACCCTCAGCGGTTAAGAAGGGATGACCTGATAACTTCCAGTCGATATCGTAAGTGGCTTCAGTATCAGTAAAATGTCTGTCTAAAATTTCATGGGTTTTGGCTCTTAATTCTTCTTCTGTGGTTTCAGTGGAGAATCTAAAGTTAAACACCACTTCTACTGTTTCAGGAATCACATTGTTAGCGCCTGTACCGCCATTAATATTAGAAATTTGCATGGTCGTGGCAGGGAAGTGGTCGTTACCTTCGTCCCAAACCGCGCTTTCAAATTCGGTTAGTGCTGGCAAGAGGGCATGAATCGGGTTGACTGCCAAATGCGGATAAGC
This sequence comes from Psychrobacter pasteurii, assembly GCF_900162815.1. Classification (GTDB taxonomy): domain Bacteria; phylum Pseudomonadota; class Gammaproteobacteria; order Pseudomonadales; family Moraxellaceae; genus Psychrobacter; species Psychrobacter pasteurii. The sequence continues at coordinate 5,930 of NZ_FUGD01000152.1, read as the reverse complement.
GACGTGACCCTGTTTGCCGGTCACGGTCAAAATACCGCCTAGTGATCCACGGCGACCATTTTTGATGATATCGCCAAGTGTATCTGTGCTTGATGGCTCACCGACTAAGCAATAAGTGATTTTCTCGTTACGCGCCTCTAAGGCTTCAACCACTTTGACAGTGCCATTGATAGACGGGCCTTCTTCATCAGAGGTGATTAACATCGCAATCGAGCCGTTATGGTCAGGGTGTTTTTTGACAAAGCTTTCAGCAGCAACGGTGAAAGCTGCGATACCTGTTTTCATATCGGCAGCACCACGTCCCCAAAGATAGCCGTCTTTTACTGTCGGTTTAAAAGGCGGAATTTTCCAGTTATCAGGATTACCGGTTGGTACCACATCGGTATGACCGGCAAAACAAATGACTGGGTCACTGTTTCCACGTCTTAGCCATAAGTTTTTGACTTCAGCATGAAGACCAGTTGCTTGTTTGTCTCCAAAATACATAAACTCGCTATCAAATCCAAGCGGGCTTAATCGCTCAACCAACACATCTTGCGCCCCTTTATCATCAGGTGTCACAGAGTCACGGCGCATCAGCTCAATACTAAGTTCTAAGGTTTGCTGTTGATGGTTTGATTGGCCAATAGTGTCATTAGAACTCATAAAATCCCTTAAATATATGAAATAAAGTATAAATACTGATAGCCATAGGCGCTCAGAAATTGAAAAAAACAGCCTTAAATAGGCTCTGCAACTATCAAAGCTTCATCACTACGCAGCCAAGTGGCAATGGAGTAGCGCTGACGATGAGCTATCTCGACTTGATGTTGTAAATTACTGTCAAAAATTACCAAGCGATTGGTTTTAGGTAACAGTTGATGGTGTTGATTATGGCTATCTATGACAGAAAGCTGACCCCCATCGGAATCTTCCCACTCGTCATTTAAATAAAATACCGCAGAAACTACCCGCTCATCACGGCCGACTGGATTGTCAGAGTGCCACTTATAACCAAACCCTGGTGGATAACAGGCGTAATGCGCCTCGCTGTGACGGATACCGGCGAATAAAGTACGATTAAATAGATGAGCCAACTCATTCATACTTTGTAAGTAGTAATAACCTGCAAAAAAGTCTTTGGTGATCCAGCGAATTCGATCGCCGCGAATATCAGTCTTACGCACACCTTCAGCTAACTTTGCGTCGCGATAATCAATAAAGCCACTTTCCGCTTGTAACGCAAGGAGTGCCGTCTGGGAATATACGTCATCTATTACGATAAACCCATCATGGACGAAAATATCTAAAACCTCATCATTTATTCTTTGTTCCCAATTTGCCGAAAAATCAGAATAATCCAAAGTTTTTTGAGTTTCAGACAAATCTAAGGTAACTGATGAGCTGTGCTGCTGATCAAAAGGGGTATCAGGAGGTAGCTGCTGTAAGACTTGGTGAGCTTGTTTTTTAGAAACAGCCAAATCTTCTGGTAGCAGGGGTGGAGGAATGGCGGCTGTGACTGGATCTTGGAAGTTATAAGAGGTGGGGGTTAAGTTGCTTTCGATGGTCGTATTAACCACTTTAGTCATTGGCGGAATCTCTATTGTTCATATTTATAAAGCCTAAGACGGGCTTGTTTAAAACTGACAAGTTAATAAAGTAGTGAGGTTATAGTCAGTTTAACAGTAATTTAATGGCAATATGGAGGCCATAACAGATAACAGGCTATTAACCATTAATATACTTATTTTAAACCAGCTTATGCTACCATAGAACTAATTTTTGAAAACAAACCTTTCTACACTAAAACAAGCTAACTTATGAATTACAAACACGCCTATCACGCCGGTAATTTCGCCGACGTTGCAAAACACATTTTACTGGTTCAACTGCTTAATCAAATGAGCACTAAAGGTAAGCCATTTTACGCGCTAGACGCTTATGGCGGACGCGGTCTTTACTCATTAAGCAGTGAAGAGGCTCGCAAGACAGGCGAGGCCAAAGCAGGTGTGCAAAGAATTTTAGACGCTGACATCTCTGAAGCTCCTGATGCGGTACGTCAGTATGTGGATGATATTAAACAAGCACGTCAAACTTATGACAGACACGTTTATCCAGGCTCTCCATGGTGGATTGCCAATCATGTTCAACAAAATCCTGAGGTCAACGTCAGAGCTGAAGCATTCGAATTTAAAAATACCGAATACGATGCGCTAAATTATCAGCTTTATCAGTTACCTATTGGTATTCATAACCGTGATGCTTTTGAAGGTATTCCGGCAGTTATTCCGCCAGTAGAGCGTCGTGGTATTATTTTAATTGACCCTCCGTACGAGCAAGAACATAAAGACTTTACCCGTTTGGTCGAGCTGTTGGTTGCGACGATGACCAAATGGCCACAGGGGGTGTATGCCCTTTGGTTCCCAATTAAAAATATTGAAGCGGTTGAGCTTTTTTATAAAAAGATGAAGCGTACAGGTATCCGTAAGCAGCTATTGTGTGAGCTTAATATCTACCCTAATGATGTTGCGGTAGGTCTTAACGGAACGGGTATGCTGATTATTAATCCCCCTTGGAAGTTTGATCAACACGCTCGTGAAATCCTAAATTTCATCCAGCCTTTAATGCGTCCAGAAGATGCTCCTGAGCTACCACAAAGCCAAGCAGTAAGTGTTCGCTGGCTGGTAGGCGAGTAGCAGTTTGCTAAGCTGCTTATTATAAGTGGCTTAGCTTTTGATCAATAAAGGATTTAGTATGAAGACCCCACATAACTCGAGTTCAGAAGCTGTGCAGCCAGAGATCGTACAGTCTGATATGTCACCGCCTATTCGCCCTACCGAATCGGGTATAGAAGGTTTAGACACCTTAACTTTTGAGGTTATTGAGCAAGAAGTCGCTGATGGTAAGCCTGTGGTCAGTCGCGGAGTCTATTTGGCGCCTAACTTAATTACCACGCTTTCCTTATTGTCTGGGTTTTTCTCAATATTATCGAGTACTCAAGGTCATTTTTACAAAGCCTCACTAGCGATATTTTTATCCGCTATCTTAGATGGCGCGGATGGGCGTGTAGCACGCATGCTCAATGCACAAAGTCCTTTCGGGGAGCAGTATGACTCTTTAGCCGATATGCTAGCCTTTGGAGTGGCGCCTGCTATATTAATTTATAGCTTTGCGTTACAGCCCTTAGGTAGAGTAGGTATTGGTTGTGCCTTCATATTTACTGCTTGTGCAGCGTTCCGTTTGGCACGCTTTAATGTGCAAATCGGTGAGGTAGATAAGAAGTACTTTGTGGGTTTAGCTAGTCCATTGGCAGCTATCTTAGTAACCAGTGCTGTCATGGTAGCTATCGATCATAACTACTGGATAGGACAGTACGATGGGCAAGTTATGGTCATCGCTGCTATCTGGGTAGTTATTTGTGGTTTATTGATGGTCAGTAATATTAAGTATTACAGCTTTAAAGAATTTGATAGAAAAAAAGTACCTTTTGTGGCCCTTATTATTGGTGTATTAGTCATGGCCATCGTGCTTTATGATATTCCAGTGGGTATTTTAGCCATAGGGGTTATCTATGCCTTATCCGGTATATTTACTACCCTCAAAGCTAAGGTAAATCATTAATAGCGGTCATAGCCTATTACCTTAACTTATGAATAAGCCTGTCGCTTCCTCTACAAAAGCTTTATTACAAGCTACTCGTCCCAGAACCTTTCCCCTAGCCATTGCCAGCATTCTTTGCGGCAATGGCTTAGCTTTATCACAACTGGCCTTATCTTCTTCTATTAACGGGCACAATCTTGTGGTGTTTGCACTCACTTTATGGGTGGCGTTAGCGTTGCAGATTTTATCTAATCTAGCCAAGGATTATGGGGATGGTATTAAAGGGACGGATAATTTCAGAGCGGCTAGCAGTCCTGAGCGAATGACAGCACAAGGATTATTGCAGCCAAATCAGTTCAAACGACTAATCTTCGGATGGGCGTTAATTACCTTTGTTTCAGGGGTTGCCTTAATAGCCATTGGGTTTGATAATCTCCGCGATTTCCTTATTTTTCTAGCTTTTGGGGTTTTGGCCATTATGGCAGCTATGGCTTATACCATGGGTAAGCGGCCTTATGGTTATCGAGCTATGGGGGAGGCTGCGGTACTGATATTCTTTGGGTGGCTTGCCGTGCTTGGCAGCGTTTACCTACAAACAGGGCAGTTTTGGTTAAGTCATTTACTACCCGCTACTGGCGGTGGTGGGCTGGCAGCCTGTGTCTTGTTTGTTAACAATATGCGAGACATATATAGTGATAAGCAAGCAGGAAAAATAACCCTTGCTGTTTTATTGGGCGCTAACAGAATGCGATCAGGCTATGTGTTATTGATGGCATTGTCTCTTTTGTGTTATCTGCTATATGGGGTTGTCTATAATCCTTATAGCTTGATATGGCTATTAGCATTGCCTTTAATTGCTAAGCATCTAAGGGTTTTGTTTTCAGCACAAGTGATGGAGGAGTCTACCATCAGTACAGTTAATAGGGTTAAGGGTAAAATAGATACGGTACTGATAGGCAGCCAATTAAAATCCATCGTTAAGTTAACCCTTATCATTAACCTGTTATTCGTGCTGGGTATTGCTATAAGCCACTTGTTTTGACCTCCTCCCCTCGCTAAACCGAGGGGATTCCTACAGCTAGACGGTCAAGCCCGACCGCAAGGATATTCTTAGCAGCATTGATATCTCTATCATGCCATGTGCCACACTCAGCACAAGCCCATCCTCTTATTCGCAAACCTGCTCTACCTTTCGGACTACTGTCACTTATTTCAAGGCAGCACGAGCAGGTCTGGGTAGTGTAACTCTCATTTACCATCTCAAGCTGACAACCTGCATGCTTGCATTTATATTCCAGTTGTCGTTTAAGTTCAAACCAACCTGCATCGTATATCGATTTAGCCAGTTTGGTCATCGAATTGGTAAATGAGCGTGATTTTATATCACCAACCACAATTAAGGCATTATCTTTAACTAATTGGGTGGTGAATTTATGGATTAAATCTAATCTTGTGTTTTTAATTTTGGCATGAATGGCTTTAACACGCTTTTTATTCTTAGCACGCTGGGCTACTGCTAATTTATTCGCCCATTTTTGGGTCTGCTTAATAATTAGCTTGTCGCCATTTGATGTGGTTGCAGACTCTTTTAAACCTAAGTCAATACCAACGCTGCCCATACCACTTGCTTGTTTGGGGTAGTCTTTAACGGTAATACACGCATACCAACGATTACGACTGTCTTGTACAATCTCTAAGGTGTTAATTTGATATAGACTGAGGTTGTAGCTATCGAATACATCTATGATGAGCTTCTGACCTTTAGAGAGCGATAGCTGTATGGTTGATCTCAGTACTTTCTTTCCCGTTTGTCTTGTGCTTAGATACTTGATAGCAGACTTTTTAAAAGGTATCCAACCCAGTGATTTACGCTTGGCATCAGGACGGTTGCTGCGCCAGTTAAGCTTGGCTTTTTTAAATTGTTTTCGGGCCTTGGCGTGAGTCTCATTGATAGCTTGCAGTGTTTGACTGTGTAATCCTAAATACTCGCCACTTCCTTTGGTATACTCACTTAGATCATAAGCACTAAAAAACTTACCGGTACGTTTTAAATGCTCAAAGCACAGCGCATTAACATAGTTCCACACGAAGTTTACTGAACTGCTTAGCTGATTCAGCTCTTTTATGTGTTTGTCTTTAATGCGTAGCTTGAGGGTTTTCATACCTCCAGTATGGCGAGGTTAATTTTAACTTACAACCTTTTAAACACTACTCACGACAGTACATGTCGCCTTATATCCACCCCCTGAAGTGCATAGGTATCTACACAATTTATCATTGAGCATAAATTTGATAAAATAGCGCAGTATGGTATAGAGAAAATGATCCTAGATACGAGACTTATTAAACGT
>NZ_FUGD01000118.1 GCF_900162815.1 Psychrobacter pasteurii | reverse complement strand
AGCGGTTAGCGCAATAAATATGACGTTCTCTAGTGGATGATAGAGGTTTTTGTTTTGGCGTCTTGGGTCATTGAGTTTGGCAAAGAACTCTCTTGGATCGTTGAGCATAATAGCTACCTCTTATGGATCGATTGCTATATTTTACTCCTTCTTTGACTTTTTATAGTGCGATTGCCCTGGCTAGATTATAGCAAAAGCATTATACTTCAGCGGACTCAATCACGCCGCCGCCCAAACAAACTTCACCAACATAGAATACAGCTGATTGACCTGGCGTCACCGCGCGCTGTGGCTCATCAAATACCACTTTAACTCGGCTACCATCTTCAGAATCAGCAAAAACGGTGCAGCTTTGATCAGGCTGACGATAGCGGGTCTTGGAAACACATTTTAGACCTTGTTCACTAAAGATGGCTTCTGGTGCCACACGCTCAATCCAGTCTAATTTATAAGCGGTTAAGCTTTGGCTAAGTAGCATAGGGTGGTCATGGCCTTGGCCGACGATAAGCTCATTATTGCTCAAGTCTTTTTTAAGTACAAACCAAGGCTCTTCTGGGCGATCTTTTACGCCGCCAATACCGATGCCACCACGCTGACCTAAGGTGTAGTACATTAGTCCATCGTGTTTGCCAATGGTGATACCATCATCGGTAACAATATTGCCAGGCTTGGCCGGCAAGTACTGCTGTAAGAAGTCTTTAAAGCGGCGCTCACCAATGAAGCAAATACCAGTAGAGTCTTTCTTTTTGGCAGTGGCCAATTCATACTCTTCGGCAATTTTACGCACTTCAGGTTTTTCTAATTCGCCCACAGGGAATAAAGTTTTGGCAATTTTATCGCCGCCCACAGCATGTAAGAAATAACTTTGGTCTTTATTGTTATCTAATCCTCTTAGCAGGCGTGCCACTTCCGTCCCATCTTCACGCGTGTAATTGACACTGCGGCGGGTATAGTGACCTGTGGCGATATAATCTGCACCAAGACCGAATTTAGGATCAGAGGCATAATCTAAAAATGCCTTAAACTTGATTTCTTTATTACAAAGAATGTCTGGGTTTGGGGTACGGCCAGCTTGATACTCAGCTAAGAAATGCTCAAACACTCGGTCCCAGTATTCCATAGCGAAGTTGGCAGTGTGTAGGGTAATCCCTAATTTATCACACACTGCTTGTGCATCGGCTAAGTCTTCCATAGCCGTACAGTATTCGGTGCCATCATCTTCTTCCCAGTTCTTCATAAACAAGCCTTCAACTTGAAAGCCTGCCTTTTGTAGAAGTACTGCAGATACTGAAGAGTCCACACCACCAGACATACCGACCACCACTCGTGTCTGGCCAGGATTGGGCACATCACTTAAGCGTAAGGCAGGTAAATCGTAAGGGTTATTGTCAAAAGAGGCAGATATCGTCATATTATTAGAAACTATGCTAAAATTTGGTTAAATTATAACACTGATGGGCTAATAATGATAAGAATTGGACAAGGTATTGACGTACACGCTTTTTATGACAAGTCGGCAGAAAGTGGAAATCAGGACAGCGCAGCTAAGCAGTTTGTGACATTGGCAGGGGTGCAGATTGAGCACAGCCACAGCTTATTGGCGCATTCTGATGGGGATGTGGTATTGCATGCTCTAGCAGATGCTTTGCTTGGCGCTTTGGCTTTGGGCGATATCGGTCAACATTTTCCAGATACTGATGATGCCAATGAGGGCTTAGACTCTCGTGTGCTATTGCGTCATGTCTATGATTTAATTCAGCAAAAGGGCTATAAACTAATTAATGCTGATATTACTGTGGCTTGTGAACGTCCAAAACTTGCTAAACATAACTTAGCAATGCGTACCAATATTGCACAAGATTTAGATACTGAGGTGGATAATATCAGTGTCAAAGCCACGACCACTGAGAAGCTTGGCTTTACCGGTCGTCAAGAAGGTATTCTGTGCAGCGCTGTGGTACTGGTAAGTAAACAATAATCTATATTGAGAATGCATCTTTGTTGCATTTTTTGTTACCATCCCCATTAACTATTTAACCTTACTTTTATTCTCCTTGCTTCTATAACTGAAGTTTTACCCGTGTCTTCCAATAAGGATTTATTATGACAGAACAAGCTAACGATATCGAAACCCTAATCCGCAACCAAATTAAAGAAAACCCAGTACTTCTTTATATGAAAGGCACGCCACAGTTCCCACAGTGTGGTTTCTCTGCAAAAGCCATTGAAGTATTGACTCAAATTGGTCGTCCATTTGCTTTCGTTAATATCTTAGAAAACCCTGAAATCCGTGCTACTTTACCAAAAGTGGCTAACTGGCCAACTTTCCCACAGCTTTGGATCAATGGTGAGCTAATGGGTGGTTCTGATATTATCCTTGAGATGTATCAATCAGGTGAGCTTAAGCCTTTAGTTGAAGAGCACAGCCCAGCTTAATCTCTACTTATATTTCGAAATGATATTAAAGAAAGTAATGAAGAGGCCTCAGAAATAATCTGGGGCTTTTTTTTGTGGTTATGATTTAAGCGGCTCACGATAGGCTTGTTATGTTTTTGTATGTCTCTGCTTTATAAATGAATAATAATCGCCATATACCTGTTAAGTGAAAAACTAATTAATAAGTATGCTTTGGGCATACGCTAAAGACGGTCGGTGACCTCAAGTTTGAGTTAACCCCTTAGTCTTTAGAAAATATAGGAATAAAATATGACTTCAGATGACAAGTTAGTACAAAAACGTAAGTTATTAGAAGAGCAATCAGAAAAAATCAAAGCCATTGCCGATAATGAGGCGTACTCTTCTCTTAAGTGTATCCACTTATTAAGTGTGGCGGGCGGTGCGACGAGCGAAACTTATAAAGCCATTGAGCAACGTATCGTTACGGATGAAGACACCCATGGTGCTTATCATTTAGCGCTTATGGCTCAGTCAACAGCAGACTTACCGGTCGATGCCCGTCAGTTAATTGAGTTGGTGGTTACTAAAGGGCAGAGCAGTCAGCTATTGTCTTTGCTAAAAAACTTAGCTGTACCTCCAGTAGAAGCCATTAAGCAGCGTATTATGTCCGAAGGAGATGAAGAAGCGGTGGCACAAATGACCGCTTATCTTGAAATGAATCCAGAAGGCATAGGTAGCCAAAGCTTATTGGGCGACGGTCAGCACGAGCGTATTGTGCCAATCAGTTAGACGCAAGGTCAAGACGCTCAGTAAGCTAAAGTAGTCAGATTGCAAAGGATTGCAAAGATAAAATAAAGGGTTAAATTATTAGCCCTGGCATAAAAAAAAGCACTCAAGAGTTATCTTGAGTGCTTTTTTTAGGCTTGACTTAGTAAAGCATCCCTATATCTATTGATGAGGGGTGTTTACCTTATTTAGTAAAACTTGCATAGCAAGTCTGTAGTGATTTGGCGACAACTTTTGTCACCAATTGTGCGCGGTACTGAGGGTCAATGGCAGCATTGGTCATATCGACAACCGTTACTTGCTGAGGAGCCTGTTCGCTAACACAACCACAAATCTTAGTCTTGGCCACTTCTTCTTGCTCAGAGTTCATTGCTACGCGAGCAATACGCCAAGCATTTTGTTTTTCAAGTTCGCTACGGCATTGAGCATCTACGGCAGTTTTAAAGATACTCATACCCATATTAGTGGCGGTACCAACAGCGTTTCCTGCATCAGTACCAGTGCCTGTAGTGGCACAGCCTGTCAGCGCAAGCGAGGTCATCAGGGCCGAAACTGCTAAGAATTTTTTCATGGATCGTTCCTTGAATGGGATAAAAGAAAATAGGCTACTTAAAAAATAGAAGTTTAGCAACATATAGTTTGTCTGAAAACCTATTTTTTAAGCTGCCCCTTTTTATATCCTCTAAGCTTCACGCTTTAACAGAGGGTACACCATATTTTCAGGAGAGATAATCTGATCTAGTGTTTCTTGATCCAATAGCTTCTCTTCTAAAACGATATTGTAGATACTGCCCCCAGTTTCTTGAGCTCTTTTGGCGATACGAGTAGATACTTCATAGCCAAGATGTGGGTTTAGTGCAGTAACCAGACCAATGTTACTTAACACTTGCTCACGGCAATAATCTTCGTTCATCTCGATGCCATCGATACAACGTGTGGCAAAGGTCTCACAAATATTGCTTAGCATCACAAGGCCAGTAAATAGGTTGAACGCCATGACAGGTTCAAACACGTTTAACTGTAATTGACCTGCTTCAGAAGCCATGGCGATGGTATGGTCAATACCCATAATATGGAAACAAGCTTGGTTCACCACTTCTGGAATAACTGGGTTTACTTTACCTGGCATGATTGAGCTGCCTGGTTGCATTTGTGGAATACGGTATTGACCTAAGCCTGCGCGAGGACCTGAAGATTGCAAACGAATATCGTTGGCAATTTTTGATAAGCGAGTGGCCAATAGACGTAGGTTGCCTGATAGAGCAACATAGACACTGGTGTCTTGAGTGGCTTGAATTAAGTCATCAGAAGTGTAATAAGGCTTACCAGTTAGCTCTCTTAATACTTCAGCACAAGTCTCAGGGTAGCTGCTTGGCGCGTTGATACCCGTACCGATGGCTGTGGCACCCATGTTGATTTCATAAAGCAGTTCACGGACCTGCTCAATGCGCTTTTTCTCAGCTTTGATCATAGTAGCAAAAGCGTTGAACTCTTGTCCTGCAGTCATAGGTACCGCATCTTGTAGGTGAGTACGGCCCATTTTTAGACGATCACCCAGCTCTTCTTTTTTATTTAAGAAGCTTTCAATCAAAATGTCCATTTTGCTAAGTAGACGGTCACAGTAGAAGTCTAAAGCAAGTTTTAGGGCAGTAGGATAAGAGTCGTTAGTTGACTGAGATAAGTTGACATGGTTGTTAGGATGTAAGTACTGATACTCACCTTTTTCATGACCCATGATTTCTAAGGCACGGTTAGCGATCACTTCGTTAACGTTCATGTTGGTCGAAGTACCGGCACCACCTTGGAACATATCGATAATAAACTGATCGTGTAGCTTGTCTGCAATTAAGTCATCACAAGCAGCCACAATAGCGTCTTTTCTTTTCTCTTCTAGAACACCAACTTTGTGGTTGGTAATAGCAGCGGCTTTTTTGACAGTAGCAAAAGCTCTAATGAAAGGGGAGAATTGATGTAGGCGTACTTTACTAATGTTGAAGTTCTCATAAGCACGCAGGGTTTGAATACCAAAATACGCGTCAGAAGGGATATCACGTTCACCAAGTAAATCATGCTCATTTCTAGTAGATGAATTCATACTTGTTTTATTCCTATTATCAAGGTTATGGGTTTTAAGCCTAATACAATAGCATAGATATCGCAAAACTTAAGTCGATTGAATACTTTTGATAGCTTGTAAAAATAAAGGTTATAAGTTGCTAAAAGTTATAGTGTTTTTTATAACCTTTTAGGTTGAAATAGATTTGAAGTGTAACAGGTCAACCCAGCCTGTAAGTCTAATGAGGTTATCCTAAAAAGTTGGTAAATAGCCATAATAAACCGTTCAATGAAGCAATCCCAGCGACCATACTCACCAGTAATTGGCGGCTAATATGATAAACCAGGAGTACCAATAACAGTGCCCCAATCTGTGCCAGTAATAAATGCAATTCAGCACTGTGCAGCCCTGTTGTGGGAGATAAGTCTTGATAAGACAAACTGGTCAAAATGAGCAGGGCCATTACTGACAAAGGCAGACTTTCATTGAGTCGATGTAACCAAGGCTTATCTAGAAGTCTTCTTGGGATTAAAGCGGGGAGAGCACGAGTAATAAAAGTGACACCAGCCATAGCAAAAGTTGCGAGAATAAGATAACTACTGGTCACTACCAACTCCTTTCATATTGCGCTGTATCCATAAGCCACTGGCTAAAATAAGGAGCATACAAATACTAATTGCCATTAATAATACCCAATTACTGGTAAATAAAGAGGCAATGACTAAGGAGATAACGGCAATACCAATGGGGAAATAACGCTTAACGCTTTGAAATTGCTCATAAGCCAAGATCGCAAACAAACACACTAAAGCGAAATCTAAATGCGGGATTAAATCATTTAGAGTGCTTCCTATCATAAATCCAATTGCGCCTGCGACAACCCACCACATCTGATTAAAAAAGCTAATAGGTAATATCAAGGCTTGTCTTAACTCAGTTGGCATACTGGTCATAACCGAGAAGGTCTCATCGGTTAACGCAAATAAGCAGTAAGTTTTGGCCAGTTTATTCTGAGGTAAGGATTGTAATAGGGGCATGCCATAAAAAATATGACGTAAGTTGATGGCGGCAATATTGGTTGCCATACTGCCAATGGGTAAGCCTGCGCTCAGCATGGGGATACAGGCATATTGAGCAGCACCAGCATACAGCACAACACTAAGCATAACTGTGGCCCAAACAGGAATGCCAGCCACTTGAGCTAGAACACCAAACGCGATACCTGCAGGAAGATAGCCCATTGCTACCGGAAGGCTTCGTTTAAAGCCTTCTGCCCAATCGTAACTAGTGCCCTGTACGAGTGGGGTATCTTTTAAATGAGTAGTCACACGACATCCTGATTTTTATTTCTTGATTCAGCAGTCTCACAAAGTGCGTATTCAATTACGATGAAGGCAAAGAAAACTGAAAAAGGTTAGTATAGACCAAGTTGTGAGTCTATTATTTTGAAATATCATATTAATGATTTATAAAAACTTATACAATATACTACAAATGTAACTTTTAAGAAGTGTTTAGTGATTTCTAAATATAACAAATTTACATTAACTTGGTGTTTTAGTAAATATCCCGTCCAGTTTTATAGTGTTTCTTACTGCGACAGTAAGAATTTAATTTTATAAAGGTGTTGTATGTCAGAGTTGAATCAGACCCCACCTACGGGTGCAAATAAGAACTTAGACAGTCATCTTCCTCATGATGGCAATGAGTACTTGTTCACAGATACTTTTCCTAAAGGCACAGGAAAAGGACTAATTATTACTGCTATTGCAGCGATAATTAGCTTGATTGTCTTTAATGTGTTGCCTTTCGATACCGACGTTAATAAAGGCTTATCGATGTTATTATTCATTGGTACGCTGTGGTTAACTGAGGCTTTACACGTCACCATTACCGCGATATTGGTCATGATTATCGGGGTGGCTATTGGTATTCCTGATTTTGATACCAAGTCAGCTTTATCGAGCTTTGCTAACCCAACCATTTACCTGTTCTTTGGGGGCTTTGCGCTAGCGGCTGCTCTGCATGTACAAAGTCTGGATAAGAAGATTGCGTTAAAGCTAATCTCTTTATCAGGGGGTAAGCTGGGTAATGCGGTTATGCTGATATTCTTTGCTACCGCCATGCTTTCCATGTGGATCTCAAATACGGCGACAGCGGCGATGATGTTGCCGTTGGCTATCGGTATGTTGTCTCAGGTTGACCGTGAAAAAGACCGAGGCACATTCGTATTCGTCCTATTGGGTATTGCTTACTCGGCAAGTTTGGGCGGCTTGGGAACCATCGTAGGCTCCCCACCAAACGCCATTGCTGCCAAAGCTTTAGAAATCTCTTTTATTGATTGGATGAAGTTTGGTCTGCCTTTGACGTTTGTATTAACGCCTTTATTATTGGGTGCGATGTATTTGGTGTTAAAACCCAATCTTAATGTGCGTATTAGCAGTATTGACCAGCCGGATATCCCTTGGACTAAGCCTAGAATTATTACCATTGTGGTGTTCATAGTCACAGCCTTATCGTGGATATTCGGTAATAAATTGGGTGAGTATTTTGAAATCAGTGACATTGACGCTATTATCGCTTTAAGTGCTGCCGCTGCGGTTGTCAGCTTAGGTCTGGTGTCATGGAAACAGGTTTCAGACAACACTGACTGGGGCGTGCTCATGTTATTCGGTGGGGGTATTGCCTTATCTAATGTGCTGAAGTCTTCAGGAGCCTCTTTGGTAATGGGTGAGACTGTAGCCAATGCGTTAATGACTACGCCCTTGTTCTTAGTTATGTTGGCTATCGCAGTGTTTATCATCTTCTTGACAGAGTTTGCGTCAAACACGGCTTCAGCGGCACTGTTAGTCCCTGTTTTCGTTGCCATTGCCGAACAGATGGGCTTACCGATCGAAGTGTTGGTGATGATTATTGGTATCGGTGCTTCTTGTGCCTTCATGTTACCTGTGGCGACACCGCCAAATGCTATCGTATTTGGTACCGGTTTGATTAAGCAATCTGAGATGGTGCGTGTGGGTATAGTCTTGAACATTGTCGCTTCAATTATCGTGGCATGCTGGGCTTATTTCTTCTTACTATAAATCTTATTTATTAAGACAAAAAAATCCCCCGTATAATACGGGGGATTTTTTATGGCTAAGTTAAGATAATCGTTATCTAGCCTTTAGATTGCTTATTGCTTTAGCAATTAGCCTAAGAAAGCGTTGTACATCCAAACTAGTTTTTCTTGTTCTTGAACATACTCATCAACTAAGTCTGCAGTACCTTGGTCTTCCGCTTCTTCTGCCACTGCAGAAACACCACGTTGCTCTTCAATAAGTCCTTGCAAGCCTGCAACTACGCCACGCACACAGTCTGTACCTGAGAACACGTCTTTATCTTCTTTTAGGCTGCTGTGTTGAGCAAAGTCACTATAAGCATGTAGTGGAGTACCGCCTAGAGTTAGAACACGCTCTGCAATTTCATCAATTTGAACTTGTAGGTTGGTGTATAGCTCTTCAAACTGCTGGTGTAGTGAGAAGAAATGTTCACCTTTTACGTTCCAGTGATAGCCACGTACGTTGATGTAGAAAATATGATAGCTTGAAAGCAGGTTATTTAGTTTTTCGATCACTGCTGACATATCTTTTTTTTCTAAACCAATCTGATTAGTTGTCATAATAATTATCCTTTGTAGTTAGTGTTTTTATTGGGGTCTTTATTGGGCTTTGCCCCTTGCCTTTAATGACTATTATAGTAGCAAATATAGTATGATTAGTTAAATGTAAAACTTTAATGTTTGTGATAAGTTTTGTAAAATTACTAACCTTTACTTACATTGTTAGGCCAAAACTTATGTTTACTTATTGGAATGTTTTTTTGAAATTTTTTTCTTAAGTTAAGGCAAAAAAAATGACCCAATTTGGGTCATTTTCTTAATGAGAGTCTAGGACTAGATATTACTGACCAATCGCCTGAGGCTGTAGTCCTTTAACAGGTACCACTTCTTGTAAATGAGTGCGAACGGTATCAATAGGGAATTTTTGTGCTTGTAGGCGTTTTGGAATGATTTGGCTGCCTTGTTGACCTTGCATTTCAAACAGCATGAAAATATAGTCATCCGTTTCTTCCCAGCTTTTTACGGCAGTCCAGGGAATAACGGCTTGCTGTGTCGCCGAACCACGCATTTGCATACCGCGCATGGCTTTATTGGTTTGAAGGCCAGCGTTAGGAGAGGGCATGGCCATGATTAATCCATGTTTTTGTACCCCAAGCTTTAGCTGTTTCATTTCATCAGGCATCTCTTGCTCAGCCATCTGCTTTTCAAATTCTCTTTGCACATACCATTTCATCCCAATGGTGCGCACCAGTATATACAGCACGACCAAAACCAACATCAAATAAAAGATAAAGGTTGAGTAGCCTTTGACGTAAACAAGCCCAGCTATAGAAACTGCCACCACGATGGCCATGATGATCCATTCTTTCATTTTAATATTTTTTAGGCCGTAAGAAGGATTGGTTTTTTCAAATAACTCAAACTGTGCTTTGTGGAACTCTTCTTCAGTTAGATTGATATCAACAGGTTGAAGGGTGTAAGGGTAAAGAGCCATATAATTACTCGAATAGGATGTTAATTGGACAAAAAGTAAAATTAAAATGACATATTTTATGCAAAAGCAGGATGTCACTGAGATAGTGCTATCTTACCGAAAACTGGGGGTAATTGAAACTTTAAAGCTTGATGTGAGACGTTAAATTTTGGGTTAGCTTGGGTAATGGGTTAAAGCAGGATAGAAGGTTAAAGTAAATTAACCCTCAAAAAATAGCGGTTTGAGAGAAATAGATTAGGAAATTGTATAGTTTTATAAGGATTTTGGGAGCATATCGATGTTTTAACGTGGTCAAAAATGCTCGGTCTTGGTATCATAGGCAACATTATTTAGGCGTCCACTTTCAAGGTGGTTCTAAAGATAATTCCAATCTATTTTTAAGCTGAAAACTGATATAAGTCACGCTTAATTTTGTGACTGAGCTTTTCTGATGTGCTTTTATGACTTTTATGTATGAATTAATATCTAGCCTGAGGAATGGCTAAGTTGTTATTCATTTAAAAAAATCAATTATTCAAATTAAGTCTCTACTATTTCATATTTTAATACTCTAATAAAAGGTGTCGCATGATTGATCCTAAGCTATTACGCCAAGATTTAACCGAGTTAAAACAGAAACTTGCCAAAAGAGGGTATGAGCTGGATGTGGATTTTTGGCAACAGCTGGAATCACAGCGTAAATCCCTTCAGGTGTTAACCGAAGATTTACAGGCTAAGCGTAATGCCGGTGCCAAGCAAGTTGGTGCTCTGAAGAAAAATGGTGAAGATGCCAGTGAGTTACTGGCTGAAATGCAGTCGATCAGCGGCGATATCAAAAAAGCAGAGGAAGATCTAAAAGCGCTACAAGATAAAATTAATGAAGCAGCGCTGCAAATCCCTAATATTCCAGCTGACGATGTGCCTGAAGGGGATTCTGAAGAAGATAACGTGGAAGTCCGTAAATGGGGAACGCCACGCCAGTTTGATTTTGAGATCAAAGATCATACCGATGTGGGTGAAGGCCTAGGTCAATTAGACTTTGCTGCTGCAGCCAAACTAACGGGTAGCCGCTTTAATGTATTAACCGGCCAGTTGGCTCAATTACATAGAGCTTTGATTCAGTTCATGCTGAACACTCATACCGTAAAATACGGCTATACCGAGTGCTATGTGCCTTATATTGTTAACTCTGATAGCTTGAAGGGTACAGGTCAGCTGCCTAAATTTGAAGAAGACTTATTTAAACTGATCAATCACACCAACAATGATGGCATGGGCTTTTATTTAATCCCAACCGCTGAAGTGCCTATGACTAACTTAGTTCGTGGCGAGCGTTTGGAAGCCAGTCAGCTACCTTTTAAATTTACGGCACATACGCCTTGCTTTAGAAGTGAAGCGGGCTCACATGGCCGTGATACCCGTGGCTTAATTCGTCAGCATCAGTTTGAAAAAGTAGAGATGGTAAACATTGCTACTGCTGAGCAATCTGATGAGCTTTTAGAGCAAATGACGGCTCAAGCAGAGGATATCTTACAGCAGTTAGAGTTACCTTACCGTGTGGTCAAGCTGTGTACTGGTGATATGGGCTTTAGCGCACTACGCACTTATGATATTGAAGTGTGGGTACCTAGCCAAGACACTTATCGTGAAATCTCAAGCTGCTCAAACTGCGGTGACTTCCAAGCACGTCGTATGGGCACTCGAGTTAAAGATGGCAAAAAGACAGAGCTTGTACACACTTTAAATGGCTCAGGCTTAGCTGTGGGCCGTACGCTACTGGCCATTATGGAAAACCATCAAAACGCTGATGGTAGCATCACTATCCCTGAAGTATTACGTCCCTTTATGGGCGGTGCTGAAACCATCACGGCTTAATGAGTCAGTGTAAGGGTATCTCAGCTTACTTTCTTAATTTATTTTTTGTTTTATCGAGGATAAGCCGTAAGTGACTTGCTTACCGCTTATCCAATTAAACCTGCAATAACTCACTTAGTTTTAACTGACCACCAAAACCTAGGATTTTTTATGTCAACACCTATATCTGAACGCAAACTAGCTAACGCCATTCGCGTGCTTTCTTTTGATGCGGTACAAAAAGCCAACTCAGGGCACCCAGGCGCACCAATGGGTATGGCTGATATTGCTGAAGTATTGTGGCGTAAATTTTTAAAGCATAACCCTTCAAATCCAAACTGGCACAACCGTGACCGTTTCGTACTATCTAATGGTCATGGCTCAATGCTTATCTACTCACTGCTTCATTTAACAGGCTATGATGTTAGCATTGATGACTTAAAGAGCTTCCGTCAGTTACATTCAAAAACACCGGGTCACCCAGAATTAGGCTATACCCCAGGTGTTGAAACTACTACAGGTCCTTTGGGTCAAGGTATCGCTAACGCAGTGGGCTTCGCTATTGCTGAAAAAACCTTAGCTGCTCAGTTCAACCGTGAAGGTCATAACATCATCGATCACCACACTTATGCTTTCTTAGGTGACGGCTGCTTGATGGAAGGTATCAGCCACGAGGTTGCTTCTTTAGCAGGTACTTTAGGTCTTGGTAAATTAGTATTCTTCTATGATGACAACGGTATTTCTATTGATGGTGAAGTAGAAGGTTGGTTCACTGATGATACCCAAAAGCGCTTTGAAAGCTATGGCTGGCAAGTGCTTAAAGTAGATGGTCATGATGCTGGAGCTATCACTAAAGCTACTGAACAAGCCATTGCAGAAGCCAGCAAGCCAAGTTTAATTATCTGTAAGACCATTATTGGTGTGGGTAGCCCGAACAAGCAAGGTAAAGCGTCAAGCCACGGTGCTCCACTAGGGGATGATGAAATCGCTCTAACTCGTGATGAGCTGGCTTGGAAACATGCACCATTTGAATTAGATGATGAGATCTATGAAGCTTGGGATGCAAAAGCCAAAGGTGAAGCTTTAGAGAAAAACTGGGAAGCGGACTTTGAAGCGTATAAAAAGGCTTATCCAGAGCTTGCAGCAGAATTACTACGTCGTCTAGAAGGTGAGCTGCCAGCTGACTTTGATCAGCAAGCACAAGCTTATATTCAGCAGTGCCAAGAGCAAGGCGAAGATGTGGCTAGCCGTAAAGCCAGCTTCAATGCTATCAATACTTTCCAGCCTTTACTGCCAGAGCTTATGGGTGGTTCAGCGGACTTAGCAGGCTCAAACCTAACGTTGTTTAAAGATGCTAAAGGTATTGAGAAAGACGCTGATGGTAACTACATCTATTATGGTGTCCGTGAATTTGGTATGACGGCTATTGCCAATGGTATTGCTATACACGGTGGCTTCATTCCTTACGTAGCAACCTTCTTAATGTTTATGGAATATGCTCGTAATGCGGTACGTATGGGCGCTTTAATGAAGCAGCGTGTTATCCATGTTTACACCCATGACTCAATCGGTCTAGGTGAAGATGGTCCTACGCATCAGCCTATTGAGCAATTAGCCAGCTTACGCACTACGCCTAACTTACACACTTGGCGTCCTTGTGATACCACTGAGTCTGCAACCGCTTGGGCTGAAGCATTAAAAGCTAAGAACAACCCTTCTGCTCTAATCTTTAGCCGTCAAGGTCTGCCACATCAAACGCGTGATAGCGAGCAAGTGGCTAATATCGCCAAAGGTGGTTATGTGTTAGCAAAAGAGAAATCTGAGCTACAAGCCATCATCATTGCTACCGGTTCAGAAGTGGGCTTAGCAATGAATGCTTATAACACACTAAGCGAGCAGGGCGTGGGCGTTCGTGTGGTATCTATGCCATGTGCTGAAGTATTTACTGCTCAAGACAGCGATTACCGTGAGTCAGTATTGCCGTCAAATATCCGTGCTCGTGTGGCTGTAGAAGCCGCTCACGTGGATTACTGGTTCAAGTTTGTTG
Source organism: Psychrobacter pasteurii (assembly GCF_900162815.1). GTDB lineage: Bacteria > Pseudomonadota > Gammaproteobacteria > Pseudomonadales > Moraxellaceae > Psychrobacter > Psychrobacter pasteurii. The sequence continues at coordinate 3,365 of NZ_FUGD01000118.1, read as the reverse complement.
GCCTAGACGGTAAAGTAATTGGTATGACTACTTATGGTGAGTCTGCGCCTGCAGGTGAGTTGTTTAAAGAGTTTGGTATTACTGATGAAGCAGTAGTTGATGCCGTAAATAGCTTAGTTAAATAAGTTTATATAGCTAAGTACTAAACTAGAAAAAGAGCTGTCAGATAATTCTGGCAGCTCTTTTTTTATTTCTCAAATAAGGCTATGGAGGCCATGAACTAAGGGCTAATAGAAGCTAATGGCAAATAAAGAGTCAGTTCTACTCCGGTGCTTTCTATGTCACTAGAAGCTGTGGGAAAAGAGTGCAGGTTGTGAATGCTAACCATACCACCATGGCGCTCAATAACTTGCTTAACCAAGGTTAACCCCAGGCCTGTGCCTTTTTTTGCCTGTGTTTGAGGGGGTGTGCTATTGAGAGGCTGTGAGCTATCATTATCCTCATTCACTTTATAGTTGGGCTGGCGATGATACTGGTGCGATAAACTAAAATAACGATCAAAGACCTTTTCTAGAGCATAGTCAGGTATCAAGTCTCCATTATTGATAATAGACAACTGGATATAGTCAATTTTATTAAAACTTTGCAGTGCTAAATGGACAACGACTTTACTTTTGGCAAAATATAAAGCGTTGTCTAATACGTTTTGCAAAGCTTGAGTTATCCAAAACTCATCAGCAAGAATAAACTTAGTTTCAGGGTCGTCAATTTGACACTGATAGTCAATTTGTACGTGTTGGTATTGACGCTGCATCTCACAGCCGGCGATTAAGGTTTTGATTAGGCCATCGGGGTTTATCGGCTGCATTGTCAGCTTAAATGTGGGCTGTTCAATCTTGGCCAGCAATAATAGCCTGTCAATCAAAGATTGTAGCTTGATACTTTGCTCAGTGATGGTCTGACTTAACATCAACCTATCTTCACCGTCTAAATCGGTCTCTTCAAGTAGCTCTCCACTGGCTCTAATAGCCGTCAAGGGGCTTTTTAATTCATGGGTGAGGGTATGCACATAATCGGTGACATAAGCCCGGTTTTCTAAGCGGTGCTTCATGCTTTCAATGGTATCGCTCAGCTCGTTGAGCTCTTTGCCTAAATAAAAGTACGGCTTCTTAGTGTCTTGAGCTAAAGACTGAGTATAGCGTGTGACCAATAAAGTGCTTTGACGCAGCCACCAAGCAATAAGCCCTGCCATCAATAAAGTCAGGATACTAATGATTAATGAAGCAGTTAACATGCGCTGACGTGTGGCGTTCAAATACGGAAAAACGGTTGCTGTAGGTTTACCGATACTAACCACGCCAATAATCTCTTGGTTATTGGCTGAACTATAAATGGGCTGGGCCACATACATGATGGAAGAGGTGGAGTCCTCAGGGTCTGTGCGTGTGGTTCTGGCTCCGTATTTACCTTGTAAGGTCAAGTTTACATCATTCCAACTTGAGTAATCTTTACCTTCGGCATTTTTTTCAACGAATTTTTTAGTACTACTAAGGTCTTTGGGAAGGGAGTCATAGATAACGATTCCATGCTTATCTGTTATATAAATCCGAAAGCTGCTGTGAGTCTTTTCGTGATACCACGAATCAGTAGACAAAGAAGAGTCTAACCAACCGTTATCTTCAACAGGGTTAGTGTTCGGTTTGGCCGTTGTTTTTTTAGCCTCTGCCAGGCTATTGTCTATAATGTCTGGTGCTAAAAAGGCCTTATCCAGCATGGCTTGGTAGTTTTTGTCATAGATTTCACCTGACTCAACCGCAGATTGCAGGCTTGCGGCCAATAGCTTAGAGCTGTCAACCAAGGTGTCTTCAATCACTTGCTGGGTAATGGGGCGGACATAATTAAACAGCTGATTGAATACCACAATGCCTGAGATAATAACGATAACACCGACCGCAATCCAAATTCTAAAAAATAGACTCAGGTTAAGGATTTTTTTGGGTTTAATATCCGGTACGATAGGTGGAGATTCTCTACCGATAGGATGGAGCTTGGCGTACCAGTTATTTGAATTTTCAGGCGACTTATTATCGCTGTCTTTTGGGTCACTCATGAAGCACAAAGTCCATAGCCTAAGCCGCGATGGGTGTGAATGATTTCTAAATCTTGTTGTTCACTGATTTGAGCCAACTGTTTACGAATGGATTTAACGTGACTGTCGATGGTACGCGCTAAACGGTGGTCAGGATAATCGCTGATTGAGTTTAATAACTGTTCTCGGCTAAAGACACGTTCAGGATTGGCCAATAAAGCCAATAGTAGCTTACGTTCAGTGTTACTAAGTTCTAATTTATTGTCATTCCAATATAAGGTGTAAGTTAAGGGTTCATAACGCCAAGTTCCTGATTCAAGCTGAAAAAACTGGGGCTCTGTAACCTCATCAGATTCTGTAGCTTGGCTATCTACGTTAGAGGCCGTTAATTGCTCACGGCGCCAAATGGCTTTTAACCGAGCTACTAACTCACGAGGACTAAAAGGTTTTGGGCAGTAATCATCCCCTCCCATTTCCAAACCAAGAATCCTATCCACCTCATCACTACGGGCCGTCAAAAATACGATAGGCAGCTGTTTTAAAGAGCCAATATTATCGCTATGACGGATGTCTTGGCACAGGTTTAGGCCATCGCCATCGGGTAGTCCCACATCAAGCACCATGCCTGAAACCAGTTGATTTTGCTCATTAAAGTTTTTTAAGGTAGGGATAACACTGCTGGCATTATCGAGCCAAGTCACTTGCCAGCCTTCGCGCTTAAAGGTCACTCTAAGCGACGTGGCGATGGCAGGGTCATCTTCAACAATTAGGATGTGCGGAGTAGGTGAGTTGGAAGCTAATGCGTTTTGCGAGGCAGTCATGAGGGATACCCATTTATAGAACAAGGAAGGTACAGGCAACACTTAATATTTAATATATAAAGTAATAAATAAAGCGCTGTCAAAATACACTGCTAATCCTAGCACAGCCGGCCTAAAAAGAGATGTGTTTCAGATGGGCAGACTATGGAAAATTAGTGAATGTATACAGCGGCCTCTTAAGTTATAGAGTAAACACCACATTTATCAACTATCGCCGTAAAACCACCCACTTCAGGGCATAGGTATCTACACAACTTAAAAAGAGCAAAACAGAATGATAGAATCTTCCAGTATGGCATAGATAAAATGGAGCTAGATACGAGACTTATTAAACGTTATCAGCAACTCGTACACAATCACACTCACCCAAACGGTTATCTACATGCTGGTATGAAAGCGACTATGGATACTAAAAGCAGTTTTGCTCAGACCCAAGCGTTATGGCGATTTGTGCATAATGACAACATCAGCTATCAAGAGCTTAGTAAGCCGTTACTTGAAAACAGCTTACAAGG
>NZ_FUGD01000032.1 GCF_900162815.1 Psychrobacter pasteurii | reverse complement strand
GTAACTATCGAATACATCTATGATGAGCTTCTGACCTTTAGAAAGTGATAGCTGAATTGTTGATTTAAGTGCTTTTTTGCCTGTTTGTCTTGTGCTTAGGTATTTGATAGCCGATTTCTTAAAAGGTATCCAACCAAGTGATTTTCGTTTGGCATCAGGACGGTTGCTGCGCCAGTTAAGTTTGGCTTTTTTAAACTGTTTACGTGATTTAGCGTGAATCTCGTTAATGGCTTGTAAGGTTTGACTGTGTAATCCTAAATAATCACCGCTACCTTTGGTATACTCACTTAAATCATAAGCACTAAAAAACTTACCAGTACGTTTTAGATGCTCAAAGCACAGCGCATTGATATAGTTCCACACGAAGTTTACCGAACCGCTTAGCTGATTCAGCTCTTTTATGTGCTTGTCTTTAATGCGTAGTTTGAGGGTTTTCATGCCTTTAGTATGGCGAGGTTAATTTTAACTTACAACCTTTCAAGTGCTTTTCACGACAGTATATGTCGCTTTATATCCACCCCCTGAAGTGGGTGGTTTTACGGCGACTGGTGATAAAAGGACAATAATAATGACTAATGATACGCCCAATAAAACCTCTCCCAATCGCATCAGCTATGAAACTGATGGACATATTTGCTTAATCGGTCTAAATCGAGCGGATAAGCGCAACGCCTTTGACAGCCACATGATTCGTCAGCTTTCAGAGGCGCTTGGACGATATGAAGCGGACAGTGAGCTGCGCTGCGCGCTTATCTTTGCCCATGGTGATCATTTCACTGCAGGACTTGATTTGATGGAACTACAAGACAAGCTAGATAAAGGGGTGTTTGCGTTTGATTCTGCCCAAATAGACCCTTGGGGTATTAGCGGTAAACTGCGTACCAAGCCTGTGGTTGTCGCGGTACAGGGTACCTGTTTTACTGCAGGCATTGAGCTGATGCTCAACAGCGATGTGGTGGTGGCAAGTGAGGATTGTAATTTTGCCCAGATGGAAGTTCAGCGCGGTATTATGCCGTTTGGCGGAGCAACCGTTCGCTTTGTGAACGCGGCAGGGTGGCAAAAAGCCATGCCATACTTAATGACAGGCAAGCCTTTTGATGCAGCAACGGCGGATAAACTCGGTCTGGTCAGTGAGGTGGTACCCAAAGGTGAACAGTATACTCGTGCTTATCAGTTGGCAACAGAAATTAGTAAGGCAGCTCCCCTAGGCGTTCAAGCTCTATTGGCCTCAGCATTAGATGGCGCGCGCAATGGGGCAGACAGTGCACTGGGTAATATCCATAGTTTTTTACCGCCACTGTTTCACAGTGAGGATGCCAAAGAGGGCGTGATGTCTATGGTTGAGCGCCGAGAAGCACAGTTTAAAGGGCGTTAGTCTAAGCCATTACTTTTTATCCTGACAGCAAGCGGCAGGCTTATCTATGCTCGATATTATCAACATCACCGCGCCGATTTTTATCATTATCGCCTTGGGTTACTTGAGCGTACGCACTCGTATTATTGATCAGAGTCACGGCAAAGGCATGGGCATTTTGGTGATGTATATTGCTTTGCCTGCGCTTATATTTAATGCTATTGCAGCTATGCCCTTTCAGGAAGTTATCTCCCCGAGCTATCTGCTTATCTATGCCATAGGTTCAGTCTTGGCATTCGTGATAGGCATTATTCTAACCAAAGGGGTTTGGCGTCAGGACAATGTGTCAGCTGCGCTAAATTCTACGGCATTAGCATACGCAAACAGTGCTTTTATTGGTTTTGCTGTGTTGTCAGCGGTCATCGGCCCTACGAAGGCGGCCACTTATTTATCGATGGTGGTATTGATAGAGAGTTTTATTATGCTGCCGATGCTGTTTATCATGGCAGATATGAGCACCGACTCTAGTCAGTCTTTGGGCCAGTTGCTACTGGGTATCGCCAAAAACCTCACCCGTAACCCGCTGATTATTGCCATTGTTGTCAGCGTGAGTTTCTCAATTTTTAGCCTTCCTGTGCCCCAGATAGTCGCGCAAACCGCACACATGCTCACAGGGGTTGCCGCGCCTGTTGCGCTATTTGTTATTGGTATGAGCTTATATGGTCTAGAGTTAAAAGGCGATTTACCCAAAATCACTACCATTGGCTTAGGTAAGCTGATTGTGCATCCTCTAATGATGTTGCTTGCGATTATGCTTATCCCGAGTGCCTCAGTAGAAAGCAAATATGTGGCTCTGCTGTTTGCGTCGGCGCCTACCTTTTCGACCATTGCGATTATTGGCCAGCATTATGGTTTGGTTGATCGGGTATCGGCGATTGTGATTATCTCAACTATTGGCTCATTTTTTAGCATGAGTGCGGTGCTGATGTATTGGGGAATGGCGGTTGGGTTTTAGAGTGGTTTTTGAGAATAAATCTGCTGTCCTCTCGGTGATGTTTTATACTCTTTATTATCGTCATTAAATAAGGCTATCGTCGTTAAACAAGGCTAAATTTGAGCTGCTAGCCCTTTTTAACACACCTATTTTGACAAACTATCATAAAACATAAATTATCTAAGCTTTAGGAACCACACCATGCAATACAACTTTGACGAAGTTATAGACAGAAGTAACACGGGATCTATCAAATGGCATTATGAAGATGACACCATTCCACTGTGGGTGGCAGATATGGATTTTAAAGCCGCTCAGACTATTTTGGATAGTATTAACAAGGTTGTTGAGCATGGTGTGTTGGGTTATACCAAGCAGACTGACGCGCTGTATGATGCCATTATTAATTGGCACAGTAGCCGTTATGGTTTGACCTTAAGCAAAGAAAACATCCTGTTTTCACCGGGCGTTGTGCCCAGTATTTCGCTGATGCTTAATCTGTTTACTGAGGTCGGCGATGCGGTATTAATCAATGACCCGATTTATACCCCATTTGTCACCAAGACCAAGCTGAACGGCTGTAAGGTTATTAGCTCCGCATTAAAGGAAGTGAATGGACGTTATGAGTTTGATTTGGCTGATATCGAAGCCAAAATAAAAAAGCATAAAGTTAAAGTGTTCTTGCTGTGTAATCCGCACAATCCAGGCGGTCGAGTGTGGACCAAAGATGAGCTAAAAGCCATATTGAATGTCTGCAAAAAATACAACGTGGCGATAGTCAGCGATGAGATTCATCAAGACTTAACTTTAAGCGGTCATACCTTCACGCCATTTTTGACCTTAGCGGACGGTTATGAGCACATGGTCGTAAGCTTAACGTCTATGACCAAAACTTTTAATATTGCTGGCATCAAGGGCTCGATGATTTTTGCCAAAGACAAGGCGATAGTCAAACAAATCAGTAATCAGCAGCGCTTAAATGATGAGTACGAGCTGAATTTATTTGCCTACAAAGTCATGCAAAGTGCGTATGAACAGGGTGGGGAGTGGCTGGAGCAGGCGCTGTCTTATATTGAGAAAAATATTGATTTGACCATTGATTATTTAGCTACTCATTTACCCGATATTAAGGTGATGCGACCAGAAGCCTCTTATTTAATTTGGCTAGATTGCTCAGCCTATGGCGATGATGACAAAGTCTTGTATGATAAATTAAGAGCTGCCAGAGTGGAGTTGAATTCAGGGATTCAATATGGTCAAGAAGGGCATCTGAAAATGCGTATTAACGTGGCGTGTTCGGAGTCGGTTTTAAAAGAAGGGTTACAAAGAGTGAAGCAGGCTTTAGTAGACAGCTGATAGTCGTTGTTCACCCTCAAAGTTTGATAAAAAAAGAGGCTGGATTAAGGTATTAATCCAGCCTCTTTGCTTTAACTTCTGTCATTAATAACAGGCGTTCGTTTAAAAAAGCGTGTTATTTATCCAAATCTTGACGCTTTTCAGCCTCTAGTTTGTCAAGTTCATCTGAAGCCGCTTCGGCATCCGCTTCTTCCTCATCACGAATCATCTCTTCCCACTCTTCTTGCTGTGCTAACACAGACCCTTCTGGGGCTTCAGAAGTTTCACCTTCTTCCCAAGGAGCACTTTCAGCCAACTCTTCGATATGAATTGTTTTGAGGTAGTAGTCTGGCTGATAGTGAAGGTCGTAACGAGCCGCTTTGATTAAAGACAGCATCATCAACGATAAGATAATAATCAGCGGTGCACCAGCTACGATGGACGCGGTTTGTAGCGTTTGTAAATCGCCCAAGAACATCAAAATAGCGGGTAACAAACACAGGGTAAATGCCCAGAACAAACGGTTCCAGCGGTGTGGTTCATCATCGACCTCTTTTTGTACCACAGACGCTAAGATGTATGAGATAGAGTCAAATGTGGTTGCCGTGAAGATAATGGCTAGGAAAGTAAAGACCGCCACCACCAAGTACGACATCGGCAGACTATTTAGGATAGAGAAAATAGCCGCAGTTGCTGACTCATTGTTTAAGATATCAATCACATCAACGATACCTGTCATCTGTAAATACAGACCATAGTTACCTAAGATAATCATGAACATGGCACAGCCTAATGAGCCATAAAACATCGAGCCAACCACCATATTTTGAATGGTGCGACCACGAGAAATCTTAGCAATAAACAGACCGATAGTTGGTGCGAATACTAACCACCATGCCCAGTAGAATACCGTCCAATCTTGTGGGAAAGTGACGTTATCAAAGCCAAAGCCACCGAAGGCTTTGAATGGCTCAACGTAGGTCATCAGGCGCGGCATTTCAGTAATAGAACGACCGATGGCCTCAAGACCAGTGTTTAAGATAAACACGGTTGGACCCACAACTAAGATGAATAGCAGTAGAGCAACGGCTAAGTAGAAGTTGATGTTAGACAGTTTTTGAATACCGCCTTTTAGGCCCTGATAGGCACTATAAGCGAAAATCAAGGTAGTCACTAACAACACCACCAGCTGCATGGTGATGTTACGCGGTAGGCCAAATAGGTTGTACAAACCTTCGTTAATCAAAGGTGAGGCCAGACCCAGCGTGGTAGCACCACCACCAACCATACCAAATACAAACAGCACGTCTAGCATTTTTGCCCAGTTACTGCCGGCTAATTTTTCGCCCAATAAAGGCATTAGCGTCTGACTCACTTTGAGCACTGGCGTTTGACGCACATAGTAGAAATAGGCAATCGGCACCGCAGGCACTAGATAAATAGCCCACGCCACAGGACCCCAGTGGAAAATACCATAGGTGGTTGCCCAGCGGATGGCATCAGGTGTGCCGCCTTCAATACCAAATGGCGGGCTTTGGTAATAATAAGCCCACTCAATCAAGCCCCAATATAGAATACTGGCGCCAATACCCCCACAGAACAGCATTGCTGCCCATGAAGAGTCTTTAAATTCGGGCGTGTCTTCGGGGCGACCAAGTTTGATCTTACCGATATCAGAGAAGATGATGTAAATAACGAACATCATCGCCAACACACCAAACGCTAAGTAGGCAACACCAAAGTTGGTGGTCACAAAGTCACGTGCCATTCCGACCCAAGCTTTCCCTTTTTCAGGATAGAAAATGAGCGGAATACAAATGCCTAGAAGAATCGCAAGCACCATACCAAAGGTGAACTTATCGATACGAGTATCTGGCTCGTGATCAGGACGGCGCTGTGAAATTTGCATACCGGCATTAAACGTACCTAAACGTGGCGGTCTGCTGTGTTTTGAGTTGGTTCTAATAAAATCAGGTAAATATTCTTTTGAGACTTGTTCAGAATAGCCTGCTGAACGGTTATTATTTTTGACATCACGTTCTGTGTTGTCACTACTGTCCTTACTACTGGAGTTAGTCATATTGCTTCTCCTAAATTAGTATTTCGTATTCTAGCTTTAAATAAAACTTAATAGGTGGCGTTATATTACCACAAACCGTTAAATTTATAGGAGTGCGTGAGCGTCAGACTAACTATGAGGTCAGTGCAAGGATAGATGATCTACTTTAGTAAGCTTATCTACTATTTAGACCCGCGGTTTCGCATAAAGGTTAATAAGTAAAAAAGTACAGTAGTAATCAGGCTAAGTATGGCTATATAAGAAAGGTCTTGTCCTAGCTTTAATAGGATATTTAGCAAATAGTTTAAAATGAAAACGATGATAAAAAAGACAACTAAACTGGTGATTTTCATAAGCGGAATCTTATCGTAAAGGGTTTATTTTTTTGGATAGCCAGTAATATCTTGAATGCTATGATACAGCGGCTGCAGGCGATCATACATTTTAAGGTAAACCTCATTGTATAAGCGTTTATACAGATCAACGTTGGCTGCAATAGGCAGGAACTTGTCGCCCAAATGGGTCATGGCTTTTGAGGCAGAGTCATGGTCAGGATAGATCCCAAGCCCCACGGCACAGTTTATGGCTGCCCCCAATCCAGACGCTTCATAAGTATGTGGGCGATAGGCGGGCATGGCAAATATATCTGCTGTCAGCTGCATCGCTGCGTCACTTTGCGAACCCCCTCCCGAGACTCGCAGGTGCTTGATCCGTTTACCCGTCCGTTTTTCAATGGTATCAAAACCTAGCTTTAGCTCATATGCTAAGCCTTCTAAGATAGCTCGATAGACGTGGGCTCGGGTATGCACATCACCAAAGCCAATCAATGCGCCTTTGCCTTCAAGGCCGGGGTGACGAACACCTGGCGACCAATACGGCTGTAACATCAGGCCCATGCAGCCTGCAGGGATATCTTTCACGGCTTGGTCTAATAAGTGTTCAGTATCAATACCTTGAGTTTTTGCCAACTGTTTTTCATAATGAGCAAACTGTTCTTTAAACCAGCTGACCATCCAAAATCCGCGATAAATCATATATTCATGGTTATAGTATTTTGGGACGGCCGCGGTGTAGGCTGGGATGTGTTTTAGTACTTCGATATAGTTTGGCGAGGTGGTGCTGACCGTAGCGGTGGTACCAAAGCTTAAGCAGGCGGTATCCGCATCAAGACCTGCAGAGCCCAATGACTCACAAGCTTTATCACTGGCGGCGGCTATCATGGGTGTGCCTTCAATAATACCAGTAGCTGCGGCTGCTTTGGCGGAGATATGGCCTAGCTTTTGACCTGGTGGTACCAGCTTTGGCATTTGGTCAAGTCGACAGTTAAACAAACGCCATTTTATGTTGTTAGGTTTTAGCCATTGCTGAGCTTTATAGTCATAAGGCAAGTAGCCCAGCGCATGACCGGATGAGTCGACCAATTCATCGGTCAGCTTGTAGGTAAGGTAGGCCGATAGATTTACATAATGGGCGGTTTTGGCCCAAATTTCAGGTTCATGATGCGCCAACCAGTTACAGCGTGCTTTTTGCTGTGCCTCTTTGACCAACTGATTCATTCCCGCAATTTTGGTAATCGGGGTGAGTATGCCTAAATCATTGGCTTCTCCCTGTCTCATGTCCATCCAAACAATGGCAGGGCGTAGAGGTTCTTTATCTTTATCCAGACAAATCATGGTGTAGCGCTGGGTAGTCAAACTAACCCCAGCAATTTGTGACGGCTTAATATCACAAAGTTGCCACAGCTGCTGGCAGGCCTCGCTAAGCTTTTGCCAATAATAGTCGGCATGCTGCTCGGCAAAGTTAGCTTGTGTTGAGAAATAAGGCTCGATAGGAACGCGCGCTTTAGCAATTTCGGTGCCAAATTGGTCAAATATTAACGCTCTGACGCTTTGAGTGCCGTTGTCGATGGCTAATAAATAAATTGGGGTGTCGTTTTTTGGGCTCATAACGGTATGCTCAATCCTTTGAGAAGGTGTTCCTTTAAAACCACTGTTTTGCCACGATGCGCTAAGTTTCTAGCGTTAAATTGTGTGGGTTAAGCTCTATAGCTAAGCAGGCGGTAAATGGTAATAGGTTTGCCATAATTGCTGGTAACGCTCTAACTCTTGTAGCCACTGTTGCTCATCCCAGCCCAGCTCCTGCTGACATATCTGCTTAAATTGACTCGTCAAAGGCTCACTTATTGCCCCTTGAGGCAAGATGAGTCCCAAGCGGGTACGACGCAGCAGTAAGTCATCTAAATGAATAACTTGCTCATAGCGAGCCGCATAACGGACCTCTGCCCATAAAGTGGGCGTATCTGCGACATAGCTTAACGGCGGCTCTTCGATTAAAGCCAACAGCTTATCAAGCTGGCGACCATAAAAACCAGGAAGACGTAGCTTTAGGGGGTCAGGCAACTTGTTAAATTGCTCACTGTTTGGTGTGAAGCTAGTAAATACAGGTTCCTCTTTACTAACCGTATCGTCAATCGGTAGCACTTGTTGGCAAAGCTTTAAGACATCGAGTGCAATTAAGCGAAACGTGGTCAATTTACCCCCACTGACGGTGACTAGATTGTTATCTAACCACAGACTGTGATCGCGTTTTTCTTTACTCGGGCTGACTCGTTTGCCATCGCCTCCTTCAGAAATCAGAGGTCGCACACCTGCCCAAGTACTAATCACATCTTCTGTGGTCAGCTGAGTATGGTCAAATAAGCCGTTAATCGCTTGCAGTAGATAATCGACCTCTTCAGTGGTAATGCCCACTTCTTGCTCATCAAGAGCAGGGTGGTCTAGGTCTGTGGTGCCAATAACGGTGCGATTCTCCCAAGGGAAAACGAATAAGGCTCTTTTGTCCACAGGATGTAGCAAGGTATAAGCCTGATCAATCGGTAAACGCTCTTGGCTAACCACCAAATGGCTGCCGCGAGAAGGGCGGATTTGGCTGTGAAAATCAGCTTGAGCTTGGTCCATGGCTTGCAGTCGTAAATCATCAGCCCAAGCCCCAGTGGCACTTACCACAACTTTGGCAGGCACATCGTAACGCTGAGTACGCTCAGGATCTGTGGTATCTACTACTGTGGCACCGATGACCAAACCTTGCTTATCCTTAAGCAAAGATTCTGCCTTCAGGTAATTAATCGCAGCGGCACCATCACTGATGGCTTCATCAAGGACACGCATGACCAAGCGTGAATCATCTGTGACCGCATCACTAAATTGGCTGGCCCCTAGTAGTTTGTCTTGCTTGATTCCAGGATTAAAGGCTAAAAAGGCTTCTTTTTTAAAGTATTGAAAGTAACGTTTGCCTGCTATTTTGTCATAAACTCTAAGCAGGGTATTGAAAATCCAAGGCGGGGGGAACTTGCCTTTATAATGAGGCATGATGTAATGCATCTCGTTGACCAAACCTTGCGCTTCATCGAGCATACGCTCACGTTCACGCACGCTAAGTAAGGTGGTTTTATAATCCCCCGAGGCAATATATCGCAGTCCCCCATGAACCATTTTGCTAGAGCGGCTAGAGGTGCCCCAAGCAAAGTCCTTTTGCTCGATTAATAGTACCTGTAACCCCCGGCGTGCTGCTTCGCGAGCAATGCCAGCCCCAGTAATACCACCCCCAACAATCAGTATATCCCAAGGTTCAGTGCGGGAGAGGGGAGATAGTGCTTGTTGGCGCTGCTTTGTTTGGTTCATAACCTGCTCATCCTAAGCCATTTATTATTGATGCCCTTGTTTGACGGTTAGTCGTCGAGTAAAGCCCCTGGGTTCATACGTTTTTCAGGGTCTAAGCTCTCAATCATGCTCGCAGTGGTTTTTAGGCCCAGCTCACCTTTTTCAGCAATTAGATAAGGAGCATGGTCACGGCCTACGCCATGTTGATGTGAAATGGTGGCTTTGCCATTGGCCACACTTGAGCTGGCAGCATGCTTGATTTTTTTCCAACGACCTAAGGTGCTGGCGTGATCTTTACCGGCTCTAAAGAAGTAAGTGGTATAAAGACTGGCCCCTTGTTTATAAACGTGCGAGATATGAGTAAAGGCCATGACTTGCTCACCTTGATGGGTGAGAGAGTTGTGAACGGCGGCTTCCATCTGTGCCATTTGCTCGTCAATATTGCTCCAATTGGTTGAGGTTTCAAAGGTATCGACCATGATGCCTTTTTCCCATAACGTGCCACGTAGATAGGGAAACTTAAAGCGACCATGTGCCCAGATAGACCCCATTAAATCGGCTATTTTGCCCCCAACACCGCCGTGTTTTTTTAACAGCTGCTTAAACTGAGACAGCGCCAGTTTGTTTTGCTCTTTCTCTCCGGTAACGCCGTAGGTTAGCATGACTTTTTCAGAGCCCAATCCTCTAGATCTTAGGTAGGCTGTGATGGCCAAAAACTGACTGCGGGTAGTCCCCAAATGGAGGTGGGCATCGGTCTCGGTGGCATTACTCAAACGCAGCATAGACAGTCGAATGTTGCCTTGTACCGCTTGTCTTAATACGGTTTGTCCAGCTTCCCAATTGGGTAAAAATACCACTTTAAAAATTTCTTGTTCAGGCTGAGGTTGGACACGCATTTTGACTTCAGTAAAAATACCGGCACGACCTTCAGTGCCCATCATCATTTCACGCAGATCGGGACCTGCAGAAGAGGCAGGAATATCTGGGATTTCAAGAACCCCTTGAGGGGTAACCAAAGTACCGCCAGCGAACATTTGCTCAATGCGGCCATAGCCTAAAGATTGCTGACCACTAGAGCGAGACGCAATCCAGCCACCTAAAGTAGATAGCTCCCAAGATTGAGGGAAATGGCCCAGGCGATAGCCTTGTTTGGCCAGTTGAGATTCTACTGCAGGGCCTTGAGTACCCGCCCCAAAGGTGGCGATTTGGCTTTGCTTATCTAAATCAATAAGCTGATTCATCTCACTCATAGCAATGGTTAAAATAGGACGTGAGTCTTCAGGCGGGTTGATATGGCCTGCCACTGAAGTACCGCCGCCATAAGGAATAACCACAAGATCGTGCTCATGGGCTAAGGCCAATAGTTTTTCGACATCTTCAGTAGTCTTGGGCAGAGCCACGCCATCTGGGAATACCCCAAAGTCGCCACTGTGCATGGCAATCCAATCCGGAAAGCTTTGACCGCGGGCGTGTCTGACTCGCACTTCACTATCTGTGGAGACGATTTCTAAATCCGTAAGGGCAGAGGGAAGTCTTGAGGGGGGAACCGTTTTTATAACCGATTCTAAAGTTACAGAGGACAGCTTTTTGGTTTTGCCAATATGAGATTTGATTAATTTTGCCCCATGAGGTGAGACTTCTTTATTGATATTAATGTTTCCCCAACCGTTCCAACGGGTTTGCTCTTTTGGGGTATTGCTCTCATTTGAAGCAGTTACTTCGAGGGGATCCGCTTTGGGCGTGTTAGAAGTATTAGAAGAGGTTGAAGCAGATAGGGCTTTACGAAAAAGTGCGGTGAGTTTACTCATGGGAATATAACCTGTCCATTTGTTATAGTTATGATGTGAATAATATATTACTAACTGTTTGGTATTAAATCGATTTAATAAACTATTTATTAATAGATAAAGATGAGGATATCGTTAATTAGGGTTAGGCTGAAATAATTACATTTTTTGCCGTTAATTAAAACCACAAATCCCCCTGACAGCCTAGATTCTTGTTAAAATAGCCAGATTAAATTTACAACAGTTTCTGACCTTAGGGTTAGATAGTAACCCTTAAATTTGACTGATACTTGCCCAATTGGACATCACTATGAGTAATAACACACCTGCCATCAAAGAAGACCGTATTTTAATCATCGATTACGGTTCACAGTACAGCCAGCTTATTGCCCGACGCGTGCGTGAAGCCGGTGTTTTCTGTGAGATGTATCCCTACGACATCGATACCAGTCGTATCGAAGAATTTGGTGCCAAAGGGGTTATTTTATCGGGTGGCCCTGAAAGTGTACATGATGAAAACAGCCCAAAAATTAACCAAGCGTTGTTTGACTTAAACGTCCCTATCTTAGGTATTTGCTACGGCATGCAAGCCATGGCCGATCACTTTGGCGGTAAAGTACAAGCCAGTGACGTGCAAGAGTTTGGCGCATCAACGATTGAAGTGACTGGCAGTAGTGTCTTGCTTGACGGTATTGCCGGCGAAAAAGAAAACCGTTTGGATGTGTGGATGAGCCACGGCGACAAAGTGGTTGAAGCCCCTGAAGGCTTTGATGTGATTGCCAGCACGCCAAGCTGCCCAATCGCAGTTATGGTCAATGAAGACAAAAAATACTACGGCCTACAGTTCCACCCAGAAGTAACGCATACTCTACAAGGCGACGTTTTATTATCACGCTTTGTGCATCAAGTGTGTGAGTGTGCCGGCAGCTGGACACCAGACAACATCATCGATATGCGTGTTGAGCAACTAAAACAGCAAATCGGTGACAAGCAAGTGCTATTAGGTCTGTCAGGCGGTGTGGACAGCTCTGTTGTAGCCGCTTTATTACACAAGGCGATTGGCGATCAGCTAACTTGTGTGTTCGTGGATAACGGTCTATTACGTTTGCACGAAGGTGATCAAGTGATGCAAGTATTCGCTGAAAACATGGGTGTAAAAGTAATCCGTGTTGATGCCGAAGATCGCTTCCTAACGGCTCTTGCGGGCGAAGCTGATCCAGAAGCTAAGCGTAAGATCATTGGTAAAACTTTCATCGACGTATTCGCTGATGCGGCACGTGATGTAAGCCAAGGCAGTGACGGCAAGCCTGTTGAGTTCTTAGCGCAAGGTACGATTTATCCTGACGTGATCGAATCAGCTAAGTCGCACCAAGGTAAAGCACACGTGATTAAGAGCCACCATAACGTGGGCGGTCTGCCAGATGACTTACAGTTTGAATTGGTTGAGCCATTACGTGACTTGTTCAAAGACGAAGTCCGTAAACTAGGTATCGCCTTAGGCTTACCGCACAAAATGATTTACCGTCATCCGTTCCCAGGCCCAGGTCTAGGCGTACGTATCTTGGGTGAAGTGAAAAAAGAATATGCTGACATTCTACGTCAAGCAGATGCTATCTTCATGCAAGAGCTTGAGCGTTCTGGTTGGTACGAAAAAACGGCTCAAGCCTTTGCGGTGTTCACTCCAGTGAAATCTGTGGGCGTGGTTGGTGATGGCCGCCGTTATGCGTGGGTTATCGCGCTACGTGCCGTTGAAACCATCGACTTTATGACTGCCCGTTTTGCTCACCTACCATACGAGCTAATCGAAACGGTCAGTAACCGCATCATGAACGAAATCGCTGAAGTATCGCGTGTGACCTATGATGTGTCGAGCAAGCCGCCGGCTACTATTGAGTGGGAATAATTTTAACTGAGAAGTTATATCTTTAACTAAAAAAGCACCCTATTGGGTTAATGCCAGTCAGTTAAGGCTGACTGGTATTTTTTTTTGGGATATTTTTGTGGTTTACCCTTAACCACCCTCGGGCAAGATCGCTTTCTACGTTCAGGAATAACAAACAATTTTCCTTCCTCTAAAACTGCATCTAACAACTTAGGGAAGAGTCCTGCAGCCTGTAAAGGCGCAAACCGTAACAGATCAACAATCGTAATAGACGCCATA
>NZ_FUGD01000046.1 GCF_900162815.1 Psychrobacter pasteurii | reverse complement strand
AGCATGTAGATAACCGTTTGGGTGAGTGTGATTGTGTACGAGTTGTTGATATCGTTTGATGAGCCTCGTATCTAGCTCCATTTTATCTATGCCATACTGGAAGATTCTATCATTCTGTTTTGCTCTTTTTAAGTTGTGTAGATACCTATGCACTTCAGGGGGTGGATATAAGGCGACACACACTGTCGTAAGAAGTCGTTGAAGGGTTGTAAGTCAAAATTAAACTTGCCATACTTAAGGTATGAAAACCCTCAAGCTACGCATTAAAGACAAGCACATAAAAGAGCTGAATCGTCTAAGCGGTTCAGTGAACTTCGTGTGGAACTATATTAATGCGCTGTGCTTTGAGCATCTAAAACGTACCGGTAAGTACTTTTCAGCCTATGATTTAAACCAGTACACCAAAGGAAGTGGCGAGTATTTAGGATTACACAGTCAAACCTTACAAGCTATCAATGAGACACACGCTAAATCACGTAAACAATTTAAAAAAGCCAAACTTAACTGGCGTACTAATAGACCTGATGCCAAACGTAAATCACTAGGTTGGATACCTTTTAAAAAGTCTGCTATCAAGTATTTGCAAACAAGGCAGACGGGTAAGAAGGCACTGAAATCAACCCTACAGTTATCCCTATCTAAAGGTCAAAAGCTTATCATAGATGTATTCGATAGCTACAACCTAAGCCTATATCAAATAAACACCTTAGAGATAGTACAAGACAGTCGTAATCGTTGGTATGCGTGTATCACTGTTAAAGACTACCCCAAACAAGCAAGTGGTATGGGCAGCGTTGGTATTGACTTAGGTTTAAAAGAGTCTGCTACTACCTCAATGGGTGATAAACTCACTATTAAGCAGACGCAAAAGTGGGCGAATAAATTAGCAGTAGCCCAGCGTGCTAAGAATAAAAAACGTGTCAAAGCAATCCACGCCAAAATTAAAAATACAAGATTAGACTTAATTCATAAATTCACCACCAAGCTTGTTAAAGATAACAGCTTAATTGTAGTTGGTGATGTTAAATCACGCTCATTTACAACTAAAAAAACCAAGCTAGCTAAATCAACATACGATGCAGGATGGTTTGAACTTAAACGACAACTGGAATACAAATGCAAGCATGCAGGTTGTCAGCTTGAGATCGTAAATGAGAGTTACACTACCCAGACCTGCTCGTGCTGCCACAAAATAGGTGACAGTAGCTCGAAAGGTAGAGCAGGCTTGCGAATAAGAGGATGGGCTTGTGCTGAGTGTGGCACATGGCATGATAGAGATATCAATGCTGCTAAGAACATCCTTGCGGTCGGGCTTGACCGTCTAGATGTAGGAATCCCCTCGGTTTAGCGAGGGGAGGAAGTCAAAAATCGGCCATATCGGTCAAGATAGAGAGCTCATATAAAAACGGGTATAAGACGTAAGGAATCCCTATGTTAAAATTACTGACGAAAACCAAGTTAGCACTGGCTGTTCTATTAACCAGCTCACTTTTTCTAACAGCTTGTACCGTGACAGGGCTAGTAGGAGGAGTAACCGGTAGTTAAAGCTTTACCCCTCCTATAAATAAGCTATTTTTAAAAACCACTGTTCCGGTGGTTTTTTTATGCCCAATCGCTAACAGCTTCAGTGTTTATCTCGACTTAATTCATTGTGTTTCTATCTAGTAATATCTATTGCTAAGTCTCTGATATAGCAATCTATTTGTATAAAAAAATTGCAGTCAGTTTTTGCCAACAACCCAGGCTTCCTATACAATTGCTCCTTTTTATATACAAATGAAAGGCTCACATTGCTATGGGTAAACAGACACCAGAGGCTCAACCGTCCAAGGCGAGTCCATTGTTTTTAGGATTCATGCTTCTGTCCTTTTTCTTCGGGGCAGGCAACCTTATTTTTCCTCCCATGTTAGGTATGAACTCAGGCAGTAATTTTACGCCAGCTGTTATTGGGTTTATCGCCACAGCCATCGCATTACCTTTATTAAGTCTAATTGTTGTGGCCAAATCACCAGATGGGCTACTGGGAGTGGGGCGCCGGGTACACGCTGTGTTTGCTTATATATTTGCAATATTGGTGTATCTGTCTATCGGGGTTATGTACGGCATCCCTAGGGCGGCCAATGTGGGCTATGAAATGGGGTTTCAGCAGTTTGTTAATCTGCCAAATAATACGGGCCTAGTGGTTTATGTGGTCGTATTTTTTAGTATTTGCTACTTATCTTCCATTAAGTCGGGCCGTCTGATTGATTTTATTGGTAAGTTTTTAACCCCTATATTATTGGTATTTATTGCTTTGTTATGTGGTTTAGCCATTTTTAATCTAACACCAGGCACTCAAGCACCAACAGAGCAGTTTGCGACCAGTCCTTTGTCAGCTGGTATTATTGAGGGCTACTTTACCTTAGATGCGCTGGCAGGTTTGGCGTTCGGTAGTGTGTTGTCTGCCTCTATCATTGAAGCCATGCGTCCGAAAACACCTAACACAGGTAAGCAGACTTCAGCAGGCGATAGCGTAGAGCCACTAAGTAGCAGTCCTTCTGTTGATAAGCCAGTTAGTGATAAGCAGTTAGTTAAAATCATGATCCAGTCCTCCTTAGTGGCGGGTTTCTTTTTAGGACTGGTTTATTTAGGCCTAGCTTGGGTTGGGGTAAGTATGTATCGCCCTGAAGGCTATGACAATGGAGCCGTCTTGTTATCAAGTGCGGCCACACTGCTTATGGGTAATTTGGGCAATGTGGTGCTGGGCATGATTGTGATTTTGGCGTGTTTGACCACCTGTATTGGTTTAATTAATGCCTGCTCAAGCTTTGCTCAAAGCCTGTTTCCAAAGATAAGTTATAAAAGCTATGTCCTGGTATTTACAGTGGCAGGTGCTGTGCTGTCAAACCTTGGTCTAGAGCCTATTTTAGCGATTGCCGTGCCAATCATGATGTTTTTATATCCCATCAGTATTGCGCTGGTATTGTTGTCACTCATGCACCCTTTAATTGCACATCGTCCGCTAACTTATGTATTGGGCGTGGGCACAGCGACCTTGCTTGCTTTTAATGATATGTTGGCCAGTATTGTATCGAGCCCTTTACCTTGGCAGAGTTTGATTGATACACTGCCTTTATCTGAAATGGGGCTTGGCTGGATTGTACCGACGATTGTTATGGCATTAATCGGGTTTGTCGCTAAGCGTTCGGATAACGCTATTGCTTAATAAGAGGTCCTAGCTTTAACAAAAGTGTGAGCCATGTGACAAAACACCACAGTTGGCAACTTGTACTCATAGGCTACGGATTAGCATAATAAAAAGAGTAAAATCATAATTTAAGGAAGAAGAATGCAAGTATTGAATTTAGATACCGTAAAACAGCAGTTAACCATGCCGATGGCCATTGAAGCCATTGAAGACTTATTAAAAGTACAGCATGAAAACCCAAGTTGGGTGAAAACACCAGAGCGTCTGGTGATTCCAACGTATCAAGACAGCGAGAGTCATCAGACCGGTTCACACTTGTCGATGCCTTCGGTAGTGTTTGATGGGGCGGAGGAATACGCTGTGGTGAAGCTGGTAACGATTTGTCCCGATAATCCAGCACGCAATAAGCCAACAACGGTAGCGACCATTGCTGTTTCTGATACAGCGACAGGGGAAACTCTGGCCTTTATGGATGGTATCTATGTGACCCAAGTTCGTACTGCAGCCTTATCTGGTGTTGCCACAAAATATATGGCCAATCCAGACAGCAAGACCGTGGCTGTAGTAGGTACGGGTGGTATGGCTTATGAGCAATTAAGTGCTGTGTTAACCGTGTGCCCAAGTATCACCGAAGTAACACTTTGGAACCGCACTACGGATAAGGCACACGACTTTAAAGAAGTGTTTGAGCGTGATTATTCACAGTGGAATGTGACATTAACCGTTTGCGATACGATAGAAGAAGCGGTAAAAGACGCAGATATTATCAATTTAGCTACCCGCGCTACAGAAGGTCTGTTTGAAGTCGATCAAATCAAAGCCAACGCACATGTTAATGCTGTGGGTGCTTATCAGCCAAATATGAAAGAGGTTAGCGACTCTGTTATCGAATCAAGCGCTTATGTGGTTATTGATGACTTAGAAGGCGGTAAACACGAAGCGGGTGATTTGATTCAGGCAGATGACAATTCAGGCTGTGACTGGCAGTGGGATCAGCTAAGCGGTCAACTTATGGATTTAGTCTCTGGCGATCTGAAAGTTGAGACAGCTGATGGCTCGAAAGGGATTACTTTATTTAAATCAGTGGGTGCAGCAAGCTTTGATGCGGCTGTAGCGTTAAAAATTGCTCAAGCGGCCAAACAAGATCAGATAGGTCAAGCTGTAGAGCTGTAACTTCTATTAATTCACCAATAAAATAAGCCTCCTTGTTTTATGACAGATGATAGCCAATACCGTTACACAGGTAATATTAACCCGTCTAAGTACGCTTCAATGCGTTGGCTGTATCTTGTCTTAGGGGGCATGTTTTTTGGACTGGGTGTGGTAGGGGCACTGTTGCCAGTGATGCCTACTGCACCCTTTGTGTTACTGGCAGCCGCCTGCTGGGCTCGAGGCTCAAAACGTTTTTATCTATGGCTGATTAATCACAAGTATATGGGTAAATATATTCGTGATTGGGAAGAGCGTAGGGCTGTGCCTAGACGTGCTAAATGGCTCGCCTGTATTATGATGACCGTATCAGGCACTATGCTGTTTTTTACAGTGCCTGATGCACAAGTATGGGTCGCTTGGACTGTGGCCTTAGTCTGCTTTTGTGTGGGCATCTACCTATGGCGATTGCCCGACGCCTAGTGAGCGCTGTACTTATAAGGCTGTACTTATGAGTAGGCCGCTTGGCTAGATTACTCCTTAACCGGCTTTTCTAGCTTAACGACCAGTACGTCACAATCAACGTTAGGCAAGATAGCATCCACAGTAGCTCCATTAATCCAGGCAGAGATACCATGACGCTCGTGACGACCAATAATCACTAAGTCCACGTCATTTTTATGGCAGTAGTTGATAATGCCCTCACTGTTTGAAATGGCTGTGGTCACTTCCTGACTGTTACAATCTAAGCCGTTACGGTCAAGAAATTCAATCAGATCCTTTCTAGCGTTCTTGCAGCGCTCATCATCTATTTCATCATACAGACTGGCTGCAGGCACCATTTCATAACCAAACCCTACCACCGTATCTTTAATGATATGCAGTACAGAGAGCTGAGCGCCTTGTTGACGTGAGTGAATGTACTTTGCTTTTTGGGCAACGACATCGGCATCCGAGCGTAGGTCAGTAACTAACAAGATATGTTTATAGCTCATGGCAGCACCTATATAGTAAATAAGATTAAAAGAGCATAAATAGAGAGAGTGATTAACTCCTACTCTCTATATACTATCATAAGCTTATTTAATTATAGATGCAGTATGATTTTAGGAACTCTTATAACTATAAAGTGCCTAGTTTGAAAAAGCGCCTAGTTTGAAGTAAAAAGGACTATATTTTAAACAAACTAAAGTTATTTTAAGTTTTTTTAAAATAAAGCTTGCTTACCTGTGGTATTGGTATATACTGGGCACCTGCTTAAGAGAACCGCAGCAAATCATTACCTCGTAGTATTAGCATTAATCCTCCGTTTTAAGATTTACAGAAGTTGCTCAAGCGTTATCCGACCAAATTGGTCATTATGTTTTAAAATTAGGAAGATGAATATGTCAGATACTATCAAAGGTACTGTTAAGTGGTTCAACGAAGCTAAAGGTTTTGGCTTTATCGCTCCAGAAACTGGTCCAGACGTTTTTGCTCATTACAGCGAAATCGCAAGCTCAGGTTTCAAAACCCTAGCTGAAGGCCAAGAAGTTGAGTTCACAGTAACTCAAGGTGCTAAAGGCCCATAAGCCCACGGTATCACAGCTATCTAATAGCTAAGATAATTTAAAGTGATGATAATTTAAAAACATTACTTTGAATGAATCAAAAAAACGAGCCCTTGGCTCGTTTTTTTTGTCTGCACTTTTTTAAATGTATTTATCCTCATAAGACCAAGGGATATCAGCCTCTCAATCGCATAATTTACAGCATGTTTTTATGATAAATACACAAACTAATTGTCGAGGCTGTTATTATAGCCCCTATGGTTATATTATATAAAATTCTATGAATTCCTCAGTGTCTTAATCTAAGTGGCAGTATGTCTATAAACCTAAAAAAATTCCTCAATCCTAAAGTAGTTTTGCTACGCGGCACACTGTTTTTGCTGGCGCTGTTTATATTCCTTCTTGCTCTAAAAACCCTATATACCATCACTCATACCATCAAGCTCTCAGAAGTTTTAGCAGCCATAGAGCAGATTCCCAATGTGGACATCTTTTTGGCCCTACTGGTGGTGGCATTTGGATACTTGGTCCTGACGCTCTACGATACGATTGCATTGAAACACATGCACATTGAGTTGCCTTTTAAGAAGGTGGCATTTACCTCATTTACCGCTTACGCCATTGGTCATACTATCGGATTGGCAATCTTATCTGCCTCCGGAGTACGCTTTAGGATGTATGGAGTAAATAAGATAAGGCCTGAGAACATTGCCAATGTTGTTTGGTTGGTATCCATGGCTTTTACTTTTGGTATTACCACCTTGGTAGCCTTATCACTAGCCCTACACCCTGAAGCCACAGTAATTATGATGGGACAGCTGGATATGCAGTTGTCTGAATTGTCGATAGATGTGCCAAATATTTTCCATAATGCCTCGGTAATACGTGGCATAGGTATTAGCCTATTGGCTATAGTGGCGGGGTTACTGGCTTGGTCGGGTAAGCAGGGTCGACATATTCAAGTAGGTAGCTGGCGTTTTGATTTACCGCCTGCAGCGATGATCATTAAACAGATTATCATCTCAATTATTGACTTGGCGAGTGTGGCATTTGTTTTATATCTACTGCTCCCTCACGATGCGGGAGTAGGGTACTTTACGGTGTTTGCAGCGTTTGTTCAGTCAATGATATTGGCAATTTTAAGCCATGTTCCAGGTGGGCTTGGCGTCTTTGAGCTGACAATGATGGCGTCCTTACCTATGGTGGATAAGACTTACTTATTGGCCGTGTTGTTGGTCTTTAGACTGCTATATTATTTGCTACCCTTCTTTTTAGCAGTGACGTTCTTTATTGGACATGAGATTTGGCTACGCTGGTTAAGAAAGCCCTAAGGTTTGCTTAGAGTCTAACCAGCAATTAAAAACAGTTAAAGCAAAACAAAAAAACAGGCAGCTTATTAAGCTGCCTGTTTTCTTTATAGCATGATTATTGCCCACTTTTAAGTGATTTGATTTACTCAGCTAAGGTATCAGTAGTGTGATTGCCTTTTTCAGGAGCGTTTTTTACAGGGATAGCGGGACTAAATTGCTCTGAGTCTGGAGTAACGCCTTTTGCCGCATGTTCTTCTTTTAATGAAGCAGCAACTTCAGGTGGCATGTAGTTCTCATCGTGCTTGGCAAGAACTTCGCTGGCCACAAATAAATCACCCTGCATTTCACCGGTAGCAACAACCCCTGAGTTTTCAGCAAATAAATCTGGCAAGATACCTTGATAGCTGACGGGGACAGAAGCATTAAAGTCCGTAATGGCAAACTGAACTTTTAAATCATCATTAGGGTCACGACGCACACTGTCTTTTACTACCATACCTCCAGCACGAATACGTTTGTTTTGTGGGGCTTCACCAGCAGCAATAGCTGTTGGATCAAAGTAATAGTCTGTTTGTTGGCCAATGGCATAGATAACCAACAAAACTGCAATGATGGCACCTGCTAAAGTAGCAGCGACCCAAATTAGTTTTTTACGACGCACAGCATTCATAAAATTGCCTTTAGTTTTTAGACCTCAAAAGAGAAGAAGGTCTTTATAAAAAGTTGAAAACGCTTGAAACTTTAAGTCAGTCAGTAATAGCGGAGCAGCTTACTAGATTTAGTTGCGCTTAGTTCTTTGTTTACGCTGCTGCTGACGGGCATGTTGGATTTTTAACTCTTTAATCAGACGACGGCGCTGACTGAGGCTATAAAAGATGAAGCCGAGGATAGCGAGCACAGTAATGCCCCATGTACTCCACACATAAGGCCCATGTTCGCCCATGGCTATAAACTCTTGGAAGCTATAAAAATAGGGTTGCACAGTGGCTCTCCTTTATTGGCTAATGACCAGGCTTGTCTGCGTATTATTTGGACGTACGCACATATTCTTTGACCCAAGCCTTATTTTGGTCACGGCGTAGGATTAGGGTGTTGGTACGGTATATGGCTAAAGCGCCAACCATAAAGTAAGTGCCCAGAATCATCAGTAATAAAGGCGCTAACATATCGATAGACATCTTAGGGGCCTCGGTGATGGTCAGGGTAGTGCCTTGGTGTAAAGTATTCCACCAGTTTACCGAATATTTAATAATAGGAAGGTTCACAGCCCCTACGATAGATAATATGGCGGCAGCTTTTCCTCGGTTTGGTGTGTGTTCAAAAGCGGCAAATAAAGCCATTACCCCAGCGTATAAGAACGCCAAAATAAGCATTGAGGTTAAGCGCGCATCCCACACCCAGAAGGTTCCCCAAGTTGGCTTAGCCCAGATAGAGCCGGTCAATAAGCTTAGGACACACAATAAAAAACCAATAGGTGCGATGGCTTGTGCCACCAAGTTTGCCGTTTTAATACGCCACACTAAGAAGATTACCCCCAACACTGCTAAGGCGAAATAAATCGACAAAGCAATACTGGCTGCAGGCACGTGGATAAAGATAATGCGATAGCTGTTACCTTGCAGATAATCTGGAGGGGCAAAGCCAAGACCCCAGATGCTGCCGATCGCAATCATAGTAATTGCTATACCAGCAAGCCACTTAACCCAAGGGGAGAAAATTCTAAAGAATTCTCGTGTCCCAACAGTGGCTAAAAATCCTTGCCACAGGCGAGAAAAGAAGCCAGGGGTTTGAGGTGATGAATTAGCATTTGGCATAATAAAACGACCTTGTAAGCCACGGTGTGAGCAAAAAAGTGCTTATATAAATGTCAAAGCACGCGGATCAATAAGGCTACGTAAAGAAGTAGGGTGGCAATAAAAATAACCTAGCAACAGCTCAGTAGTTTTGGCTGAGCCTGATAGGGTTAGTACCTAATCCTAACAGCCGCTTAATAAATAACAGAAAGTAGCAGTAAAAATATTTTATAACCAATAGTAGGTAATAACTGAGGCTATTATAACAAATATTGGCCTCAGTTAAGCCAAGCCATTTTTAGAGTCATGGCGATGACCCAAGGCATGACCAGGACCGAAATAATACTGCCAGCGGCCAAAAGTGCCAATATCGGCAATCCATTAAGACCAGTAGCATACAAGTCTACTGCACCTGTGGCAAATATCAGAACGGGTAACTGAATCGGTAATGCAATTAAGGGGACTAATACTGCCCCATTTTTTAGAGATAAAGTCAAGCTGCTGGAAATCGCTGATAGCATTAATAACATTGGGCTGCCGAGTATAATGGAAGCCAAAAGCGCGCCCGCTTCTCCCCAGGATAAGCCAAATAAAGGGACGGCTAACAAGCTCATTAAAGCCACCAAGCCACTGCTAAATATCCAGTGAATGGTAAGACGAATCAGCACCCAAAGAGGCAGCGAGGTTCTTGAGACCACCAGCTGGGCCAAAGTACCGTTGTCCATGGCAGGTTTAAACAGTCCGTCAACCCCCATAACCAGAGATAATAAGGCGGCAATCCACACGGCTGGAACGCCTAAGCGATGTAATAGCTGAGGCTCACTGCCTACAGCCAGTGGGAATAGGGTGATAATCACCAAAAATAATACCAACGGGTATAACCACTGAACTGCACCTTGCTGTTTGACCTGCCACTCCCGTTGCCAAAGCTCTTTAGTGGCTATGCCAAGAGAGGAGGTATGATTAGGTGACGACTTAGGAGTAGATTTGCTCATTACCGTACTCCCTTATTCTCAAATTGTGAGTCATCATAATCCTCTAGATAATCGAAATCCCCTTCTTGCGAATAGGTTGGCAAATAATCAGATAGGTTTAATGACTTATTGGCCACCTCTACGGTTTGGTGACTGGTCATCAGTACCGCACCGCCACTATTAACGAATTCTTGTAGTCGTTGTTGTAATCGCGCCACCATGTTGACATCAAGCGCAGTAAGAGGCTCATCTAGAAGCCATAGTGGGGTTTGCTGAACGCTCATTAAATAGAGTCTGGCCAAAGTGACTCGGCGGGTTTGACCTGCAGAAAGCTGATTACTGCCCATATTTTCAAAGCCCGATAAATCTACCCAGTCCAAAGCCGTTTCAATTTGTTCAGCAGAAGGTTTGATGCCATAAAGATTTAATAAAAAAGTTAGGTTTTGTCTTACCGTAAGGTTGGGGTGAATGCCCAATTGATGTGACACATATAAAGGAGCGATGGGTAAAGTAGACTGACCTTGATAAAAAACCTCCCCTTCAAGTAAGGGCAACAGTCCTGCCAACTGCATTAGCAGCGTGGTTTTTCCGGTACCGTTAGCGCCCACAAGATGGCAAATCTCACCACTTGATAAGGTGAGTGTTACCCCTTCGCATAAGGGAAAATCTCCCCGCTGAATGGTAATGTCTTGCAGGGACAGTATGGCAGGAGTAGAGTGTGAGGACTGAGAACTAGTGGAGTTATTGGAGTGCATGATGACCTAATTTATAAAGGGTAGTATGAGTCAGTTGTTATCAATTTGTCTCTTGGTTCAGCATTTGTCTTAATGCTATTGCAATAAGTGCAGCCCGCCGTCATATATAGTTAATATTTTAATATAACATAGTATATCAAACCTCAGCCCACAACTAACGTATTGTCCCTATTATGAGCTCACAAAAAAAACCGTCTTTTTGGCAACGATTAAAATACCTATTAACTGCTGAAGAAAGTAGCATCAAGGACAGGGCCGATACCGCTCAGTCTGACAACAGACCAGTAGTAAAATCTGGTAAGGAAGCTGCTGCAAGTAGTGAGCCTTCCTCTGACGCCCGATCTGATACTGCTAAAGAGGAGATGTCCCAATCTCAACAGTCTCAGCATACACGACCCAAGCATGAGGCTTATAACTATAATAAGAGCCACAAGCATGACTCCGGAAATAGTGATAATTTTAAATTATCGACAGAAAGTTATCAGTCGACCACTCGTGACACAGAAGAAGATTATGCAGAAGGAGCGCCTGAGGAAGCTTCAGTGAAATTTATCAGTTTGTCTAATTTAGATGAAGCGGACAATATGAAACAGCGCACCGCTGCGATACAAAACTCAGAAAACCCGATAACCGATAGTATCTTAGACTTCTTAGAAGCCAGCGACCTTAGTTATTATTATCATGAGCCGGCCACCGAAAGTGAATTTAATGACCCTGACCAAGATCCTGCTGACGTACCCTCCGGTAATCAAACTCAAAAGTATCAAGGCAGTATCAGTAAAAGAAACGTGCATCATATTTCAATGGCGATGCGTTATTATCAAGAAGGCAGCAACAGCGATACAGCTCGTACTGAGGCTGAGCAGTCGGCCGATGCTCACGCAGCGATAGAAAAAGGTGAGGTAGAGTGGGGCTGCGTGATTCGTGTCCATGAACACACTCAGCTGGTTTCTTTCTATGGGGTACTCCCTTTTCACTTGCCTGAATCTCATTTACAGGCAGGAATGACGCTGGCCACTCAGCTTAACTATGACATGATGCTAGGCTGTGTTGAGATTGATATTCGCGATGGTGAGATAAGATTTAAAAACTCTCTAGATCTGGAGTCTATCATCAATGCCAGCGGCGGGTTTGTGCCACCCACGGTGATCAGCTATCTGTTAAAAGGGGTGATGGCCATGACAGCCTCGTTTGCTCCCTTATTTAGCGATCTCATTACCAGTGATCCTAAGGACTTCGAGTTAGACACTTTACTCGAAGAGCTGAGCAAAGCGCAGATGGATAAGACTTTCTTTTTAGCAACTCGGGTGCCACAGTAGCAGGTCGCTACAATTAAGACTAACCCTAACGGTGCCCTAGTTTTAGAGACACATCAGAGATAAGTTAAAGGTAATATGTTAAAAGTTGCATTTTCTCCCATCTTTCTTTACCAAGTGCCAGAGAAGCATCGTTTCCCTATGCAAAAATATAGGTTAATACCTGAGCGCTTGATAGAGGAAGGGATTTTGAGCGAAGACAACTTCTTTGCTCCTGACAAATTGACTGAAGAAGAAATTCTTACCACTCATACCCCTGAATATTGGCAAAAACTAAAGACTCAAACTTTATCGCGTAAAGAGGCAAGAGCGATAGGATTTGAGATGACTCCTGAATTGGTAGAGCGTGGCAGATATATTGCCCACGCCACTTATGAGTGTGCTTTGTATGCCAAGCAATATGGGGTGTCTTTGAATGTGGCCGGTGGGACGCATCACTCTTTTGCTGACCATGGCGAAGGTTTTTGTGTTTTTAATGACGTATGTATTGCCAGTAATTTACTACTATCTCGCGGCGAAGCGGAACGAATATTAGTAGTGGATTTGGATGTGCATCAAGGCAATGGTAACGCCAGTATTATGGCCAATGAGCCAAGAGTGTTTGTGTTTAGCATGCACGGAGAGAAGAATTATCCTTTTCGAAAACCCCCTTCAGATTTAGATATTGAACTGGCCAATGACACCGATGACGAGACCTATCTGACCCAGTTAAAGCAGACCCTGCCAAATCTCATTGCTGAGCATAAACCGGATTTGATTTTTTATCAGTCCGCAGTGGATGTATTAGCAACTGATAAGCTTGGTAAGCTGGCTTTAACTCCTGAAGGCTGTAAACAACGCGATGACTTTGTATTACGCCAAGCTAGAGATAATAATATCCCCATCTCGGTTGTAATGGGGGGTGGGTATTCTGAGGATATTGAAGATGTGGTAGAAGCTCACTGCAATACCTTTAGACTGGCCAAGCAGTTGTTCTTTGGTTAGGGCAGGGCTACCGCTTTAGTCTATCAGTGACTTGGCTTGCTTATGACAAATGAGGCTTACGAAAAGCTGGGTTTTTCTACCGTAACACTGTCATTGACCGGAAGTAACACAATAAAGCGGGTCCGGCCGTTGTAAGTATCGGTGCGAATACGGCCATTGTGAGCTTCAACAATTTGAGCCACCAAAGACAATCCCAGTCCCGAGCCTTTTCTTTGCTGTTGCAAGCGGACAAAAGGACTGAAAATCTCATCACGTTTGTCCAAAGGAATCCCTTTACCCTGGTCAATGACGGCCAATACTGCAAAATTAGGCTCAATAATGGGCTCAGCTTTAGGGCGACGTAAGCGCTTAGCGAAGCCCATATCATTAAGTTTTGAAGAGTCAGCTTTTGCTTTATTGTTGGTTTTGTCTTGGTTTTTAGAGGATTCCTGTGCTTCAGATTGGGCTGACTGCTCCGCAGCTTTTGGACCTACAGTCTCCAAGTTAGCAGACTCATCATGCTCGCCATGACTATCAGGGGTCAGTTCAGTCTCAGCTAAAGTGTCAGTCAGGTTATCTTGCTCAATATCAGTTGAGCCATTTTCTAAGGTTAAAGACTGACCCTCTGAAGTATCGCCTTCTGATTTGGCCAACGCAATTTGATCTAATAGCTGCTTAGGCGGATAAAGCGCCTCTTCTTGTTCGACCACACCATAAAGATGTACTTCAATCGGCGGCTCGCCATGAATCAAAGCATTGTTTAATAAATTTCGTATCAGGTGAATCAGTAGCTTGGGCTGACCTTCAATCACTAAGGGGCGGCCATACAATGAGGCTTCAGGATAGTGCTGACACTCTTGGCTAATAAGCTCATAAAAATCAAAACGCTCATTACTTTGTGCCGCATGGCCCGCATCCAAGCGACTCACCAACAAGATGCTTTCTACCAAGTCATTGAGGCCGGTTAAATCACGATTGACCGCTTGAGCTCGTTTATGAAATTTAGCCTGAGTTTCCTCTGACATTTCATTGGCCAGCATCTCCATCATCTCAATCTGTAGACGAATTCGGGTAATCGGAGTGCGAAGTTCATGCGAGGCATGGGCTAGCAGTAAGTTGTTGGCATCAATGAGCTGCTCAATCTTCTGCGCAGCTTGGTTGAAGCCTCTAGCCAAGCTGGCAATCTCATCCGTCCCTTTGGCAGGCACGCGGACACTAAAGTCACCTTCCCCTAGCTGAGCCATCTGCTTGCTCATCTGGTCGATACGCCAAGTCATCGAGTGGGCAATCCACCACAGAACGAATGACATAAGGGTAATAAGGGCAATGGTACCCGTAAAGATATTTAATACCGCCCACAACTCCGAGCGTTTTGGTGGGTTTCTTGGCTCATACAATAAAGTATAGCCACGATCACTCATCGCTTGGACGTTGACCTGATCTGAAGAAAAAAACGCCGGCAACATACGCGAGATAAAGGAGGGATCATCAGGAAGCTGCTTTGGTAAATCACTGTCATCGGTTTGAATCAGCAAGTTGCCATTGCGGTCATAAAGTCCCATCTTCGCTTGTAGCGACTCATCAAAAACATCAAAACTTCTTTTGACAACGGCCAGCATAAATCGAGCTTGTAAAAGCTCGTTCATGGTAGTGGCGTTATCTAGCTCGTCCACAAAAGGGTCGATTTGGCTAACAATTTGCTTCGCAAGCACCTCCCAGCGGGCATCGGCTGAGTTGTTGTGCACGAGGTTCATAAGGGTAACCATACCGGCAGCAAACAATACCAGAGTGAGTACCACACTGGTAAAAAGCTTACTAAAGACGGAGGTCATACCAAATCGAGGGCGACGAGTCATAGAAATGTCTAATATAAACTGGGTCTGCTAAAAATAAGATAGCGATTCAACCTGATTATAAAATTGAATCGCTAAGGGGTTAAAGCAGTAAGTTTTTAACTATACTTGGTCAGTGGCAAATTGATAACCCACACCACGAACCGTAATAATGCGTTTTGGCTGGCGAGGGTTGTCTTCGATTAAAGCTCTTAGACGAGAGATATGCACATCAATAGCACGATCAATGTTATCTGAGCTGTCATCATTGGGCATAGCTTGCCATAACTGCTCACGGTTTAATACTTTACCAGCATGAGTGGCAAAGTAGTGTAGCAGCTGAAACTGGTGCGTGGTTAAACGCACAGGCTTATCATCAATGGTCACTTCGTGACTATCTGGGAAGACACTTAGACGACCAAAAGTTAAGCTGTCTGACTGACTGTCGGCTTGGTTTGGCTGCTCATGACGGCGCAAGACAGCACGGATACGTGCCAACAGCTCACGAGGCTCAAAGGGCTTGGCGATATAGTCGTCAGCACCCATCTCTAAACCTAATACTCGATCTGTGGTGTCCCCTTTAGCGGTTAACATCACAATAGGCACTTTATTGGTTTGGCTATTTTTGCTGCCACGAATCTTCTGACAAACTTGCATACCATCCATATCAGGAAGCATTAAGTCTAAGATAATCAAGTCAATAGCACGCTCTTTGGCGTCTAAGATATCTAAGCCTTCTTGGCCAGTAGGAGCATGATGAACTTCATAATAGTTCATCGTTAAATAATCGCTAATCAGTTCTGCTAAATCTGGATCATCTTCAATTATTAGTATTTGTTTGCTCATAATAATCCTTAAATTATTCAATAATTTGTTTAATAAATGGTTTGTATCTGTATTGGGTTAACTCAGCATTTATTTAGTGGGTCAGTCGTTGTTTGTTGTTAGCCAGTAATTTGATTGTTATTTTACTGGGTCGTTATTTTTACTGAGTATGCATGACTACTTTAAGTCGTATTATAACTATATTCGCTAGCCACTGCCTATCTTAACAATACACAGTTTGTTACTTTTAATCTCTATTGTTACACAGTCAGTAGTGCTCTTGATTTAATCTACTCTCTGTTTTCAAAATTGAAGACCGAAATTGAATAGCATAAATAGGCCGTAAAATATAAGTATTCAACCTATTACCCTTAGTACTAATAAACTTAGGGGGCAGTCAAATATAGGTAACGGTAGTAAACCTTAGTAAATTATGCTAAAAAAGGCATCAGACATATTTATAATACAAATATCTAGGGTCTCGTTATAGCAATAAACAGTTTATCATTAAAATTAAGCGGCAATGACTGTCCGTGTGTTGAAACTCTTTAGGTGTTTTGCTAGTTGTGTTTGCATACTGTGCAAAAATGCTTAAGGAATTGTATAACTAATGGCTTACAGTATTTAGAGTGTTATGAATTCAAAGAGCTTAGGGATTTAGTCTGAACTATTTCAGGCTAGGGCGTTACTAAAAAGTGCTTATTACATATAAAAAAGGGTAACCAAAATGGACATTAGTTTTGAAGGTTTAAAGGTGATGGTAATCGATGACTCAAAGACCATCCGCCGTACCGCAGAGATGCTATTACAACGTGTGGGCTGTGAAGTGGTCACAGCAGTAGATGGTTTTGAAGCCTTGGCTAAGATTGCAGATCATAAGCCTGAACTGATTTTCATTGATGTGATGATGCCCCGTTTAGACGGCTATCAAACTTGTGCTATTGTTAAAAACAATAAGGACTTTGCCGATACCCCGATTATTATGCTGTCCTCAAAAGATGGTTTGTTTGACAAAGCCCGAGGTCGTATCGTTGGAGCAGATGAATATCTGACCAAGCCTTTTAGTAAGGATGAGCTATATGAGGCCATTCGCCAGCATTACAAAAAATCGTAGTCTAAGGCCACCAAGCAATTAAAGAGGTAAGCTATGTATAAGGTTTTGATAGTCGAAGATTCTCATTCTGAAATGGCCCGTTTTCGTGATTTACTAAGTAAGAATAATTTTGAAGTAATAGAGGCTACTAACGGTGAGCAAGGGGTTGAGATGGCGATGAGTCATCTGCCTGATGTTATTTTGATGGATATTGTGATGCCGGAGATGAATGGGTTTCAGGCCACTCGTAAAATCAGCCGTCACGAAAGTACCAGCCAGATACCGGTGATAATGATTAGCACCAAAAACCAAGAAACCGATCGAGTCTGGGGCAAACGACAAGGGGCGCAGGCTTACTTAACTAAGCCGGTGAATGAGCAGCAGCTGCTACAAACCATTCAATCTGTCATTACCTCCTAAACCCATAAGCTTACTAACCAACTAATGAATAACTAAACAACAGGATAGCCAACGTGGCGTTAAAAGGATTTATTGAGTTGCTGCGCTTAGAGCGCCTGGCAAAATCACGAAAAGCAGAGCGCCAACCTAAGCCGGCTGAGCAGTGGCAAGGTATCGCTTTTGAAGTAGCCGGAGAGACATTTGTGGCACCGATTGGGGAGGTGGTAGAAATCCTATCGGTCCCTGATAGCTTAACTACTGTGCCCTTATCTAAGCCTTGGCTATTAGGTATTGCTAATATACGGGGTCAAATTCTACCCATAGCGGATCTTGCAAAGTTTGTTAATCAAAAAAATACTGGGCCCAAAAGTAAGCTACTGGTCATTAAACATCAAAGCTTACAGGTGGGGCTATTGGTAGATAGGGTGGGACACATCAAGAATTTTTTTGCCCATCAATACTTGCCGAAGAGCTTGGCTGCTAACTCCCCGTTTTTGCCCTATAATCATGGTCACTTTGAGGAAGGTGAACAGTCTTGGCCCGTATTTATGCCCAGTTTGTTAATTCAAGACCCTCGGTTTTTACAGGCAGCTCAGTAGCCATAGAAATAGATAATCCATCTTATTTAATATTAAAACATTAAGCGTTACACATAGCTAAATCATGCGCTGGATAATGCATGAATCAGACTTACTTTAAGGACAGCCCGAATGAAAGATGCAGCTCAAATGCCTGCCAACACGCCCTCCGTTTCTCCAAATAAAAAAGGACTTTCAAACCAAGGTGATAATCAAAAAAAGTGGGTTTATTTGTTACTGGCTTTGGGGCTAGTGGCGTTAATTAGCTTAATCTATTTGATGGTTAATGCCAATAAAGTCTCAAGCTATGTATCGGCTGTTAATCAGTTGGAAGTCTCCTCAAGTCATTTAGCCCGCCACGTTAACGAAGCTGTCTTCACCACAGAGGATGAAAAAAGAACGGTCGCTCAGAAGCAGTTGACTGCTGAAATGACTGAGTATCAGTCTGCTTTAGATCAAGTTCAGAATCAAAGTTTCGATGACTCTAATC
This sequence comes from Psychrobacter pasteurii, assembly GCF_900162815.1. Classification (GTDB taxonomy): domain Bacteria; phylum Pseudomonadota; class Gammaproteobacteria; order Pseudomonadales; family Moraxellaceae; genus Psychrobacter; species Psychrobacter pasteurii. Next base: position 16,590 of record NZ_FUGD01000046.1, on the reverse strand, counting down.
TGTACAAAACTATCGATCAGCGCTGGCAACAGATAAAGCCAGAAGTACAGTCCATTATCGATCATGACTTTGCAAAAGATAGTGAAAATGACAGTGAGGGTCTGTTTGTGGACCCAGAGTTACAACAAAGCGCAGATAAAGTAGGCACATTTGTTGCTGAAACTCAAAGTCAGCTACAGCCTATTGATCGTCATTTATTATCGCGCAGTAATATTATTCTGCCAGCATTGCTATTTTTATTAAGCTTGTTAGGCAGCTTATACGCCATCTATCGTCTGTACCACGCCAATAGCCAGACCCAGCGACTGCTTATCGAAAAAGAAACTTTGCGTCAGCGTGATGAGATGGATGCCCAGTTTCAACGGGCTCGTAGTGCTCAAGATGAAAACGAGAAAAACCAGGCCGCTATTTTGCGTTTACTGGATGAGCTTGAATATGTCGCAGAAGGGGATCTAACGGTTAATGCCACGGTCACAGAAGACATTACTGGTGCCATTGCGGACTCGGTAAACTTTGCTATTGAGCAGTTGCGACATTTGGTGCAAGCCATTAATGATACCGCAGCGAGTGTGACACAGTCCTCGCAGCAAACTCAGTTGACAGCGACTGAGCTTGCGGCTGCTTCAGAGCAACAAGCTCAAAAAATTGCTAGTGTATCTGCTGCCATTGCTGACATGGTGAACTCTATTAAGCAGGTTTCTACCAGTGCCACTCAGTCGGCTTCAGTAGCTGACCGATCTGTGGCCATTGCTCATAATGGGGCACAGGTAGTACAGCGCTCGATTGATGGTATGAGCACCATTCGTGAACAAATCCAAGAAACCTCAAAACGCATCAAACGCTTAGGCGAGTCTTCACAAGAAATTGGGGATATCGTTGGCTTAATTAATGACATTGCTGACCAAACCAACGTTCTAGCTCTTAATGCGGCCATTCAAGCTTCTATGGCAGGTGAGGCTGGGCGCGGCTTTGCGGTAGTTGCTGATGAAGTACAGCGTTTGGCTGAACGTTCTGCCAATGCCACTAAGCAGATTGAAGGTCTGGTAAAAACTATTCAGGCGGATACCAATGAGGCGGTGATGTCCATGGAGTCAACCACCACAGAAGTGGTGCAAGGGGCGAAGCTGGCGACTGATGCCGGTGAGGCGCTTAAAGAGGTGCAAACGGTATCGAGTAGTCTGGCTGATCTTATTCAGCAGATCTCCAATGAGGCACAATTACAGGCCTCGTCTGCTGGTCAAATCTCACAAAACATGGAAGTTATTCAACAAATTACCTCAACCACAACGGCAGCGACTCGAACCACTGCTGATTCAGTAGGTCAGCTCAATGAGATGGCGGCTTCATTACAAAAGTCAGTGTCTGGCTTTAAGTTAGAGCAGGGCGGTGCTTCCCTGAAGGACTTATAATGAGCCGTACGCCAAAAATAATACCCTCTGAATACACTGGCAGCAGTGCATCATCGGCAGAGGATCAAGACAGTGTGGTTATCAGCTTAAATCGCCGCTTTGTATCAAATAAAGAAGAGAGGACAACAGCTGATCTAAGCGTTGATAATCCTGAGGCTGATCAAACTTTAGCTGAGCTTAGTTCTGAGGAGGAAGTTGAGGCTTCTAGCCCAAATAACTTACAGTCCACACAGTCGCTATTAGATTCAGCATTGGCCGAGGTTGATTTACCTGCCGATGCTGAAGGTGAGGGTGATGAGTATGAGGCAGAAATAAAAGCCATCTATATCGAAGAGGCTCAGGAAGTCTTACAAGAGATCAGAGCTCAGTTTTCACAGATGACCTCGTTGGAAGATAGTCCAGAAGCTCTCACCACTATCCGAAGAGGGTTTCATACTTTAAAGGGTTCAGGTCGTATGGTCGGCGCTTACAGTCTGGCTGAGTTGGCTTGGGCCATTGAGAATATGCTCAATCGGGTACTGGACAACAGTATTGCTCCCACCTTTGGAATGTGGCAGTTATTATCAGAAGTTATTAACGAGTTTTCTGCCCTCATTGACTGTTATCAATATCAAACAGATTATCCTGAAACCGTGAAAGTCTGGATGGCCGCCGCTACCCTTTATGCCAACAATAAACATCCAGACTTTGATTACGCCAAATTAGCACAGCCAGAGCCAGTAGAAACTGTCCAGTCTACGGCCGAACAAGACGCAGAAGAGTTAAAACAGCTTTTCATCTCAGAAGTTAAAGAGCTGATTGAGTCTATTGAAGCCATGTCGCAAGCGGCTTCTGTCAAGCATAAGGGATTGGTTAAGGATGAGTTAGTCCGAGCTTTTCATACTTTAACAGGAGCGGCTAGCAGTCAGTCTTCGCATCAGATAAGTGCAATTAGTGCCAAGATTGAGAGTGGGTTACAAAAGCTGCAACAAAAAGGCGAGACGATAACCGTTCAGCATTTACAGGTTATCGCTCAGGCAGTACAGCTGCTTAAGTATTACCTACAGCAAGAAGAACAAGGCAGTGTGTCAGCACAAACACAGCTAGAAATAGAAGAGCTTGAGCGAGAACTGGACGAGAGTCTAAATCAAAAGTCTGAGTTCATCGTAGCATCAGCAGAGCACAGCGTAGCAGAAGAGGCTGCCGAACAAGACGGCGATAGGGATGTTGAGTATACGGTGGCTGAGCTGATAGAAGGCATTGATGAGCTATTAGATGCCGAGTGGGAGCTACGCAAGGTATTTGATAGTGCCGAAGACTTGTCTGCTCATCAAGAGACACAGATTATTGATTATGCCAATCAGTTGCAAAGTCAAAGTCAGCTTTTGGCGAGTAAGGTGACCAGCTCTGCTATTTTCAATGAGTTGTTAATGGCCCTACAGCAAGCTTACCAAGCTGTGTGTCAGTTCCCACGCTTGGTGCAGGAACCCAATAGTATTGAGGCTTTAATTGCAGGGCACGAACAGTTAACTGGTTTGTTTGATTCGCTTGCTGGCAAGATGGCTTTACAGCTAAATCCTGAGGCAGTACAAGGGCTGTATCGCTTAGCTGCAAAAGCAAATACGCTTAAAAATCAATTAAAAGAGTCAGAAGTAGAGAACGAAGCAGATCAAGAGCTATTAGCCATATTCGTTGAAGAAGCCCAAGAGTTGAGTGAAGAGAGCCAACAACAACTCTTATTGTGGCGACAAGCTCCCGATGATTTAACACCCGTTAAAGTCTTGCAGCGCCATTTGCATACCCTTAAAGGTGGTGCTCGTATGGCCAGCATTGAAGCCATTGCGGAGCTTAGTCATGAAGCTGAGACGCTTTATGACCATTTTGTTGACCAACAAATTATTCCTACTGAAGATTGGGTGGAAGTCATGCAGTCGGTGCAAGATGTTATATCCGATCAAATTGAGCATCTGGCCCGTCACAATACATCTTTTTCTGCTCCAGAAATGGTGCAGCAGCTTCGTTTATTGGCCCAAAGTAAATCTTTGGCTAAAGATAATACCACGGAGGCTTATTCTAAAATCGTTAGCGATGCCAGTGAGGGGGCCAGTGACACAGTGGATGCCACTGAGGCAGCTGTTGCTAAAGTAGACGTTGCAGAGGATAAGCTGCAGAGTGACCTCCCTTCGCAAGATACCCTTTCCAAAGCAAGCTCCTCTACAGAGAGTCTCTTCCCAGACAGTCCTTCATCAGGCATCACTACTCAAGCAGTAGAATTGCCTGAATCTGTGACAGAGTCTGAAGTTATAGAAGATAGAGATAGCATTGAGCTTGATTTTGAAGCCATAAAGTCAGAGTCTTGGGATAAAGAAGAGCCTGATCCTGAAATTCTGGCTGTATTCTTGGAGGAAGCTGCTGAGTTACTGCCTAGCCTTGAAGTCAATTTTGAAAAGTTAGTGGCCCAAGTATCTGAGTTCAAGGCCCTAGCTAGCCAGCAGAATCAGAGTGATGCCGTCGAAGAGGCTGAGTCTAAGGACAAAGTAGGCTTTAATGAAAGCTCTAATGAACTACCTGTTGACGAGTTGCGGTCTCTAGCTGAGCAGCTGCAGCATGAGCTGCACTTACTACAAGGTGGCGTAAATATGGTACATGCCACCGCAGCTTCAGAGGTTATAGAGGCGCTGCAAAAAGTTTATCTGAAAATTGAGAAAATGGATGCTGAGGTTGAGTGGTTATTGTCTCTAGCACTTGGCCCGTTACACAGTGCTCATGACTGGCTGCAAAAAGCCCTGTACTTGCTACAGCACAGTGTTAATCCGCCCAAAGCGCCGGCTATCGTTAAGCAGTTAAAGGCCATGGTTGAGGGGCGTTTGGATTCAGATCAGGCATTGCCAGTAATGGACGCTTCTTTGCGAGATTATGTGCAGGCCATTGAGCAGTATCAAAGCTGGCGTGAGGCACGCTTGGGATTGCGGGATATCAGCGAGATGCCGCCTTGGTTAGGAGAGGAGACACAGGATGAGCCGCAGTCAGCCTCTCAAGAGCTAATCCGTGTACCTTCAAGGCTGATGGAAGAAATGATTGATCTGTCAGGCGAGGCTGCCATTAGTCGCTCTCGTATTGAATTGAGCATGAGTGGCGTGGGCCAGACCCTAGATGAGATGGAGAGAACCGTACAGCGTCTGGCTGAGCAGTTACGTCAGATGGATATCGAGCTTGAGGCACAGGTTCGATCTCAAATTGAGGACAGATATTTACAGCAAGACCAAAGCTTTGACCCTTTAGAGATGGATCAGTACTCTGCTCTAAATCAGCTGTCTAAATCCTTGTCGGAGTCTGCTTCAGATTTACTGGAGCTCAAATCCAGTTTATACAACAAAACCCAAGGTACAGAGAGCCTGCTATTTCAGCTGTCACAATCGCAGACACAGCTGCATGAAGGGCTAATGACATCAAGAATGGTTTCTTTCTCTCGCCTTTTACCACGATTACAGCGGACAGTGCGTCAGACCGCCAACGAACTGGGTAAGCCGGTTAAGTTGGAGGTAACAACTGAGCATGATGAGATTGATAGAACCGTACTAGAGCGGCTGACGGCTCCCCTTGAACACATGCTTCGAAACTCGGTAGATCATGGTATCGAACTCCCTGAGCAACGTGATAGGGTGGGTAAGCCGAGTGAAGGTCAGATTATCATCGAAATAAAGCGAGAAGGCAGTGAAATTGTCATTCGCTTCAAAGACGATGGTCGTGGTATTGATGTAGATTCAGTAAGGCATAAAGCCATTAGTCGAGGCCTAATTGACGCCAATGACACCTCGATTACTGATTTAGAAGTCATGCAGTATATTTTTCATGCAGGTCTTTCTACCGCCAGCAGTTTGACTCAGATCTCGGGTCGAGGTGTGGGTATGGATGTGGTATTAAACGAGGTCCGCCGCTTAGGGGGTAGTGTTACCGTATATTCTGAATCGGGTCGAGGCAGTGAGTTTGTATTAAGGCTACCCCTGACACTTGCGGTGGCTGAGGCACTGGTAGTACGTTCTGGTAGCCAAATATTTGCAATACCCTTACTACAAATTGAACGGGTTGAGCGAGTGCCTGCCCAGCAGTTGTTAAACTTTTATTATCCTCAACAGGCAAAAACAGTTGGGGCGAAATCAAAACGCAGCAGCGACGCGGTATTCAAAATAGCAGCGGATAACTATCGACTCAGACATCTCAATCAACTGTTACAGAGTGAAGTGCCCCAGCCACAAACTTTAAGCAGGAGAGGAAACTGGCCGGTCTTGTTATTGAAGAACCAAGCCGGTCAGAATCTAGCCGTACAGGTCGATGAAATCATTGGCTCACGTACAGAAGTAGTAGTGAAGCCGCTTGGTGACTTGTTGTCCTCTATTCCTGGGCTATCGGCAGCAACCATTACTGCTGAAGGGTCAGTAATGTTGATTTTGGATACTTTAGCGCTGATGCGTGAAGCTGACATTCGAGAGACTTCTATCTTAAAACCAAGAGTTAATGAGGGCGCTAAGGCTATGAAGTCGACAGGGACTCAGTCTAATATACCTAAAGCGCAATCTAAGCCACAGATTCTGATAGTCGATGACTCAGTGACCGTCCGCAAGGTAACCTCCCGCTTATTACAGCGCCAAGGCTATGACACCCATGTGGCTAGAGACGGGGTAGAAGCAATAGAGATATTACAAACCTTACGCCCTGACCTCATGTTATTGGATATCGAAATGCCACGTATGGATGGCTTTGAGGTGGCAAGTCATGTGCGTCATAACCCAGAGATTATGACTCTGCCTATTATTATGATTACCTCAAGAACGGGTGAGAAGCACCGTGAGAAAGCCCGGCAAATAGGGGTCAATGATTATATGGGCAAACCCTTCCAAGAGTCTGCTTTGATTGCTTCTATTCAAGCCTTAATTAAGCCTAAGTGAGGCCTTGTACCATGAGTGATAGCAGCATTGACTTAGCAAAAATTAGGGTGGTGGTGATAGCAGCAAAAGTGCAACAACGCCAAGCTTTTCAACATACTTTGACCCAGTGGGGAATGACAGTATTGGCCTGTATGTCTCCAGAGCAGCTTGAGCCGAGTCATCTTTTATTACCTGCACAGTTGTGGCTAGTAGATAGTGATTATAATGAGCAGCTGTACACCGTCTTAGACAGTCCGTTGCAGCCACTCAGTGAGTCAGAGTCTAGGCTGCCGACCTCTGAACTGACCAAGCCTCAGGTGTTGGTTGGCTTTGAACCTGCACCAAGGGGTAGTGAGATAAATTTATATGCTAAGTGGCAGCGTAAATTAAAGCGTAAGCTGGTTAGCCTACTAGGGTTACCTTCCTCTTTGGTACAAACCACGAGTGTGGCTGCCAAAAGGTATCAGCCTTGGCAGAAAGTGGTTGTGCTGGTGGTAAGTAGTCTGAATGACATGGCTGCTGGCAGAGACTTTCTAAATAGCTTACCAAGCAGCTTGCCCATTGCCATAGTTTTAATCTTTCCGCCAAAAAATGAGCTAAATAGTTATCTACACAGCTTACCTAAAGCACTTACCGCAAATAATGAGTGGCGTTGCCAAGTGGTTGATTTGTCGTTAAATATGCAGGCAGGTCAGTGTTATATTATACCGCCTGAGCTTGACGTGGTTTGCGACTCTACAGGCCGACTGATAGTGGGAAGTGAGTCCAACTTGACTCAAAGTCAGTCTTATATCATGCAGATAGTACAAAATTTCAGTTTGGCCTTGGCTGATCAGTTGATTTGTATTGAGTTTGCAGACTCAAGTGCTTTATATCAATCAGATTTTATTGACTATCTTGCCAGTCAAGGCAGTAAGCTTTGGCAACACAAAGAGGGTAGCTCTACGAGTGTTAGTGAACTTAATCGAGAACCAGTGCAGGCTTCAGTAGCACAGCTAGCCAAACATTTGCAGTATCTTATGACAGATTCTACGGAGACATTGTGACCCATACCCCTTTACAGCAGCCCAATACCCGTGAACAGCTAATATTTAATCAAAACGGTTTGTCTGTCACCTTTATTCCCACAGCTGAATCCTCTGATTGGGTAGTGCCCACAGAGTTGGTTATTGGGATCAGGGCCTGTGATATGATTTTAAAGCACTGTGAGTGGCAGGGTCATACCCTCCCTGTATTCAGGTTATTAGCAGAAGGTGCTAAGCCAGAGAGCCTAGTAGTGCTAGAGGGCAGTCAGGATGATCAGCGTATAGCGCTGCTTATTCAAGGTTCATTACGGCAACAACAAATTAAAATGACGGATATAAAAGACATTGAAACCAGCTCTCTAGCTACAGCCAGTGGCCGGCAAAATTATAGCTATCAGCATGTGACTATAGGTGAGAAAACTTATGTCGTGCCTGACTTACAGAGGTTATCAACTCAGTTAGCAAAGAGACACTAGTAGAAGGTTAGTGTTGATTAAAAAGTAAATATTTACACAAAGTAATGACCCGTTGCTATGATAATGAGCTATTATTTTATTTTTATTAATTTAAAGTGGATAGGTAATTTATGTCTATTGCACCAAATAATCGTCGCGCTAATACCGTAACAGCAGTAAAACCTAACAAATGGTCTTCGGCAGTAAAGATTTTTCATTGGGGCAGCGTGCTGCTGCTTATTGTGGTTTGGGGCATGATTACCCTACATGAAGGCTCCTCAGCGGGGGAGACCTATTTAGATTTACACCGGGCCTTTGGGGTGAGCTTGTTGTTTTGGATGATTGCTAGGGTTATCAGTAGAGTGATTAGTCCAACCCCTGCAGACTTACCTGTGGCTAAGTGGCAACGTATGGTTTCACATTTGACGCATTTACTGCTTTATGTCCTGCTATTTGCTATGCCGCTGTCTGGCATCTTAATGACTTGGTATGGAGGTAGAAGTATTGATATGTTTGGTCTGTTTAATCTGCCTAGCATATTGGCTACGGATCGTGGTCAGGCAAGATTTTTTAACAACCTACATACCGATGTGATTTGGCCTGCGATTTTGGTGTTTACGGCGATACATATCTTAGGGGCGTTACAGCATCAATTTATCAAAAAAGACAATATCATGTCGCGCATCAAATAATTGTCTAGCAAGCATAAAAAAATCGCCCGTTGGCGATTTTTTTATTAACTTAAGACTGTGCTAGGATTTACTTAGCATCAGGCAAGTTGATGTTCATCTCTAACACGTCCAGATCGTCTTCATGACGGTGGTTGATGTTTACATCATTAATTTGTACACCGTTAACATACTTGTTTACCACTTCAAGAATTTCACGCTTCATTTTCTCAATGCGGTCAGCGGTAAGACGAGAGTTTAAACGGTTTTCACTAGCAACGATAACCTTAAGTCGCTCAGTGGCTGTGTTGGCGCTACCAGAGGTTTTTGTCTCTGTGCCAAACAGACTGCTCCAAAATCCTTTTTTTCTAGACATACTTAACCCCCAAACCAGCGTTGTAAGAAACTTTTCTTCTTAACATCAATATGACGTAACGGTCTTTCTTCACCTAAGAAGCGTGCAACGATATCATCGTAACACTGACCTGCTACTGAGTCTTGATAGTGAATAACAGGTTCACCGTGGTTAGAAGCCTCAAGGACACTATTACTTTCTGGAACAACCCCAAGTAAGGGAACTTTCAAGATGTCGTTAGAAATGGTATCGATGTCCATCATCTCTTTAGCCGCAGCGCGTTCTGGGTTATAACGGTTAATAACCAAGTGCTCGCGGACAGTACCTGTACCTTCCTCTACCTTCTTCGTACGGCTTTGTAGCACACCAATAATACGGTCAGAGTCACGTACGGATGAGATTTCAGGGTTGGTAACGATGATGGCTTCATCGGCATGGTACATCGCAAGTTGAGCACCACGTTCAATACCCGCTGGCGAGTCACAAATGATGTAGTCAAATTGCTTTGACAACTCTTCGATAACTTCGGCTACGCCTTCATTAGTTAGGGCATCTTTGTCTCTGGTCTGACTGGCAGGAAGAATGTATAGGTTCTCTAATTGCTTGTCTTTAACCAAAGCTTGCTGTAAGCGAGCGTTTCCTGAGATTACATCAACGAAATCATAAACAATGCGGTTTTCACAGCCCATAAGCAAATCAAGGTTACGTAAACCCACATCGAAGTCGATGACCACTGTTTTGTAACCACGTAATGCTAAGCCTGCGGCAAAAGAAGCACTTGTCGTCGTTTTGCCGACACCGCCTTTACCTGAGGTAATTACAACGATTTTTGCCACTATGGCATACTCCTATAAATCTGAAAATGGACAATCAGTTGCCCACAACTAAAATAAAATTGGTTACATTGCGCGGTTAAATCTTCAGCTTCTTGTGTTAAAAAAGCTTTTAAAGCACAACTCTACCAAAAAAGTCAAATTTTGTGCCATTAGATTATCACAGATAACATTGAAGTCATAGTATTCGCTTGATTATAAAGGGGTAAGCAGGGTTATGTGTGTGAATTTAATGCAGGTTTTTATTTCTATTTTCTTACTGGAGAGGTCGGATTATTCTAATTTATAGCAAAATACGACAAGGAGGTGAGTAGGGTTCGGTAGTAGAAGTCTGTATCAAATAGAGCGTATCAATAATTTCTGCGGACTAAGGCATCCATTAATTTTAGATAAGGGTATGACCACCACACTTAATCAAGCCATACCCTAACTAACTGTCATTGAAAAATTAGCTGTCTTTTATAATCTCAAATACCAAACCTTGGCCTTCTACAAATCTAACTTGAACGGGCTTATCAATCATTTCTTCAGGGATACTGTCATGTAAGCAGTAGGTGCCTGCGACAGAGACCAATGAAGGGTTAAAGCGTTGACAGAAAATTCGGGCATCTTTGTCTCCGGTTGCGCCTGCAACTAAACGACCTTGTGCTCGACCATAGACATGCAAGCTATTATCAGTGATGGCTTCAGCGCCGTTATTGACACTATCGGTCAGCACTAAATCTCCTCCCACATGGTTGATGCTCTGCCCTGAGCGTAGCATTTGATCATAAAACAAGGTGGTCATGGCGTCAGCTTCACTCAAGCTAGCCCCTTCAGAATGTATCTCTGTTTCGGTAACAGGAGTCTGGGATTGGGTAGGGCTGACCGTTTTACTACCATCCTCATTATCCGTGGTTGCCGTGGCATTAACGGTAGCTTGAGGCGTTGAAGCTGCAGAAGTGGTTTGTTTTTTGGCTGGTCTTAGCAGCTCAATACGTTTTCCATCTCCTGGGAAGATGGCCAAGCGTAAGGACTTGGCAGCTTCATCCAAGATGCCGGTGACCACCCCAATAGGTTGTAGTCCCCATGACCAAAAAAGATCCACTAAGGCGTCTAGGTCTTGCTCCACATCACTATCAATAATGACAGGAATTTGACTGTTTTTATTACTTAAATTAGAGGCCAAATAAGCATCAATCTCAGTAAGGTCAGCTGTTTCAAGCTTGATGCGAGTGAAGGTCAGCATCTTGCCATACATTTTTAATGACGAAGTAACCTCTGTCGGGGCTGTCATAACGTATCCTTAAACAAAAAAATAGCAAAGTTTTTAATAAGTTGTGAGTTTAATAAGGGGGTAATCAGTCAGTATTTTTATGGTGGTGTTGTTAGCACTGATTATTATAATAATACGCTACAGATGCAAGTACTCTTGATGCTTCCATTGCTGAACTTTAACCTGTTTTTCAAAGGCTGTCAGGCCATCTTCTATTATATTATTCACCAAAGCATCTAGTTCTGGGTTTTGTAAATCAATGTTGACCACTGCTTGCGCGACTTCATCAATGATTGCATCAGTAATGTGACTTTGGGTCAAATGTGAAAATAAGGTTTGCGTGATATTTTCACCGATGCTCTGACTAATGCTATGCAATTGCCCTTCAATTAGGCCGCCTGCAATGGGAATCAGTCGAAGATAACGTCTGAGCTCAGGCGTATTATTTAAGGCTTCTTGAACGGCGACCCCAACTTGTATGGATAGCTCGTGGGTAGCTTGGCTTTGGGCCATCTGTCTAAGCTGTGGCCCAAGCTCTTGCTTGAGTATAGACGATAACATGGCTTGGATTTGAGGACGGTTTTTATTAAACGTATCTTCAATAAAACGTTGGTTGGCCTGTTCATCAGCAAACTGTTGGCGCAAGTTATCTGTGGCCGTTAAAATCACTCGGTCTGATAATTCTTCAAATACCACGTCGTAATAAAACTTACCGCGATTGATCCACTTTTGTGGCAAAACTTGATAGCCAAGCTGATACAGTTTACGTCCAATAAAGAACGCCCGTAACAACCGCAAAGCACGAAATTGTGGAAAACAGCCTAACACTTCATACCAATGGGCGAAGGGAAAGAAAAACCATCGGGTATACTGCTTGCTTAATATAGACAGCAGCCAACGAAAGGCCAACTCTGCAATTAGAAAAATAGTAAAAAAGCCACCCATAACACGAAGAGGGTGGTGGATATCATCTACATAAAAAGCTAAGGGCTGAGATAGGTTTAGCCACTCAGCCACTTGAGCCATAAACTTACTCATTAATAGCAAGTCTAGGCTAATGATGCCCAGGTCAATCACGATGACGAGCAGCATCACAATGTCATACCACAATGCCAATCTTGTCGCAGTTTTACTTCTTAAAGGGTTCTCTGGCTGGCCCTGATTGTTGTCAGGATTCCCTAAAAGTACGTTGCTATTGGTATTAGAAGGGTCTGTCATGCTGCTGCTACGCCTTTAGATTAAGAGGGTTTTGAGTCTTTGATCGACTGTAAGTAAGAACTACTCACAGTTTATCAAACCAAGACTGAAAAACCATAAATCATTTTAAGGGATTAAAGCTATAAAGATTTTGGCGAGTTCTCAAAGTCAGCTTTCATACGTGAGATCTGCTCATCTTTATTTTTCCAAATCTCATCCAACCAAGCATACATGGTTTGCTTCATGCCCTCGTCATTGTTGTAGTCACCTTCCTCAATAGCGGTAAACAGCTCTTGAGGAATATCAATACGCTGGACATGCACTCCCAGACGTTTGACATTACCTTTCCATAAGTCAGCATAAGAAGGACTGCCATCAGGATAAACCAGGGTCATGTCCAAAATCCCATCGATTTGAGGGCCCAATGCTTGAATGGCTAAGGAGATGCCCCCCGCTTTGGGTCTTAATAAGTTCTTATAAGGTGAGTTTTGAGCATCACGCTTTTTGGGGGTGAAACGGGTGCCTTCCAAATAGTTAAGCAAAGCAAAAGGTTTGTCCTTCAATAGCTCACATGCACGCTTGGCCTCTAAAATGTCTCTATCCTTTAGGCTAGGGTTTTTGGCAATCTCTTCTTTGGAGTGGCGCTTCATCATAGGGAAGTCTAAGAAGTAGAAGGCTTGGCCAATAAAGGGAATGTAAATCAGATTGTATTTGGTAAAAAAGCGAGTCAGGGGTAAACGGCCTTGGCTAATGTACTGCACAATACTGGTATCTACCCAAGATAAGTGATTACTAATTAACAGATACTGCTTGTCTTCCTCCAAATCGTCAGGTAGCTCGATACGCCAGTCTCGCTCAGGCAACACACTATCAATGAGCAGGTTGTTGGTATTAATCCAATGTTTGGCAATTCTGATGACATTTTTGTCAGCAACATCAGATCCAGTGGCGACTTTGGTAGCGCCAAGAAGCCATAAAGGCATGCCATAGGTTAGAGTATTAGTACCAATCACCCCTGCTGCGGTAGCAAAAGAAGCCGCTTTTCCGATGACAGGGGCTTTAGAATGTAGATTTTGATATATATTTTTTATTTTATTTTTCATAGAGTGGACCATGTAGGTTGTTCAAAAAGCATAAATGGACGATAGCTAAGCCACCATGCTTCCCCATATAGGCTTAAATTTGTAAGCTAAGCACAAGGGTATTAAAGGCTTCAAAGCAAATGGCTGTATGAAATAGCACTAAGTTTCTGGCTAATGCAGTTTACGATTGTAAACCAAGCCTTACCCTCATAACAATGGCCACTGCTAACATAAATCAGATTAAAGGCGGAATAGTAGGGAAGTGCAGGTGGTAAATAACACAAAGAAAAAGCTTTTATGCGGTAGTCGTGTTAGATAATGTATAGATGTCATACACCAAAACCACAAAATATTACATATTCTGGAAGAGAAAACGGCATAATATTCTATGAAACATTTGCTAACTTTATTAAGTGAATCTTTCTACTATAATGATAGTTATAGAATTATTAGACCAATTTGAGTGCTTCTTTGAAGACTTATCCTATATAAGGATTGTCATGGATTATATTTCTAAATTAGGATGAAATTCTAAGTTAGGCTGAGATTGGTAAAAGTAGACTGTAAGATAGATGGATTTAGCAAATAACCATTTAATAAATTTGATTTAAGGATTTAACATGAATAATAAATTAATGATTGCTGCATTAGCTTCTTCTTTAGCTTTAGTGGGCTGTGCTACAGACCCTGTAACTGGTCAACAGACTATCCATAAAGGTGCTTTAGGTGCACTAGGTGGCGCAGCTGCTGGTGCAGGTATTTCTAAAGTTACTGGTGGTGATAAAACTGGTCGTGACGCTGCTATTGGTGCGGTTCTAGGTGGTGCTATCGGTACTTACATGGAAAACCAGCAAAGACAGCTTGAAAGAGACATGGCCGGTACTGGTGTAGAGGTAAAACATGATGGTAAAGGTAACATTGATCTAATCATGCCAGGTAACATTACCTTTGCTCACGACAGCACTAACATCAATCCATCTTTCTACAACACGCTAGACAAGCTTGCGTCTACTATGTCTCAGTATGACCAATCTACAGTTACTGTAATGGGTCACACAGACAGCGTTGGTAACCCAACTTACAACCAAGGTCTATCACAGCGCCGTGCTCAAGCAGTATCAAGCTACTTACAAAACCGTGGTGTTGCTAGCTACCGTATCCAAACTTTAGGTTATGGTCAGAGCCAGCCTATTGCTAACAACAATACTGAGCAAGGCAGAATGCAGAACCGCCGTGTTGAAATTAAACTGAATGCTCCACAAAACTTAAAATAATTACTGATTAAGCGCTAAGCTTATCTTGATAATTAATCTTTAAGTTTAGGGCTATGGTATTTGACATAGCGTTGAATAATAAGCCGACCTAGTGTCGGCTTATTTTTTGTCTGTTATAGGGGCAGTGGCACTTACCTGTCCTATTCTGTTAAAGTGGATTAAGTTCGGCAACCCTATGCTTTTGACAATCACTTGAATGTTGTTAAAGCCTATTAAGACGTTATAGGGCATTGAGTGTGTAGATTTCGCATCATAATAGTGAGGTAGGATAATGAAGAGGGCTATGATCAATAAGAGGGTGCAAACTGAAGCGACATCAAGCTTATACTCGGCGATTGAGTCCATGTTTAATGAGGCACAGATTGAGCTGAAAATTACCCGTAAGCGGGTGAAGAATATTAATTTTCGTCTCAAGCCGTATCAGCTATCAGTATCAGCACCACACTATGTGCAAGATGCTGATATTATTCGATCACTAGCACAACGTGTCGATTGGGCCATTACTCAGCATGCAAAGCTATTAAAGCGTCAGAAAATGAATCAGGAAAAAGGGTTGGCACCAGCAAATAATGATGCGAATCCGATAATGCCAGTGAAGCTGTGGGGAGAGCCGCAAGGTCTGATTATGAGTGAGGAAGAGCGGCTGCGCTGGTATCGACATGAGCTTGATAATGTCATGCCGTCACTGTTTAAAAAGTGGCAACCTATCGTAGGTGCTTATGCGAACGAGATGCGCATTAAGAAGATGAAAACACGCTGGGGGAGCTGTAATACTCGTGCAAAGCGAGTTTGGCTGTCTGTCTATCTGCCTGCTTACCCGATTGAGTGTACAGAATATGTGATTGTGCATGAGCTGTGCCACCTGCATCAAGCCAATCACAGTCCTGCCTTTTGGCATGAGGTTAAGCGCTCAATGCCAGATTATAAACGCTGGCATGATAGGCTGGCTGGTAGGTCAGGTGAAGTTGATTAAGCGCTACTTTAATAAAGAACTTTGGTTACTAAAAAAGCCCCTTTAACCGTATTAGAGGGGCTTTTTTATGGTCGAGCAAATTATAACTAGTTTGATTTATTGTTTTTCTTATTTGCTTCAAAGGCGGCTTTAAAAATATTACCCAGTAAATTGACATCATCAACGCGAGCATAATTTAAACGGGTAACAAAGGCAATACGACGATGCGGTCCTTGTTCCGTTAGAGGGATGGTGGCCACTTCATTGTTTTGACGGTGTACTTGATTCAAGGCCATTTCTGGAATTAAGGTGGTGCCCATACCCGCCAGTGCCATTTGGATTAAAGTATTCAAGCTGGCATCTGAGAAGTTGGACTTAAACTCATCACGGTCAAAAGAACAAACCGTTAGCGCCTGATCAGTTAAACAATGGCCTTCACCAAGCAGCATAAGATTGGCTTTACCCAATTGATCAGATGAGATGGTTTTTAAATTTGCCAGTGGATTGTCGTTAGGGAAAATGGCGAAGAAATCTTCTTGCCAAAATTCAAAAGTATGTAGCCCTTCTACAGCATAAGGCAGAGCAATAATTGCTGTGTCGATGTGGCCGTAGCGTACTTGTTCTAGCAGTCGCTCAGTTTGCTGCTCAACCACGGTCATACGAAAGTTTGGGTATTGAGCTTTTAATTCTGGTAGTACTTTAGGGAGTAAATAAGGCGCAATGGTTGGGATCATCCCCACAGTCATAGGGTAAGCTAGCGGTGTCTGATGACTTTGAGCCCGAGTGGTTAAGTCATTTATTTCAGAGAAAACGCGTTGGGCGCGAATTAAGATTTCTTCCCCGATGGGGGTGATTAATACTTGTTTGTTATTTCGCTCAAAAATCTGGGTATCCAGTTGTTTTTCAAGCTCTGCAATTCCTAGACTCAAAGCGGATTGTGAAATATTACACTCTTCTGCCGCTCTTTTAAAATGGCGGTGCTTGGCTACAGCCAATGCAAACTCTAACTGTCTTAAAGTAATCATGGGAAGTCTCTTTTATTTAAGTCGGCGGCTTACTGCTAGTAACTGTTATTAAACTGCTAGGGCGTGTCCCTAATTTGAAAAATACAGATAAAGCCTTATTTTAATCCTATATATCAACAAAATATAGGGAAACTCAAGCCATGGCGAGAACAGTAA
>NZ_FUGD01000102.1 GCF_900162815.1 Psychrobacter pasteurii | reverse complement strand
GTCCTGTGGCGCGCGCTCAAGCTTCATCTGAGCTTTAGTGACAATACCTAACGTACCTTCTGCACCGATAAATAAATGACGTAAATCATAACCGGTAGCATTTTTAATCATACCGCGGTTCAGCTGTAAGATATCGCCTTTACCAGTAACAACAGTTAGACCCAGTACCCAGTTACGGGTCATGCCATAACGAATGACTTTAATACCGCCCGCATTGGTACCAATGTTACCGCCAATTTGACTAGAGCCTGCTGAAGCAAAATCAACGGGATAGTACAAACCTTTGTCTTCAGCAAACTGCTGCAACTGTTCGGTAATCACACCCGCTTCAACTTCAACCATTCTGTCGGCTGGATGAAATTCACCGATCTTGTTCATTTTATCAAGGCTAATCACAATCTCACCATTACTGGCCACAGCACCTGCTGATAAACCAGTACGACCACCGCTTGGGGTGACGACAATGTTGTGTTCATTAGCAAGCTTAATTACTGATTGCACTTGCTCGGTTGATTTAGGAAATACAACCGCACAAGGTGCTGGAGCAAAGTGTTTGGTCCAGTCTTTCCCCCAGTGCTTTAGGCTTTCGCTATCTGTTTTGATTTGTGTATCATCAAAGCCGTGAGTGCTGGTTAGGCTGGTGAGTAGATTAGTTAATGCTTCAGGGTCTGTCGTTTGGTCTTTTGAAAGCTCTGGCGCATCAACTGGTGATTGATCTGAGCTGTGTGCTAACTCATGAGCAGTGGAGGCAGTATTTGAAATATTGGATGCAGTCATATTGGTCTCTACAGAAGTTTAGGATACAAAACAATTTAAAAACAAACAAAAGCCAGTTGCGACAAACCGCATAACTGAAGTTTTATCATTATAGTCGTATTTGGCAGGGCTTTATTCATAATTTAGTCTGCCAAAATAATAAAATATGTTATAAGATAGTTGTATTATGACATAGTGCTAATAGAGTATGTAAGTCGCAGTATGAGACGAGCGACTTTAGTTTTAGGGCAGTCACAGAGATTGTGACTCACTTAAAGTCATATTTGTTACTTTGACGCTTTTCAAGGCAAAGTGATACCTGATAAGGTTAGTAGTTAATAACCCATTGAAAATTAATAACCCATCAAAATAAGGGCAAAGACATGGCATTATCGCTTGAGAAAGATAAAATACGTTTTTTACTGCTAGAAGGCTTACACGAGAATTCACTGAAGGTTTTAAATGATGCGGGCTACACCAATATTGAGTATCTATCGCATGCTTTAGATCCTGAAGAACTAGAAGAAAAAATTAAAGACGCTCATTTTATCGGTATTCGCTCACGTACTCAGTTAACTCGCGACATTCTTGAGAAAGCAGAAAAACTTATTGCAATCGGTTGTTTCTGTATTGGTACCAACCAAGTAGATTTAGAAGCTGCTCGTGAATTTGGTATTCCTGTATTTAATGCCCCTTATTCAAACACCCGTTCAGTTGCTGAATTGGTAATAGCCGAGGCGATCATGCTTTACCGTGGTATCCCTGAGAAAAATGCGGTTGTACACCGTGGTGGTTGGGGTAAATCTGCTAAGAACTCACATGAAGTTCGTGGTAAAGTCATGGGTATCGTGGGTTATGGCTCAATTGGTTCACAATTGTCTGTATTGGCCGAAAGCTTAGGTATGAAGGTTATTTATCATGATGTCATGACTAAGTTGCCACTAGGTAACGCGGTGCAAGTAGGCAGCTTAGAAGAGCTACTACAAACTGCAGATATCGTCACTCTGCACGTGCCAGACCTACCAAGCACGCGTTATATGATGAAAAAAGAGCAGTTTGATCTAATGAAAGAGGGCAGCTACTTTATTAACGCAGCCCGTGGTACTTGTGTTGAAATTGATGACTTAGCCGCTGCTATCGAATCAGGCAAAATCTTAGGCGCTGCCGTAGACGTGTTCCCGAAAGAGCCAAAATCAGCAGACGAAGAGTTTGAATCACCACTGCGTAAGTTTGACAACGTTATCTTGACGCCACATATCGGTGGGTCTACTCAAGAAGCCCAAGCTAACATTGGTCTTGAAGTGGCTGAGAAGTTTGTTAAATACTCTGACGCAGGGGATACTACGACCTCTGTTAACTTCCCAGAAGTTAGCATTCCAGTGAAAGAGGGCTCACACCGTCTGTTACACATCCACAAAAACGTACCAGGCGTATTGTCACAAATCAACAGCTCATTTGCGAGCGCAGGCATCAACATCTTAGCTCAAAGCTTAATGACTGAAGGTGACGTGGGTTATTTGGTTATGGATGTAGATAACCGCAACTCACAAGAAGCTCTAGATCAGCTAAGAAACATCAAAGAAACCATCCGTGTTCGTGTTTTATTCTAAACAAATGAGTCAATACATTTTGGTATAAAAAAAGCTGGCAGTTGCCAGCTTTTTTTATGGATTTGGAAGCAAGAACGATAATAACAACAAAAAATAAGCTGCTGTTACTATATTTATATATATAATATTATTAAGTATATTATTATGTAGTAACTATAAACATTTTCAGGCATTATAAAGTAAAAGCAAATTTAGAATAAAGGGGAGTCCTATGCAAATTAAATCATTCTTACATGAGGATACGGAGACTTATACTCACGTATTAATTGATGAGGCTAATAAGCTGTGTGCCATTATTGACCCTGTATTGGATTATGATTTTAAGTCAGGTCATACCAGCACTCAATCAGTGGATGAGGTTATCAATTATGTCCGAGATCATGACTTGAGCTTAAAATATATTATTGAGACCCATGCTCATGCCGATCATCTTAGCTCGGCTCATCATATTAAACAGGAGCTTGGCGGTGAGCTTGTCATTGGTAAGCACATCACTGAAGTTCAAAAGATATTCAAAGAGGTATTTAACCTAGACAATTACTTTAAAACCGATGCCAGTCAATTTGATGTGCTGACTGAAGAAGGCACTGAGTTTATGCTAGGCGATATTAAACTTAGCGTGATGCATGTGCCAGGCCATACGCCTGCAGACATGGCTTATATTGCTGAGGACACGACGGACAGTGAGCGTGCGTTGGCAGTCTTTGTTGGTGATACGCTATTTGCCCCTGACGTAGGCACCGCACGCGTTGATTTTCCTGGTGGTGATGTGGATGATTTATATCACTCTATCCAAAAGATATTGTCTTTACCGGGTGATAGTGAGATATATTTATGTCACGATTATCCACCAGAGGGACGCACGCACTCACCAGTCACCACGGTTGCTGAACAAAAGGCGCATAATATTCATGTTCGTGATGAGGTCAGCAAAGCCGAGTTTGTGAAAATGAGAACTGAGCGCGATGCCACATTGGATATGCCAAGGCTAATTATCCCCTCTGTGCAGGTCAATATTCGAGCAGGTGAGATGCCAGAGCCAGAAGACAATGGCGTACGTTACTTAAAAGTACCCATCAATACTTTGTAACTGTTGTCTTTAACTGCTGGCGATAACTTTAATTTATCGTATGGCCTAAAGGGAAAAAGCTCAGCGAATAAAATAGGCTGAGCTTTTATTTATTCAGTTCAAACTTTATGATAATATAATAATTCATCATCGTGGGTTTAATGGATAGGTAGGTTATCAATCAATGACTTCTATCACTGCAACTTCCAGCACGATATAAAATAACTCTGGTAAAGCGCATGAACCTGTACTCCGACACGGTCCTTTGTGCCTTTTAAGATTCGTTTCAGTCGGAGTTCCAGGAGTCTATTATGTGTAAGTTTCAATCTCTAGCTGCCACAGCAGCGCCTGCCAATACCTTCCAATACGCCCCTCGATATACGCCAAAATGTCCACTGGCAACCTTGGCTGTGCAACAAATTATCCTACTGCATCTTAGATCAAGCGATATTGTAAAAGCGATGGGCTATCCTAAAAAGCACACCTTTGCAGCCACGGATCGCCTGCGCTATGTCCTTTGTAGTAAAAACTTAGGCTTAGATGGAAGCTATATTGATCCCTTTTATAGTTCTCACGAGTTTGTGCTTGAGCTATTTCGTATTTTGCAAGTAACGCCTGAACAATATATCGAAGAGATTGAATTGATTCGTGAAACGTTAAAGCAAGCGAACTAAGACACAGTCCGTTAGAACATCAGTTAGATTGGAACACAAGAATACGATGGTATTGAAGGATTATTCACGCTTATTATGGGTAGTTGGCTAAAGTGAATCCCTACAAGGAGGACTGTGTGCTAAATATACTCAAATATAAAGACAGTGACACAATACTAGATATCATTTTGATTACCTTTGCCAGAGTGGTGTTGGCTGTAGGCCTGTGTTTGTTTTCTTTTTATCTGGCAGTGGCTTCTACCATGGGGCCAACCATAGCGCCTGAGGTCTGGGTAGGCAGTATGCAGTTGGATATGATTATACGTATCGGTGTCCTGATTTTCTCAATATGCCTGACTCTTTTTGCAACCGTATGGCTCATTTATCCGTTACTGCGCTATCTTTATAAAAAAACGACGCATCATTAATAGAAAATGATATAAATAAAAAAAGACATAGGCCCCCATCTTCAGTGATGTGATAGGTGCCTATGTCTCTTAGTAGGTGTCGATTTTTAAAGAGGATTAATGGTGGTGGTGACCGATATGCCCCTGTCCTGTATTGAGATTAGGGTCCTCTAAAGCACACACAATAGCCTCAATTCTGTTGTGAGGGTGCTCAACCGATTCGACCTGAATGGTCGTGTGGCTAATGCCTAATTGCTCTAGACTGTGCTCAATATCGTGAATTAACTCACTGGCCTCTAAGATGCGCATGTCTCCATCGACAACTACGTGGCACGATAAGGCGTGTAGGCCACTGGTGATACTCCACACATGCAAATCATGAACGGTAATAATGTGTTCATGAGACTCAATGGTTTCCTTCACCACATCTAATGAAATCTCTTCTGGAGTGCCTTCCATTAATATGTGAGTCGACGCTTTGACCACTCGAAAACCACTGATCAAAATCAAGATAGCGACCACAACGGAGGCCACAGGGTCCGCCCACCACCAGCCCATCCACATCATCGCTAAGGCTGCAACGATGGCAGCTACTGAACCGAGCAAGTCGCCTAATACATGTAGGTAAGCACTGTGCATGTTTAGGTTTTGACCTTCTGACTCAGAATCTTCAGGGTCGTGACTGTGAGAAGCACCGCTGCGGTGTAGCATATACGCCACTATTAAGTTAACGGTCAGGCCAATAGTCGCAATGATTAACATGCCTTTAGAGGCAACGTCTGGGGGAGAGGCGAAGCGCCCAATAGCTTCCCAAACAATCATTAGCGAAATAATGATTAAGGTGGCGCCATTAGCCCCAGCGACCAAGATTTCAAAGCGTTTATAACCATAGGTCTTTTGTTTATTGGCTTCTTTTTCACCAATTTTAAAGGCCAGTAGAGTCGCCCCTAAGGCAGCAGCATCCGACAGCATATGACCTGCATCAGATAAAAGCGCCAAACTGTTAGTCAACACGCCACCAATGGCTTCGACCAACATAAAGAAGGTGATCAGAATAAAGCTAAACAGCAGAGTACGACGCTGTTTACTCATATCACGAGCTTTGGGTTCGTCATGAAAGTGGGGTGGATCATGAGCGATAATCGGATTCGGCTCTTGGTTAGACTTAGGATCTTGTGAGGTCATAAATACCTTTTTATCTCCAAATAAGCGACTGGGGTTACTCCATTGCCGATTAACCGTAGCAGATTAGGCAAGGGCCACAATTTATTTAAATTATATTAAAAATATATAGATAGTCTACTATATTACCAGCCTACTGGGTCGATATCTAAAGTCAGCTTTAAGTACTTTGCTGACGGCAGCTGTAGAACCTGTGGCCACCAGTAGTTTAATAGTTGATGCAAGGGTTGCCGCTGCTTGGATAATAGTAAGAGTTGGCTATGGTAACGGCTGTTTTTCATTTTCATTGGGGCATCAATAGGACCTAAAATGGCCAGCTGATGCTGCGGCATGATAGAGATGGCATCTTTTAATACCTGAGTTGCCCGCTGTAAGGTCTTTGCTTCACAGCGAATGAGCGCGCCATAGGTATAGGGGGGCAGACCTAACATCTTACGTTCTTTTAGTAGCTCTAAAGCAAAAGGTTGATAGCCATCACGGACCAGTTTGCGTAGTAAAGGGTTTTCAGGCTGAACGGTCTGAATTAATACCTTACCCGGCTTGCTACCTCGTCCTGAACGTCCGGCAACCTGCACAATTAATTGGGCTGTGTGCTCTGGTGAGCGAAAGTCGGGGGATAAAAATCCCCGGTCAGCATTTGGCAAGCAAACTAAAGTAACATTGGGAAAGTGATGCCCTTTGGCCACCATTTGGGTGCCCACTAATATGGCCGGGTCACCACTATTAATGCGCCGATATATATCTTCCCAGCTGTCCTTTTTTCGAGTGGTGTCTCGGTCAATTTGGATGATGGGGTAGGTTTTTTTGCTGGTTTGTGGGTTTGAAAAAAGAGCGTGTAAGCTTTCTGTTAATCGGGTGGTGCCCATACCCACCGCATTTAAATTGACACTGGCACAATCTGGACAAGCTAACGGTATAGAGGCTTGCCAGTCACAATGATGGCATTTTAGATAGCTTGGCTGATTGCTATTTAACTGGCTATGATGCACCGTTAAATGAGCTTCACAGCGGACACAGTCTGCTTGCCAACCGCAAGCCTCACACAGCAAGATAGGGGCGTAGCCTCGGCGATTTAAAAACACCAATACTTGTTCACCAGCTTCTAAGGTATCTCGGATGGCATGGATGGTGTCATCTGTCAGTCCGGTATTTTGTGAGTTTTTTAAATTCGGCAATAAAGAAGCTTGCTCACTGGGAGCCGCTGGCAAGTCACTGTATAGAGTGGGCTTGTCACGGGCATCGACTAACTTCAAGGTCGCTGTTTTTGCATTGCCAGCACGCTGTGAGAGCACAAGCTCGGTTAACTTACCCTCTTGAACCAGCTTTAAGTGTTCTAACGAGGGGGTCGCCGTGCCAAGTACTACGGGGATACCCAGTTGATAGCCTCGATATAGCGCCACATCTGCTGCGTGATAGCGTAAGGTGTCTTGCTGTTTATAAGACTGATCATGGGATTCATCGACCACAATGAGCCCTAAGTTGGCAAAAGGGTGCAAGATGGAGGAACGGGTACCGATAATAATTTGAGCCCGTCCTTCTCGGCAGTCCTCCCAGCCATGCATACGCTGCGTATTATTCAGCCCAGAATGTAGCAGTAGAATATTGGCAGCAAAGCGTTCAGCAAAGCGAGCCCTGGTTTGTGGGGTTAACCCAATTTCAGGCACCAGTACCAGGACTTGTTTGCCAGCTTCTAATACAGACTGCATGGCCTGAAGGTAGACTTCAGTTTTGCCACTGCCAGTTACCCCATTTAATAAGTATCCGCAGTATTTTTCCTCTTTAGCCGTCGCTATAATACTATCGACCGCTTGTTTTTGTTGCTCGTTGAGCGTCAGAGGCATCTTAGCCAGGGTAACTGGATTTGGTGGAGATTTCGGCTGCAAAAAGCGCTCGATTAAACCATTTTCTTCAAGAAGCTTTAAGAAAGGACGTTGCATGCCTTCTAAAAGCAAAGTGTCTTCACTCGCCCCATGTTCACCATGTAGCTTGAGCATGGCAAATTGCTGTCTTTGCTTGTGCGCATTGCTATGAAAGTCAGCTTCACTGACATTGGGTAAGATACGCCAATGAGTAATTAATAAATCTAGAGGCTTGCCTTGGCGAATTAGGGTCGGCAACATGACTGAGAGAACGTCACCTAAAGGGTAGTGGTAATAACCGGCTAGCCAGCGGGCTAAAGACAGCATTTGCTGACTTAACAAGGGCTTGGTATCAATAACCTGTTTTATGGTTTTAAGCTTGTTAACAGGGACTTCACTAAGGCTGCTGTCAATATGATCTACAACAATACCGATTAAGGTTTGTCGGCCAAAGGAAACTTGCACTCTTCCTCCAATTGGGGGAGGGGCGGTGGTATTTGGATCGATGGTATTTAGATCGGTGCTATTTGGATCAGTATTGTTAGATGTATCAGATGGGGGAAGATAGTCGAATTCACGATAAAGAGGAACCGGTAGGGCGACACGAATTAGCATCAGGTGGAAGCCTCCTTAAGTGAAAGGTTATCAACTAAAGCCTGTTTAATTGATAACCTAATGCATAAGCTACAAGTATCTATCAGTTAATGTTTAAGCCATTAATTCTAAATAAATAGATTAGTCTTCGATAAATAAGATAGATTCAATCTCAACGATACCGCCTTTTGGTAGAGCCGCTACTTGTACTGCAGCACGGGCAGGATATGGTTCAGCCAGACGCTCAGCGAAGATAGCGTTTAGGGCACCAAAATCATTCAAATCTGTTAGAGATACGTTGAACTTAACCACATCGCTTAATTTACCACCAGCCGCTTCACAGATAGCTTCAATGTTATCCATAACTTGAGCTGCCTGAGCGTCAAAGCCGTCACGAAGCTCCATAGTTTCTGGATCAAAGCCTAGCTGACCTGAGATATATACTAAGCTACCACCAGCTGATGGAATTTTTACTGCTTGTGAATAGGCGCCAACGGCTGCAGGGGCTTTATCAGTATGAATAGTTTGACGGGCCATAATTTTTTCCTTTGTTATTAATTAATATTTACAGGGGTTTGGTTTGTAAATTGAGGGTTGCTTATACCGCTACAAACGATATAGGCGGCGAATACTACCAAAACCTACATGAGGACGTAAAGCTTCAATGCCTTCTAAGACATGGCTACGACTGCGTACAATCACATGAATAATCGTAGAGTCAGAGCGAACATCTAATTTTTCAATGCCAATACTTAACTGTCTTAGGGTATACAGCACATGGGATACTTGCTCATCGGTTAAGGCCAAATTAATTTTTAAATAGGCAGTGAAATGAGGGCGCTCACTGGGATGCTCAATGCTTTTTTCTATTTCCTCTTCACTATACCAGTCAAGTTGAACCAGCTCATAGGGCTTATCAACATACTTACTGACTATAGAATAACAGCGATGGCGATGTAACACCAAGCCGTGCATAGTTAAGTGACCGATAATAGGGTCGCCAAAGATGGGTCGGCAACATCCAGCAAAGTGTACTTCCACCCCGTTGGCGTTGGATAAGAGCTGATTGGGGCGATCAAAGCCTTTTTTGCTGGCTTGTTGGTGCGTCTTGGTGACATCGTCACTAAACAGTCTGGATACTACCAACTGAGGTAATAAAGCACCCGCACTCATGCGCTCGTATAAATCTTCTATCTTCTCAACATTTTGCCATAACAGTAAGTCTTGCCAGTCCGCTTCGGTAAGATCATCAAGAGATCTGCCGTAGGTTTGTAAAGCGCGATCTAAGGCCTGTTTGCCATGTTGTTGCTGCTCTTCTATGGGTAGACTACTAAACCAACGTTTAAGCGAGCGCTGGGCCTTACTGGTGACCACGATGCCTAACCACTCAGCTTTAGGTTTGGCATTGGGGTCAACTTCTATCTCTACCGTAGCACCTGATTTTAAGTTAGAGCCGAGCTTGGCTTTTTCACCGTTGATTTTTGCCCCAACCGCAATATTGCCCACTTTCGGGCCCACTGCATAAGCAAAGTCTAATGCTGTAGCCCCTCGAGGAAGCTCATAGGCTCGACCTTTTGGACTGTAGCAAAGAATTTTTCGGGTATTTAAGTAAGAGATAAGCTCATCAATGGTTTCTACCATTTCATCATAGTCAGGATCGCCTTCTTTACCTTCGCCTTCCGTATTGTAGTCAATCAGCTCTTTCATATTGCGTAAAGAAGCTTTAATGACAGAACGGCTCAAGTCAGAGGCTTGTTCGGCACTAATAACACCCAAGCGAGAAACCGCTTCCATCTTACGGGTAAGCAAGGTCACTTTAATAGTGTCATTATCTCGTTTATAAATCAGCGTTAATGACTGGTTGCCACCGGGTAGAGGATGGCGAATATTGTCTTCAACGAAGTTCTCGGAGATACGATATTTCTTGATCAGATAAGCGGCTAATAAGTCACAATCTTCAATGGTGTTGGTAACAATTTCAAAAGCATAGTGACGTAATAAGTCATCGATTTCACCGCGGTTACGGAAAAATTGACGATACATAATCACCGTATTTTCTAAAGTACGCACATGGCCTGAAATATGGTGTCTATCTAGCACATAATTTAGGTACTGCTGGATCGTCTCTTTTTGGTATTTTCGACCTAAACCGTGTTGTAAAAGTTTGTCCGACATTTTGGTATACATAACCGGATCTAGGTTACGGTAACACAAAATTTCCATATAATCGGCGATGTCATTCATACCCATTAAGCGGGCAAAAGGCACATAGAACTCTAAGGTTTCAGAGGCTGTAGACTTTTGCTTTTCTCGGCGTACTGAGTCTAAGGTCGACATATTATGTAAGCGGTCGGCCAGCTTAATAATTAACACTCTAGGGTCGTCTAAAGTGGCAGACATAATCTTATGGAAAGTGGCTGCTTTGTTTTGTCTCTTGTTATGATTAGAAGACTTAAGCTTGGTAACGCCATCGACTAGGCTCGCCACAGTGTCGCCAAACAGCTGAGAAATCTCTTCTGAGGTGACCTCTGTATCTTCGACCGTATCGTGCAATATCGCAGCGATAATGGTGTCTCTGTCTAGTCTAAAGCCCGCTAGAATCTCAGCAACAGCGATGGGGTGAGTGATATAAGGCTCACCAGACTTTCTTTTGTCTTTGATATGCGCTTTGTCCCCATAAGCACAAGCCTTTAATACATCTTGTTTCTCAGCATCGTTTAAGTAGGCAACAGCACGCATTAAATTGCGCTGAGCTTCATCTACCAAATGATGGCTAAGCTTAGGTAAGTTGTGCATATAAGAGGTTTGATTTAACTGCTCATCATCGTATGAGTTTGGCAAGGTAATATCTGGACTTATCGAGGTGTCCACGATGTTGTTTGAGTTGGTAATATTGTTAATGACATTGCCATCAATGTCAGTTTTGAGAGAGTCAGTCATATCAGCTTCAGTGTCAGACAAGCTTGCATCAGGATTAGGAGTATTTTTAACATTTGAGGGTAACATCATTTAATCATCCTTCAGCCAGGCAACAGACAATAATATGCAATCAGTTTAGATTGAACATCCATAAGTTATTTAATAATCCTCTGTCTTAACTTATTCAAGGGCTTTGATTTATCCAAGATATTAATTTATCTAAGACAAAAGTATAAAAACAGGGCTATAAAATAGTATAGGGATAATAAAAATAAATAAGCAGTGAGACTCTTAATTAATCTTAAAAATAGCCTCGTGTCAACCAGTAAGCTGTGATTGTTTTAAATAAAAAAAAATAACTGCCTTTGGCGTGAGGTCAGGCTTAGCATAAAGGGTTGTCTAGCACCTTACAAAGCTTAACAAGAAAAAGCTGTTAAGGTCTATTAAGAGTCAGTGGCTTATTATAAAAGTCAGTTAAAATATAAAAAACCACGATTTGCTAAATGCTTATCGTGGTTTTCTTATTGTAACGGGCTTAAAAGAGAAGGGGATTACAATCCATCTGCCCGCTCTTTTTTTAATTACCTTATAACAAAGGAATTAAAAACCTTGACCGCCGCTTAATGCTAAGTCTAATGAATTGGTAGCAAAGTGGTGATCTGGTTGGTCTAAGATATCTTTAGTTACTAAACCCGCTGCGATTTCGCGTAAAGCTAATACAGTTGGCTTGTCATTATTGACTTCAACTAATGGCTCAGAGATGCCTTTGGCCAATTGATGGGCGCGCTTGCTGGCAACCAATACCAGCTCAAAGCGGTTATCTACTGCATGTAAGCAGTCTTCTACGGTTACACGTGCCATAAAGTCCTCTTGTTATCACTAGGTGATATATAAAAATTCGATAGTTAATCAAGCATTATAGCAAATTTACTGTATCAAGTGGGTAGCTTTATTTAGCTAACTACTCAATATTATTAATTATTCGCTGATTAGGTCGCTAATGGTGTCTCCATAACGGGCTTGCTGGCGATCTAGCGTTTGACGTTTGGCGACAATAATGGATTTAAGTTCAGTCAAAGCAGCTTCAAATTGATCGTTAATAACCACATAATCAAAATGAACGTACTGCTGCATCTCTGTTACCGCCCCGGCCAGACGTTTTTCGATGACTTCTTGAGAGTCTTGGCCGCGTGAGGAGAGACGCTGACGTAAAGTGGCTTTGCTTGGCGGCAAAATAAAAATCATGGTCACATCGTCGTAAAGCTCTTTGATTTGAAGCGCACCTTGCCAGTCAATCTCTAAAATAACGTCAACGCCTGAATTTAGCTGTTGATCAACGCTTTGGCGCGAGGTGCCATAATAGTTATCAAATACTTGGGCATGCTCTAAAAACTCACCCGCTTGAATGCCCTCTACAAATTTTGTGGTGTCAGTAAAATGATAATGTTGGCCATCTACTTCACCAGGGCGGGGATCACGTGTTGTGTGAGAGACGCTGACGGCCAAGTCATTGGTGGTCGCGATAAGCTGTTTAACTAGGGAGGTTTTACCAGTGCCTGAAGCAGCAGTAACAATAAATAGTGAACCTTTCATATAAGAAAATCTCTTTGAGTTGGGTTTTGAAATTATGAGTGCGGTGAAACGATTATGAAAAATAGATGTTTATTACACCAAAATAGTAGCTTGTATGAGTGCTATTTTACTGGATATGTTAAAGTAGTCACAAAATAGTTTGCTCAATCTAGTTAAAAGCCTAAAAATTTAGCTAGCGTTGGCCTACTTTATTTATCCGATTATCTATTGTGAAGGTCTGTTATGCAAATTTATCTTGCCAATCCTCGTGGTTTTTGTGCTGGTGTTGACCGTGCTATTGCTATTGTAAATGAGGCATTGACACGTTTTGAGCCACCTATTTATGTGCGTCATGAAGTGGTACATAATAAGTTCGTGGTGTCTGACTTGGCCAATCGTGGGGCAGTATTTGTGGAAGAGCTGCATGAAGTACCTGATGGGTCTATTGTTATCTTTTCAGCACATGGTGTCTCTAAAGCTGTGGAAGATGAAGCTCAGCGCCGTGATTTGACTGTATTTGATGCCACTTGTCCGCTGGTTACTAAGGTTCATATTGAAGTGGCAAAATTTGCCCGTGACAATATGGATGCGGTATTAATTGGTCATCAAGGCCATCCTGAAGTAGAAGGAACTATGGGCCGCTTTAGTCCTCAATATGGTGGCGAGATTTATCTGGTAGAAAACGAAGAAGATGTGGCGAAGCTTGAGGTCAGCAATCCTGATCGCTTAGCATTTGTTACCCAAACCACTTTATCTATGGATGATACCGCAAAAGTAATTGATGCTTTGCGTAGTAAGTTTCCAAACATTCAAGGTCCACGTAAAGACGACATTTGCTATGCTACCCAGAACCGTCAAGATGCTGTAAAAGACTTGGCGCAGCGTTGTCAGGTGGTATTGGTTGTCGGCTCACCAAACTCATCTAACTCAAACCGTCTGCGTGAGCTTGCCGAGCGTATGAACTGTAAAGCATACTTAATTGATAATGCCGGCGAGATGAAAAAAGAGTGGTTTGAAGGTGTGGAAGCAGTGGGTGTGACAGCTGGGGCCTCTGCACCAGAGATACTTATTCAAGAGGTATTAAATCAGCTGCAAGACTGGGGCGGTGACATACCTGATGAATTAAAAGGCATTGAAGAAAATGTTACCTTCAGTCTGCCAAAAGAGCTGCGTATCCCTGTAAAGCAGGTTCGAGTGTAATTTAAAATAATTGATAGATTAAAAGCTGTGGCTTATTAAAAAGAGCCACAGTTTTTTTAAGTTTGAAAATGGTCTTTTTTGAATAAAGCTTTGGCTTTGATAAAAACAATCAGCCGTCAATAAAAAGTTAAGGATGACTTATGGCTTCATATTACCAATTTATTAAGCGAGAAACTCAGGCCGATAATAGTACGGTGGCACATTACAAGCCAACGCTACACGCTCAAGGGGCCTGGAATGAGCATGAGCAGCACATGGCACCAGCCACAGGTATCTTAGCCCGCGAACTTGAGCTGTTCACTCCTCAGCCAAATCTGCGTATAGCTCGGATAGGCTTAGATATCTTAGGATTGATTCCTCTGCAAGAGTTTACGATTACCACCCGCTGTATTCGCCCAGGCAGAACCATCGAGCTTATTGAAGCCGTGATGAGTAGCGGTGGACGCGACTGTATCATCGCCCGAGCGTGGCGCTTATTAACTCAAGATACCTCTGAAATTGCCGGTTTAGAAGACTCGGTAGCTACTTCTCATCCTGATAACCTGCCAGGATGGGAGGAGATGAAAGGATGGCCGGGTGGCTTTATTGAAAGTATTAAATTGGCTTCTGACCCTCATAGACGTCCTGGAAAAGGATTGGTTTGGTTGACCACAGAGCTTGATATGGTACAAGGGGAAGCCGCGTCAGACTTGGTTCATATAATGGGATTGGTAGATACCGCCAATGGCGTAGTTCCCAGAAAAGGGCTGAAAATGTCTGAAATGCAGTGGGCTTTTCCTAATACTGACTTACAAATTCATATGCATCGATTGCCACAAGGAAAATGGTTAGGGATTGAAGCAGTTCAGCAATACGGCGAGGACGGCGTTGGTTTAACCAGTGCTATTTTGCATGACTTGCAGGGGCCTTTTGGGCGCAGTGAGCAGATTTTGACCATCCGCCCTATGCTAAGCTAGGCTGTATGATGCTGAGCATCACACGCCATACTTATCTAAATACGCTGCTTAAAATGACAAAAACGCTGACTCATGACGAGTGAGCGTTTTTTTTATGTCATTTATCAGCCATCTTGCTTGAAAAAAACAGCCACTGACCCTATTAGTAAGGTAACCCAAGAGCGACTATATACACGGTTTTTTCAGATAAAAATTTGAAGCTAGCTTAACTGAAGCTGACTAAAAATTAGATAAGCTGTGTATATGCGTCAGCATAAAAATAATTATGGACTATTTACGAGGATATTATGAGCGAAAATCAACAAGCTACACAGCACGTTTTTGAAGCTGAAGTTGCCCAGCTATTGCACTTAGTGACTCACTCACTGTATTCAAATTCAGATATTTTTGTGCGTGAGCTGGTCTCAAACGCATCGGATGCCTGTGATAAATTGCGTTTTGAAGCCACCAGTGATGACAGCTTATATGAAGACGATGCTGAACTAAAGGTTCGTATCGACATCGATGCAGATGCCAAAACCATTACCTTTATTGATAACGGTATCGGTATGAATGAAGCAGATACCATCGAAAACTTAGGTACGATTGCTAAGTCAGGTACCAAAGCCTTCTTAGAGCAGCTGTCTGAATCACAAAAACAAGATGGTCAGTTGATTGGTCAATTTGGTGTGGGTTTCTATTCAGGCTTTATTGTGGCCGATACCATCACCGTTGAATCACGTAAAGCGGGCGAGCCTGCAGATCAAGGTGTACGTTGGGTATCTGATGGCACCGGTAAATTCACTACCGAAACCATTACCAAAGACAGCCGTGGCACGTCTATCACGCTGCATTTAAAAGAAGAATTCACGGAAGGTGAAGACAACTACCTTGACCGCAACAAGTTAAAGCAATTGGTCAATAAATACTCTGACCACATTAGCTTACCGATTCAAATGCGTAAAGAAGTGTGGCAAGAAGATGTGAAGGAAGAGGGCGACGACAGCGACGCACCAGCCGGCGGCGAAATGGTCGTTACCGATGAATGGGAAACTATCAACAAAGCCAGCGCGCTTTGGACTCGTTCAAGTTCAGAAATTGAAGATGAAGAATATACCGAATTTTATAAAAACATCAGTTATGACTTCCAAGATCCTCTAGCTTGGACTCATAAACGCGTAGAAGGCCGTGTTCAATATACACAGCTGCTATACATCCCTTCTAAGGCACCATTTGATTTATACGCACGTGAGCAGCAGCATGGCTTAAAGCTGTATGTAAAACGTGTATTTATCATGGATGATGCCGAGCAGTTATTGCCGATGTATCTGCGTTTCGTAAAAGGGGTAATTGACTCTCAAGACTTACCATTAAACGTGAGCCGTGAAATCTTACAAGAGTCACGTGACGTGAAGTCTATCCGTGATGGTAACGCGCGCCGTGTGTTAACGCTATTAGCAAGCCTTGCGAACAGCGAGGATGCAGAAAAGCAAGAGAAGTTCAAACAGTTCTACAGCGAGTTTGGTGATGTGATCAAAGAAGGTCTTGGCGAAGACATGACCAACCAAGAGCGCATTGCGAAGTTGCTACGCTACACGACTAGCACGCACGAAGGTCTGGAGACTGGTTTTGAAGACTACAAAGCCCGCATGAAAGAAGGCCAAAAAGCCATCTACTATCTAACTGCTGAAAACTTAGCTGCGGCTAAAAACAGCCCACAACTTGAGCTGTTTAAGAAAAAAGGTATCGAAGTTATCTTGATGACCAGCCGTGTCGATGAGTGGGCGATGAACTTCCTAACTCAATTCGACGGCATACAGCTACAAAACATTGCTAAAGGCGCAGTAGATTTAGGCGACTTGCAAGACGAAGCTGAGAAAGAAGAAGCTAAAAAAGCAGAAGAAAACTTAAAGCCTGTGGTAGACAAGCTGAAAAATGCTTTGGGTGAGCGTGCAAAAGACGTTCAAGTCTCAACCCGTTTGGTAGACAGTCCTGCTTGTCTGGTAGTGGGTGAAGGTGAGTTAACACCACAAATGGTACAGATGCTAAAACAAATGGGTCAGGAAGTACCAGATATCAAGCCAACGCTTGAAGTGAACCCAAATCACCCTTTGATTCAGAAGCTTGAATCAAGCGAGCAGTTTGATGACTTGGCGCAAGTTATCTTTGATCAAGCCCTGCTTGCTGATGGGGGTCAATTAGATGACCCAGCAGCGTATCTAAAACGTGTGAATGAGCTGCTTTTAAGATAAGCATTCAATAATGTCTATTTGAGAGCTTTAGCTCATAGCTTGTAATGAAGAAGGATCCAGATATATCTGGGTCCTTTTTTATTTTCTATTTATTCATAACTCCCGCTTTTTGCGACCAATAATAAAGCTAAATAGCTTTAATTCGCTGAAACAGTCATAATATTAGTATGGATAAAAATAAATCGCCTACTAACCATTGAGCAATAATATGACCCAGCCCATTATTACATCTCTTTTAGATAATGACTTGTATAAGTTCACCATGTTACAAGCTATGCTGCATCAGTTCCCACAAACTCATGGCGTGTACCGCTTCCGCTGTCGCAATTATAAAGACACCGCTTATCCGTTAGCGGATATTAAAGAAGCATTAGAGGAGCAGCTAGACTATCTGTGTGAGCTTACTTTTACTCAAGATGAGTTAGACTATTTAAGCACCTTACGTTTTATTCGCTCAGATTTTGTGGATTATCTAGAGCTGTTTAAGCTAAAGCGTCGTCATATTACGGTTAGTATTGATGCTAAAAATCGCTTAAATATAGACATTGAAGGACCCATGATTCAAGCCATGTTCTTCGAGGTTTTTGTTTTAGCAATCGTTAATGAGCTGTATTATCATCAGTTAACCACCCCAGCGGTATTAGAGGAGGGTGAGCGCCGTCTACAACAAAAAGTAGTTACCCTACAAGAGTATGCCTTAAAAGCTGACCGAGGAACGCCGCCTTTCATCATTGCTGATTTTGGTACCCGTCGCCGCTTTAGCAAAGCTTGGCATACCCATGTGGTTGAAACATTGCACAAAGCAGCACCGAGTATTGTACGCGGCACGTCTAACGTTTATTTAGCCAAGAAGCTAAAAATTACCCCTATTGGCACCATGGCGCATGAATTTATGCAGGCGTTTCAAGCGCTCGATGTGCGGCTACGCGATTCACAGAAGGCCGCATTAGAGGCATGGGTACATGAATATAGAGGTGATTTGGGGATTGCTTTGACTGACGTGGTAGGAATGGATGCTTTCTTACGAGACTTTGATTTGTATTTTGCCAAGTTGTTTGATGGCTTGCGTCATGACAGTGGTGACCCGTATGTGTGGGGCGATAAAGCCATTGCGCACTATCAAAAACTAAAAATCGATCCAAAAACCAAGATTTTAACCTTCAGTGATGGCTTAGATATTGAAAAAGCTTGGGAGCTGCATCAATATTTCAAGCAGCGCACACAAACCAGTTTCGGCATTGGCACCAACCTGACCAATGATATGGGGCTTACCCAACTTAATATTGTGTTAAAGCTGGTCGAGTGTAATGGTCAGCCGGTGGCCAAGCTATCAGATAGTCCTGGTAAAACCATGATTCACAATGATACTTATTTAGCCTATATGCGGCAGGTATTTGAGATTGAAGATAAGCCAGAGGAGTAGTTATTTACAATATCATATTGCCTTTATAGGTAGGATGGGAAAGGATTCTTGTGAGTCCTTTTTTTATCTCAAACAGTACTTTTAATATTTTAAAAATTCTGAGTATAATGAGATTATCTGTTTCATTTTAATAAACTGCTGTTTTTTTTCTAATACTATTAACAGGATGGTTAATAGACATACATTGATAATCACAAGGATGAGATTATGTTCAGACAATTATTAGAGCAGCGCTTCCCCAATGCAGGCTCACGTAATACTCCTTTAAAGCATAGTCATGATATTGGTGCCACCGATACGCCACTTATTGAAGCAACAATAGGTGACCACTTTGATGCTGTGGCCAATCAAAGCCCTGATAAAGAGGCACTTTTTTCTAGCCATCAAAATATTCGACTAACCTATCAGCAGCTGCAACAACAAGCCAATCAATTGGCCAGTAGCATGATAAAAATGGGATTAGAAAAAGGTGATCGTGTCGGTATCTGGTCGCACAATAATGCTGAGTGGCTTTTAATGCAATTGGCCACGGCTAAGGCTGGCATCATTTTAGTCAATATAAATCCAGCCTACCGTATATCAGAGCTTGAGTACGCGCTGAATAAAGTCGACTGCAAGGTCTTGGTGTTCATGCGTCACTTCAAAACCAGTGATTATGTACAAATGGTGCAGCAGATGGCGCCTGAGATGTGTCATCAAAGCTATGAGTGTTTAGAGCTTAGTACCCTACCTAATCTTAAGCGTCTTATTTGGATTGATTCGCCTGAAAACGAGGAAAGCTATGGGTTTATGCAAAAGTTCTCTGATTGGCTGGCCGAAGGTGATAGTCAAGATCTAAAGCTTGCTGAGCGTCAAAGTCAGCTAGATGCCAATGATCCCATTAATATTCAATTTACCAGTGGGACTACAGGCACTCCAAAAGGGGCTACGTTAACCCACAGAAACCTACTTAATAATGCCTATCACCTGGGTGAAACTCTGTGCTTAACTACTGAGGATAAGCTATGTTTACCCCTGCCTTTGTATCACTGCTTTGCTATGGTACTTGGTAATTTGACCATGTTATCACATGGGGCAAGTTTAGTTTATCCAAGCAGTAGCTTTGACCCGCTTAGAGTATTGCAGGCCATTAGTGAAGAGAAATGTACAGTACTTCATGCGGTACCCAGTATGTTTTTGGCAATTTTAAACCATCCTGAGTTTTCAAAGTTTGACTTAAGCAGTCTGCGTACCGGGGTATCAGGTGGTGCAAGCTGTCCTAGAGAGTTTATGCAACGGATTATCAAAGACATGCACATGAGTGAGCTAACCATTGCTTACGGTATGACCGAGACTAGCCCTAAGGCGACGCAGACCTTGCCGAGCACAGAGTTTGAAAAGCGCATTGCTACAGTAGGTGTGGTGCAGCCACATCTTGAGGTGAAGGTGGTGGATACCTTTAATGGTGAGACTTTGCCGATAGGGGAAGTGGGCGAGATATTAACCAAAGGTTATGCGGTAATGCAAGGCTATTGGAACGACTCAGTCAAAACGGCCGAAGCTATCGTGGATGGCTGGATGTATACTGGAGATTTAGGCAGTATGGATGAACAGGGCTATATTACTGTAGTGGGACGTAGCAAAGACATGATTATCCGTGGCGGTGAGAATATTTATCCTATCGAGGTGGAAAATTTCTTATACCGTCATCCTAAGATCTCTGACGTGCAAATTGTCGGTGTACCTGATGATCATTATGGCGAGGTACTGGCAGCTTGGATTATTCCAAAGTCAGGTGAAACCATTACTGAGCAAGAAATACGAGATTTTTGTTATAACCAAATAGCTCACTTTAAGATCCCAACTTATATTCGCTTCGTTGAGCAGTATCCAATGACAGTGACCGGAAAAATTCAAAAGTTTAAGATTGTCGAGGCTATGGTAGAAGAGCTAAAAGCTGTAGTCTAAACTTTGTAAGTTGCACTCTTTTTCATTCATTGTTTTTGCTGTTTAAAAAAAGCCCAACCTAAAAGGATTGGGCTTTGCTAGAGGGTTAATCCTGTTTAACCCTTTTTTTAATGGATTAGGAAAATACCTTAAAAAGAAGAATTAGGCTGCTTTAAAAACGCAAGCTCCTCGGCGGTTGACTCTCGATCAAGCACATCATTGCGATATCAAGCACATCATTGCGATGTGGATAACGCCCAAATCTATCAATGATTTCTTTGTGTCTCACCTCAAAGCTTAAAGTATATTCGTCATTTAATGCTTCGAATAAGGGCAAGCCTTGATCATGAATAAGCGCAGATTCAGAGTGCATGTAAGGCATGAGGGCAAATTTTCTATGATCTAAAACAATATTGGTATAGTCCTCACGCTTTACCAACTCCTGCGCTAAAACCAGCGCCATACCATCTTGGGCAAAAGCGTCAGCAGAATTGCGAAATAAGTTACGAGAGAACTGATCAAGGACTATAATTTCAGCTAAAGCGCCTTGTGCTGTCTCACGCCAGTGCGCACATTCTCCTGCTTTGGCTGCCAATAAAGTAGACCAAAAGTTGTCTCTAATCTTGTCATCAAATGCCTCGCTTTTTTCAAACCAGTAAGGCTGATTATCAGGATCAAACCAAAAATCTAAAACGCGCTGAGCTTCAGTATGGACAGTTTTACTCATATTACACCTCTATTATTTATTATCGTATTATGGCTTTAGTCTCTATCAGTCTAACAAAGATTTAATGATCTTAAGGTTAAGTTATTTATTCAAAAACATGATTTTATAAGCTCGGCAGTTAGGACTCTTTGAAGTTCTGACTCGGTTACTAGCCCTTACTTTCAAAAGCGGGGGACTATGATAGAATCCTCTTATACTTTAATGAATAACCCCGTAAAAATAAACAATAGAAAATTAGGATGATGATATGACTCAGTTAACCTTGATCAGTAACAATCGCTGCTTCAATGGCGAACAACGTTATTACACCCATCAGTCTTCAGTGACTAATTCAGAGATGAGTTTTAGCATTTATTTACCAGATGAAGCGGTTGCTGGTAAGACTTGCCCAGCGATATTGTATTTATCAGGTCTAACTTGTAGCCCAGATAACGTTACACACAAAGCTCACTTCCAACAAAAATGTAGCGAGCTTGGCATGATCTTTATTGCCCCAGATACGTCTCCTAAAGGCGATAATATTGCTAATGACGAGCGTTATTTCGTGGGTCAAGGAGCAAGCTATTATGTGGATGCCACTGAGCAGCCTTGGGCTGAGAGCTTTAAGATGCACAGCTATATTGCAGATGAGTTCTATGATTTGATTCGTAGTCAATTTGCGATTAGTAGCGTGGGTATCACCGGCCACTCTATGGGCGGTCATGGTGCGATTATGTTTGGCTTTAAGTACCCAAGCAAATTTATCAGCGTCTCAGCCATTGCTCCAGTTTGTGTCGCTAGTGAGTCGGATTGGGGTAAGGCAGCATTTAGTGAGTACTTTGGTGAGCAGACGGAGCAAGAGATGCCGTGGTCGCAGTTTGATGCCGCAAAAGTGGTAGAAGAAGCAGGCAAGCAGTATCCGTTAATTTTGGTTGACCAAGGAGCGGCCGATAACTTCTATATTGACGGCTACTTACGTCCTGAAGCGCTACAACAAGCCTGTCAAAAAGTTGAGCAGCCTTTAACGCTCAGATATCATGCCGGCTTTGACCACAGTTATTACTTCATCCAAACGGTTATCGAAGATCATATTGTGCACCATTATAACGCCGCATTAACCCATGGATAATTGGTATAATAGCTGGGTTTAAACGCTGTTGAACCCAGCGGTTT
The DNA here is from genome assembly GCF_900162815.1 of Psychrobacter pasteurii. Lineage (GTDB taxonomy): Bacteria > Pseudomonadota > Gammaproteobacteria > Pseudomonadales > Moraxellaceae > Psychrobacter > Psychrobacter pasteurii. Next base: position 1,039 of record NZ_FUGD01000102.1, on the reverse strand, counting down.
TAATTTTTGTATCCCTTTTTATCACCAGTCGCCGTAAAACCACCCACTTCAGGGGGTGGATATAAGGTGACACACACTGTCGTAAGAAGTCGTTAAAGGGTTGTAAGCTAAAATTAATCTTGCGATACTAAGCATATGAAAACACTCAAGCTACGCATTAAAGACAAACACATAAAAGAGCTGAATCGTCTAAGCGGTTCAGTGAACTTCGTGTGGAACTATGTTAATGCACTTTGCTTTGAGCATCTAAAACGTACCGGTAAGTACTTTTCAGCCTATGATTTAAACCAGTACACCAAAGGTAGCGGTGAGTTATTGAGACTGCATAGCCAAACACTGCAAGCTATCAATGAGACTCACGCCAAGGCCCGAAAACAATTTAAAAAAGCCAAACTTAACTGGCGTACCAATCGTCCTGATGCCAAACGCAAAACACTGGGCTGGATACCTTTTAAAAAGTCTGCTATCAAGTATCTACATAGCAGAAAAACAGGCAAAAAAGCACTTAAATCAAAAATTAAGCTATCACTTTCTAAAGGTCAAAAGCTCCTCATCGATGTATTCGATAGCTACAACCTAAGCCTATATCAAATCAACACGCTTGAGATAGTACAAGACAGTCGTAATCGTTGGTATGCGTGTATCACCGTTAAAGACTTTCCTAAGCAAGTAAGTGGTAAGGGCAGCGTGGGTATTGATTTAGGCCTAAAAGAGTCTGCTACTACCTCAAATGGTACCAAGCTAATTATTAAGCAAACGCAAAAGTGGGCGAATAAATTAGCAGTAGCCCAGCGTGCTAAGAATAAAAAATGTGTCAAAGCAATCCACGCCAAAATTAAAAATACAAGATTGGACTTAATTCATAAATTCACCACCAAGCTTGTTAAAGATAATGCCTTAATTGTGGTTGGTGATGTTAAATCACGCTCATTTACAACTATAGGACTTACGCAACAATCAGTCTAGGCGAGCGCAACTGCTCGCAGAGATAGTCATCCAGCAAGCCATGTTTTAACTGATATACCGTTTTCTTTGTCTG
>NZ_FUGD01000038.1 GCF_900162815.1 Psychrobacter pasteurii | reverse complement strand
CCAAAAGGTAGAGCAGGCTTGCGAATAAGAGGATGGGCTTGTGCTGAGTGTGGCACATGGCATGATAGAGATATCAATGCTGCTAAGAACATCCTTGCGGTCGGGCTTGACCGTCTAGCTGTAGGAATCTCCTCGGTTTAGCGAGGGGAGGAAGTCAAGTAATAAAGACCAATAAGCAAAAGAGACCAATTATGACCAAAATCGCACTTCTAGACTACGGCATGGGCAACCTGCATTCTGCCAGTAAGGCATTATCTGCAGTGGGGGCTGAGGTGTCTATTACCAATGATCCCAAAATCATTCGTGCGGCAGATAAAATCGTATTCCCAGGGGTAGGGGCGATGCGCGATTGTATGGCTCAAATGCATGAGCAGGGTATTGATGAAGCCGTTCAAGAAGCGGTATTTAATAAACCGGTCATGGCCATTTGTGTGGGTATGCAGGCGCTGTTTACCGAGTCGCTTGAGTTTGAACGTACTAAGTGCCTAGATATTATCAAAGGTCAGGTGACCCAGTTTGAGCCGAGTTGGACTGATGAGCAGGGCGCCAACATTAAGATTCCTCATATGGGCTGGAATACCATCTCTGGCATGGATCGTAGCCACCCGCTTTGGCAGAGTATTAATGAAAATGCTCACTTTTATTTCGTCCACAGTTATTATTGTGCGCCAGAAGATGAGTCTGTCGTTGCTGCTGTCTGCGATTATGGTCAGCCATTTTGTGCCAGTGTGTTAAAAGACAATCTTTTTGCGACTCAGTTCCACCCTGAAAAAAGCCATAAAGACGGCCTACAATTGCTAAAAAACTTTGTTGAGTGGAATATTTAAGCCTTAATCCATATAGAAAACCCCAACAAATCATAACCCATATTTTTTTGGGCTATCCTATACTAATCTACTTAATTTCTGTCATCGAACGAATAACTGTCTAAAAATTGGGCAGTTATGAGGCAGAATAAGCAGTCAAAGTTAATCGTCGAGATATTGGATAATACAGTGGTTGGGTTTCAACAATTTAAAATATATGTTACTGATTTTACGGGTCTAGACCGAGACTCTCTGCATATCTATGTGGGGATAGGCGTGTTTTTATTTAGCCTACTTGTGACACGGCCCTTGGTGCAACGTCACGTAACGCGGCTTAATATTGCGCTATTGGTGGCGACTTTCTTTGCATTTTTGGGTGAGTATTTAGACCTGAGCCACAGCTACCCGCATATTACTGGCGATCACTTACGGCTGAGTATCCATGATATTATCAATACCTGCTTTTGGCCGTATGTACTGTATGCCGTGAACCGCTGGACCTCGGTGTTTGACAAATCATAGTCAGCTTTTTAGTAGTGCCTTTATTTTTAGTAATGCCTTTAGCAGTAAGTCGGTAAAAATAGAAGTTTTATCTTATAGGAAATTTTTTTAAAAGTGTATCAAGGATGATATATGAAACAGCTAGCCTCAACCCAAAAAGACACCTCAGTCGTTACAGAACATGAGCCATTGGTTATCCGGCAAGACAGCAGGGATAACAGAGGCGTTGTAACCCTAACTCTTAACAATCCTAAGCAATTCAATGCCTTATCGGTGTCACTGCTTTCTGCCCTGCAAAAAGAATTAGATGCCATTGCAGAAGATCAAACCATTCGAGTGGTGGTGATTGCCGCAGAAGGCAAAGCTTTTTGTGCCGGCCATAACCTCAAAGAGATGCGAGCTCACTCTGATAGAGCGTTTCATCAAGCGCTGTTTAACCAGTGTAGCCAAATGATGCTTACCCTAAATCGCATGCCGCAAGTTGTCATTGCTAAAGTACAAGGCATTGCTACGGCAGCCGGGTGTCAGCTGGTGGCCTCGTGTGATTTAGCGGTGGCTTCGAGTACAGCAAAGTTTGCGACATCAGGTATTAATGTGGGTCTGTTTTGCTCCACACCTGCTGTCGCGGTTAGCCGCAATCTGTCACCGAAACAGGCTTTTGAAATGCTCATCACCGGTGAATTTATCGATGCTGAGACAGCAGCTGCCCAAGGGTTGATTAATCGGGTGGCAGCGCCTGAAGAGTTAGACAATACCCTGCAGACATTAATTGACGCCATAATCAGCAAGTCTCCTGTAGCCACAGCCACCGGCAAGCAGATGTTTTATAACCAGCTGGGTTTGAGCTTACCGGACGCTTATGATTATGCCAGTCAAGTGATGGTGGAGAATATGATGGCGGATGATGTGGCGGAAGGCATTGACGCTTTTATTGAGAAGCGACAGGCGGTTTGGACCGGCCGTTAAGCAGGCGATAAGTCAACTTAGATTGTCTAAAAACCCAGCTAAAACTCTGGTTTGGCTGGGTTTTTTTATGCCTTATTTTGGCAGAATTATCCGTTTATTTTTGATATTGGCATTATTGTTTCTTTTTAATTATAATCAATCAAACTATTAGTTATGACAAGGATGATTATGACCACTCCATTTTATTTAAAGCTTGGCAAACTCTCTGAAACCAACGTTAAGCAGTTGGCCCCTTCTTTTTTGAATATTCCTGAAAACGAGTACAAGGATGGTGATTATCGTTTGCGCCGTTATAGTGCTTTCACTTTCAGCGGCAACAAAGTAAACAAGCTACCTTACCGTCCTTTTAAGCAATCTAGCGAACTGAATAAGTTTCAGGGCGACATCGTGCGTGAATATGAGGACATCGAAGCCTCTTGCTATGAGAGTGAGGCGTTCCAAGAGATGTTTTCTCAGTTTTATACCAATGCAGAGCTTCCTGTCGATACAGAGGTTGAAGTGCATCAGCTGCGTATGCGTGCAAAACCGAATCAAACCATTTCGATTGCGCCAGAAGGGGTGCATCAAGATGGCTTTAATCGCATTGGCATGTTCTTCGTCAATTATGAAAACTTAAGTGGCGGTGAGTTGTACGTGCATGAGACACAAGACAGCAAGCCGATGCTGGATCACGTATTTACAGATGGTGAATTTGTGGTGTTAAACGATGCGCTGTTTTGGCACAGTGCCAATGATGTAAAGGCGAATGATAATACCGGCTATTTTGATATGTTTGTCATCACCGGTGACAAGATTAAATAGCGGTTTAAATCAATCGCTATTCATAGAGCTCAAACAAGCTAAATGCCTGATGGTACTGCTGTCAGGCACAAAACTCATACTGCTGATTTAAGCGTCTTATATGACGGATATTAGCCTATTAAATGCTTGGTAAGGATTTTTTATGCCACTTAATATTAAGGCCATTCGCCAACAGTTTCCTGCGCTTAATCAAAGCGTAAATGGTAAAACCCCCATCTTCTTTGATGGACCAGGTGGCTCACAAACCACTGAAACAACCCTTAAGGCATTGCGTGATTACTTCGCCTTTTATAATGCCAATTTAGGCTCTAACTTCTTCTCTGGAGTTAAGACCACCGAGGTAATGCAGCAGGCTCGTGAGTCGGTAGCAGCGCTGGTAAATGCCCCATCGGCAGATAATATCGTGTTTGGTGCGACAGCGACGATGCTGATGTTTAACTTTAGCCGCTCCATTGGCCGGGATTGGCAGGCCGGTGATGAGATTATCGTGACTGCCGCTGATCACTACTCAAACGTCTCATCGTGGAAGCACATTGCCAAAGACAAAGGTGTCATCGTGCATCAAATTGCGGTTGATGAGCAAACCTTTGAGATTGATTACGATGAGCTGGCAAGCAAAATTAATAAAAATACCAAACTAATTGCATTCACTTATGCGTCTAATACCTTAGGTAGCGTGCTTGATGCCAAGCGTATTGTAGAGATGGCAAAGTCCGTAGGGGCGTTGACCTTTATTGATGCCGTGCATTACGCGCCTCACTTTAGCATTGATGTTCAAAGCTTGGATTGTGACTTTTTGGTATTGTCGGCTTATAAATTCACTGGACCTCACGTGGCAGCCATTTATGCTAAGACTGAGCATCTAGAAGGGTTAACCCCTTATAAAGTAGGGCCGGCTACTGAAGTGGCACCAAATCGCTGGGAGCAGGGCACTCAGAACTTTGAAGGCTTGGCAGGCATGATCGCAGCCATTGAATACTTAGCGTCTTTATCGGGCCAAGAGTCAGCCGATAGTAATTTACGAGCGCGTCTAGAGTCTGCTTTTGATAATATCAAAGCCTATGAAAAAACCTTATCTGCACACTTCCTAGATAAGCTAAAAGCGATAGAAGGTGTAACTCTATATGGTAAAAAGAACATAGAGGGGCGTAGTCCAACGTTTGCGTTTAGACTGCCTAAGGGAACCACAGCGGAGTTTGCAGATTTCTGTGCAGAGCGAGTGGTGGGCGTTGGTGCTGGTAACTTCTACGCACAGGGCTTATGTGAGCAGCTGGATATTATGGAGGACGGCGGTGTGATTCGTGCTGGCTGTCTGCACTATAATACTGTCGAAGAGATAGATGTGTTGTTTGATTTGATAGACGAGTTCTTAGCCGCTTAATCGTTTAAGACTAGCTGTTATAAGTTATCAATGATTAAAAACAGGCACAATAAAAAAAGCCCAACCTATTGGTTGGGCTTTTTTTTATGTTATAAAACAACGCTTTATAACGCACTGATAGAGTCAGGCGTTATGCCACATTCTCTGCAGCAAGCTGACGTAACACATAGTGTAATACGCCGCCATGACGCACATATTCACGCTCTTTTGGCGTCTGTAGCATCACATTCACTTCAAAGCTTTCAGTGCTACCATCAGCGCGTGTGGCGGTTACAGTAGCGGTTTCGCTTTCGCCATTATTTAGGCCTGTGATACTTAACACTTCTGAACCATCTAGGTTATACGTATCCGCATTTTCACCTTTTTTGAAGGTTAACGGCAGTACACCCATACCCACTAGGTTAGAGCGGTGAATACGCTCAAACGAGCTGGTTAGAACCGCTTTAACACCAAGCAAGATAGTACCTTTAGCAGCCCAGTCACGGCTCGAGCCTGAACCATACTCTTCACCACCTAGGACAACCAATGGACGATTGTCTTCTTTGTACTTCATTGCTGCATCATAGATGGCCATTTCTTCACCATCTTGTAAGGTCGCTTTATCACCACTGAAGTAGTAAGTGTAGCCACCTTCTTTGCCAGCCATCATTTTGTTTTTAATACGGATGTTGGCAAAGGTACCGCGGGTCATAATCGCATCGTTACCACGGCGTGAGCCATAGCTGTTAAAGTCAGCTTCTAGCACACCGCGCTCTTGCAAGTATTTACCGGCTGGAGATTCTGGATCGATGTTACCGGCTGGTGAGATGTGGTCAGTGGTGATTGAGTCACCAAATAGACCTAAAATACGTGCGTTTTCGATGTCTTTAATGCCTTCTGGTTCCATAGTCATGCCATCAAAGAACGGTGGGTTCTTGATGTATGTTGATGCTTCATCCCATGGATACAACTGGCTGTCTGCTGAGCTAATGGCGTTCCACGCTTTACTACCGTCAAACACTTCGCCATAGTTCTTACGGAACATCTCGGCATCGATGTTATTGGCAATCAGCTCATTAATCTCTTGTGAGGTTGGCCAGATGTCTTTTAAGAACACATCTTTACCGTCTAAGTCTTGGCCGATTGGGTCTTTGGTTAAGTCGATATTCACTGTACCGGCTAGCGCATAGGCAACAACCAAAGGTGGCGATGCTAAGTAGCTGGCTTTCACGTGTGAGTGAATACGGCCTTCAAAGTTACGGTTACCAGACAATACCGCGGCTGCAACCAGATCGTTGTCCTCAATAGCTGTCTCAATAGAGTCTAGTAGAGGACCTGAGTTACCAATACAGGTAGTACAACCATAACCAACCAGATAGAAGCCAGTTTTCTCAAGCTCATCCATCAGTTTGGTTTTCTCTAGATAGTCAGTGACTACCTTAGAGCCTGGAGCCAGTGAGGTTTTCACCCAAGGTTTGGCAGTTAAGCCTCGTGCGGCAGCATTTCGTGCAACCAGACCGGCACCAATCATAACCGCAGGGTTTGAGGTGTTGGTACACGAGGTAATGGCTGCAATAACTACTGAACCATCATGCAGTTCGTGCTCTTCGTCTTCAATGCGGATGGTGCAAGAGGTGGTGCCATCTGCACAGAATGGGTTTGGTTTGGCTGCTAGGCGATCGGCTTGTTCTTGCTTACCGCCTTCTTCATCAAAGCGCACCTTGCCGTCGACTTCAGACTTACGGTCTTTGGTCATCGTTTTTAGCGTTTCGCCAAATTTTTCGTGCATATCCGACAGGTTAATACGCTGCTGTGGTAAGTTAGGACCGGCTAGAGCAGGTTGTACAGTTGATAAATCTAGATGTAGATTGCTTGAGTAAGTCGCAGCAGGTGTGTCGGCGTCGTGCCACATACCTTGGGCTTTAGCATACTTTTCAACCAGTTCAATCTGTGCCTCATCACGGCCTGATAGGCGTAGATAATCGATTGCCATTTGGTCAATTGGGAAAATACCACAAGTTGCCCCATATTCAGGCGACATGTTAGCGATGGTTGCACGGTCTGCCAGTGGCATACTGTGCAGGCCTTCGCCGTAGAATTCTACGAATTTACCAACCACACCATGGGCACGTAGCATCTCTACCACACGCAGCACAAGGTCGGTCGCAGTAACGCCTTCTTGCAGCTTACCGGTCATCTCGAAACCAACCACTTGTGGAATCAACATCGATGATGGCTGACCCAGCATAGCGGCTTCAGCCTCAATACCGCCCACACCCCAACCAAGTACACCAATACCGTTAATCATCGTGGTGTGGCTGTCCGTACCGAATACGGTGTCTGGATACGCGGTTAGCTCACCGTTTTGCTCACTGGCCATAACAACGCGGGCTAGGTACTCTAAGTTTACTTGGTGAACAATACCAGTCGCAGGGGGAACAACAACGAAGTTTTCAAAAGCGTGCTTACCCCAGTGCAGGAATTCATAGCGCTCATTATTGCGTTTAAATTCAATTTTCTCGTTTAAATCCAGTGAATCTTCACGGCCATACGTGTCGACCTGTACCGAGTGGTCAACGACCAATTCACTTGGAATAAAGGGGTTAATCTGCTTGGCATCACCGCCCAACTTCACTACCGCATCACGCATGGCAGCTAAATCAACAACAGAGGGTACCCCTGTGAAATCTTGTAGGACAACACGGGCTGGCATGAAGGCGATTTCTTTAGAAGCCTGGGCACCGGCATCCCAGTTAGCAACGGCTTCAATGTGGTTTTTGCCCACAGATTGACCGCTATCTTCATTACGCAGCAGGTTCTCTAGCACAATCTTCATGCTGTAAGGGAGTTTATTAATATTTGGGTATTTTTCGGCAAGTTTTGGCAGGCTGTAATAAGCATGCGCTTTGCTATCGACGGTTAAACTGTCTTTGACGTTAAAAATATCGCTCATAGTGGCTTCCTTTTCTATTTATTAACTTATTTTTTTAAAGTTATTATTAATTTAGGGGGCTGACAATGTATTCACAATAAATCCTGTCTTATTAGCGAGAGACTTCACTTATCAGTGAATAACGTGAGCTTTTCCTTGAAGAGAAATCCCCGGGTGGCTTGTTACAACAGCTATTGGGGAATATGACAAACTTCCTTGATACACTTTATCATTGTTACTAACATAACAAATATTCAGGAAGTTATTAAGACCAAGATGGTGTCATATCGTGGTGAAATCGTAACAACTGTACTCCTAAGCAGCTTATTAGAAAACCTAATCCTCAGAGGCTGAAGTTTCTTTTTTCTGCCAAGGAAAACGACCCTCAAGCTCCACTTGTAGTGATAGGCTCAGGAAAGTATGGATTAACACAATTAACCCAAGTACCAACACACTACGCAGCGTCGGTTCGGTGACTACTGTGGTCATAATATCGGCGGCAATCAGTACTTCTAGCCCAAGCAGAATAGACTTACCCACATGTTGGCGGATTCTAAGATAAGTATCATGGCTAAACTTAGAAGAGGCCATCAGTGCCCTTATAAAGGCAAACAGCACGCCTAAGAACATAATCATGACCCCTGCAAACTCCACAATGCGAGCAATCACGTCAATAGAGTGCATTAAAGCGTCAATCATGATGAATCTCCTATAGTTGATATCAGGTTAAGTGGCTGTTACTAAACACGGTAATAAAAAAGCCGGCCTGATTTCCAGACCGACTCTTTATATAAGATAATCCTATAAGCCTACCTAATTACTGCTTCGCAGCAGGTTTCGATGGGTTTTGATAACCGCCATAGTGCTTCATTGGAGACGAGCTTGGGATAACGCAGGTAGCTGTGGGTTTAGCTTATTGTATTCGCCTGCACCATAAACCACGTCACCACCAACGACAGTTAACACCGATTCGATGGTTTTGATTTTATTTTTCTGGAAATAGTTCATGAGAGGCTCTCAGCTTAATGAAAAAATAAAAAGAGGTTAATTTAGCACATAAAACACACAGGGTAATTGGTCTGCAAAACTTTATCACCGGTCGCCGTAAAACCACCCACTTCAGGGGGTGGATATAAGGCGACACATATTGTCGTGAGTAGTGTTTAAAAGGTTGTAAGTTAAAATTAACCTCGCCATACTAAGTATATGAAAACACTCAAGCTACGCATTAAAGACAAGCACACAGACCAACTTAATCGCATAAGCGGTTCGGTGAGCTTTGTGTGGAACTATGTCAATGCGCTGTGCTTTGAGCATTTAAAGCGTACTGGTAAGTTTTTTAGTGCTTATGATCTAAGTGAGTACACTAAAGGAAGCGGTGAGTATTTAGGATTACCCAGTCAAACACTGCAAGCCATCAATGAAACTCATACCAAGGCGCGTAAGCAGTTTAAAAAAACCAAACTTCATTGGCGAACTAATAGACCTGATGCCAAACGAAAGTCACTGGGTTGGATACCTTTTAAGAAATCGGCTATCAAATACCTAAGCACAAGACAAACAGGCAAAAAAGCACTTAAATCAACAATTCAGCTATCACTTTCTAAAGGTCAAAAGCTCATCATAGATGTATTCGATAGCTACAACCTAAGCCTATATCAAATCAACACGCTTGAGATAGTACAAGACAGTCGTAATCGTTGGTATGCGTGTATTACT
>NZ_FUGD01000075.1 GCF_900162815.1 Psychrobacter pasteurii | reverse complement strand
ACCTTTAGATAGCGATAGCTGTAGGGTTGATTTAAGTGCCTTCTTACCTGTCTGTCTTGTTTGCAAATACTTGATAGCAGATTTTTTAAAAGGTATCCAACCCAGTGATTTACGTTTGGCATCAGGACGGTTGCTGCGCCAGCTAAGCTTGGCTTTTTTAAATTGTTTACGTGATTTAGCGTGTGTCTCATTGATAGTCTGTAAGGTCTGACTGTGTAATCCTAAATATTCACCGCTACCTTTGGTGTACTGGTTTAAATCATAGGCTGAAAAGTACTTACCGGTACGTTTTAGATGCTCAAAGCAAAGTGCATTAATATAGTTCCACACAAAGTTCACTGAACCGCTTAGCTGATTCAGCTCTTTTATGTGTTTGTCTTTAATGCGTAGCTTGAGGGTTTTCATATGCTTAGTATGGCAAGATTAATTTTAGCTTACAACCCTTTAACGACTTCTTACGACAGTGTGTGTCGCCTTATATCCACTCCCTGAAGTGGGTGGTTTTACGGCGACTGGTGATAAAATATTGAAGATGTTGTCAGCAGGTTACTGTAAACATTTTTTAGGCGAGTCTCAATCAGATATTGAGTATTGAAATCATTTGATACAAAGCTTGTTAAAAAAAGGATTAACTGTTATAATCCGGCGCTTTATAGCAATTAGTAAATTTATTGTTAGCTTGTAAATAGTAACACCAATTTATTTCAATGTAGATACCCCTTATTTAACTAATTAACTAAAATAAGTACTAAGTATCTGCTATAAATCTCCTTGCTGTTGACATGGGGTCAATGGCTACTAATCCGTAAGGAGTCCTAAATGAGACATTACGAAGTGGTGCTTATCGTACACCCTGACCAAAGCGACCAAGTAGTCGGAATGGTTGAGCGATATATCAAATTAGTTCAAGACAACAATGGTATGGTTCATCGTCTGGAAGACTGGGGCCGTCGTCAATTGGCTTACCCAATCAACAAAATCCATAAAGCACACTATGTTTTATTCAACATTGAGTGTGATGGTGCAACTCTAGAAGAGCTTGAAGAGCTATTCCGTTATAACGACGCTATCATCCGTAGCCTAGTTGTTCGTCGTGACGACGCTATTACTGAGCCTTCACAATTAGCGAAAAGTGCTGATGAGAAGCGTGCCCGTAAAGCTCCACGTAGCGAAAACTCAGACAACGATCAGGATGATGAGTCTAACGACGATTCTGACGAATAATTTAAGCTCATTTAAGGAGAAGATCCATGGCACGTTTTTATCGCCGTCGCAAATTTTGCCGTTTTACCGCTGAAGGTATCACTCACATTGACTATAAAGATGTTGAGCTACTAAAACAATACATCAGTGACAATGGTAAAATTGTTCCAAGCCGTATCACTGGTACGTCTAACAAATATCAGCGTCAATTAGCAACTGCTATCAAACAAGCTCGTTACTTAGCATTGCTACCATACACTGACAATCATCAGTAAGCCAACTTAGGAGTGACTCATGCAAGTTATTTTATTACAGCGTATCGTCAACCTTGGTAAACTTGGCGAAACTGTCGATGTAAAATCAGGTTACGGTCGTAACTACTTAATCCCTCAAGGTAAAGCTTTACCAGCTACTCCAGCTAACGTTGAGAAATTTGAAGCTCGTCGTGCTGAACTTGAAGCTATCGAAGCTGAAGAATTAGCCGCTGCACAAAAACGTGCTGACGCTTTAACTGACGTTAACGTTATCATGCGCGCTAAATCTGGTGAAGACGGTAAGCTATTCGGTTCTATCGGTACTCGCGATATCGCTGATGCTCTAACCAAGTCTGGCCTTGAAGTTGACCGTTCTGAAGTTAAGTTACCTGAAGGTACTTTACGTCAGGTTGGTGAATACAACGTTGACATCCAACTTCACCACGACATCTTTGCTAGCATCTTAGTTACTATTCTTTCTGAAGATGGTGATGTAGAAGCTGCACAACAGCAAGAAACTGAAGAAGACGCAGAGTAATTACTGCCCTACAACAGTTTAGTTGTTAAAAAAGTCAGCTTCGGCTGACTTTTTTTATGATCAAAACAACTTATTTAGCTAAATTTATCAATATGTTACGTTATGTAAGATTTGCCAAGGTAATCTTGTGCTAATCTGAATTTAGTTATATAATGTCTCGTTCCATTGGGGATGTTCTGGCTTCGACGCTGGTGATGAAACTCAATGATGCATGTCGAGAGTATATGTCCTCTCGTAAATCAAACATATATTGTTATAGTCGCAAACGACGAAACTTACGCTCTAGCAGCTTAAACCCTGCTTACTCCTCTGCCCTTTACCCATAGTGGGTTAGACGAGTTGAAGCGCACGCATATGGGTTCGCTCAAACAACTGCCTTAGTTGTTTGGGTTCAAACTTAAAGGATCGCCCTATCCAACCTGACTGTCGGTTCGGTGCGGGTTAAAGCCAAAGACAGACCCTAAACATGTAGATTCATGAGCGTAGTGCTGGCGGACGCGGGTTCAACTCCCGCCATCTCCACCAAATATTAGTAATAAAATCAAGCCCCTCAACAGAGGGGCTTTTTTTATGACAGGATTTTGACGTGATTTTACTTAAAAGCATGTCATTCTAATTATCTTTGGCAGCATACTTAAGATTACCAACAATACGTCTAGCCCAGCCACGACCAAAAGTGGCCCATGTTCTAAGTCTTGTATAAAACTCTAAGCGCTCAGCATTGAATAGCAAGATAACATCGTTTTTATCTTTGCTATTAACAGCAGCAAGTGTACGCGGCCCAATAATACCGTCATCATTCACACCAACAGCACGTTGTAAAAACTTAACCGCATTACGGTTCCCATGGTTGTATGCTGCATCCACTAACTGCCAAGCCACAGCCGGTGGTAAATCATCACCTCTAACTGCTAACCAGTATGATGTCGTTGCTATCTCCCTGGCTTTACTTTTTGGTAATTGTCGCATAGGCCCATAATACCCATGCGCCTGTGCAACTCGCTTAGTTACACCCCACATTGTTTCGCCACCCGGATCATTAGGGTGGTTAACATAACCGCCTTCGTGCTGCATTAATCTATCAAAAAACTCATTAAATTTGCTCATTTTTAAATCCTTTATATATAAAAAACCCGCTAGTTGCGCGGGCGTAATCGTTTAGTTTTGCATCGTCGGTATCTGCTAATCAACCAACACCAAGTTATAACCATAAACACCCTTTGCAGCTCAATCGGCGAGCTGTACGTTACTGGCATTTCTAAAAATATCAGTGCTGCGGTTGACCACGAAAGCGTGCCTAAGATGACTGGCAGAGCATCGCAAGCCACTGTTCGCATGTTGTGCTTAGCGATGTGCAGATGCTTGATTAAGATATAAAATCCGTAAGCGGCTGCTAACATACACATAACAGCGCTTAGATTAAAATTAAGACTTGTCATCTCGACCCTCCTTGTCATCTACTACAACCTTAAACTTAAACGGGTTGATAGTATTAAACAGCTCAGCTTGATTGCGTGGCAGTGACGCAACAGCTAACAATGCTTGCAAAATCGGTGCTGACAATAAAGCAGCCACAAACGCATAAGCTGACATAATTGGCGGCTGCGGCTCAGCGGCTGACGCTAGCACAAGACACAGTGACAAAGCCCCGAATAGACCCAAAAACGGCTTAGCAATCATTAAAAAGCGAAAATGCTCATCAATCGCTTTAATCTTAAAGAATAGCGACCCTGCACCACCGGCCGCCGCAAAAATCCAGATAGGCAACCATGACTTGAGAAATGGCACTCCTACACCGTAATTATTTAAAGTTACAGTGTCTGGAGGTTTTCCCGAGCTTGCTACCGCCGCCGTCATCAGTAGCAGCAATGCAGCTAACAGCCACAGCATTTGTTTTTTGATGCAAATGCCGCAGCTTAAAATCTTTTTGAGCATATCGCCCCCTTGTTTTAGATATAAAAAAACCACCGGTTAAGGTGGTTGTTACTCAGTTTCGACTTCGACCCATTCTAAGCCATTCCATCTGTAGCCTACACCATCAAACGGATATGGGGTAAGCGTAAAATCGCAATCTTCTGGTATATCTTTTAGGATATAGGTAACATCCCCAGCGTCTTGATATTTCAACTTTCCCGTACTTTTCTCGTAGATGTATAGAATTGTATTCATCGCTTTGCTCCAAATAAAGTTAAACTACGTCCTGCAATATGTAGCTCACGACCTTGTTTAGCCGACTGTGCTGTAATGTAGTACCTGACCTCACCAGCAGGAGGGTAGTCAATAAAGTTAGCAATGGTGGCAAATTTGTAACTTAGGTAATATCTCCAAGAGGGTTCCCAATAAGAGGGGTTGTTGTTTGGTCGATCAACCCACCTACCCCCACTAACTTCGGACTGAGCACCAAGGACTATGGTGCGTAAAGGGGTTGACCTACCTTGCCTATATATTTTCATAGTAACTTTATCATTTGCATCAAATGGCTCACCCCAAGTAATATTTCTCAAAGATATACTCTCAAAATTACAACCCACAGAGACACTACCCCCTGCACTGTCGATAGTCAGACTGGCAATCTCTATAGGGGCTGTCCCCACTGCGGTTGTAGATTCTTCAATGTATTGAACCCTAGACGTTGTGATTGCATTGCCTGCAATATGTAACGTATCAACCTGACCATTCTTTAGTCTAACATCGCCCTCGAAAGTGCCATTCTTAGCAGTGACGTTACCTTGATTGTCAACAATAAACTTATCATTGATATTAATTTGGCCGCCTTTTATAACAGGTGCGTTAATTTCAGTATTTGCTCTGATTTTATCGCCGGTTATTGTGCCTGTGGCAAGCAAGTTACCGTCCAAATACAAACCACTTGGTACCGTAACGCCATTAATAGTGGTTGAGCTTGGATAATAGACTAAGGGTCTAACTTTGGACTTGTTATCCGGGGAAGTAATCCAGAATCTATTTGAGATAATGCCAAAATCTAGCCTAGCATCCTCATCTTGTAGTAAACCATAACCCCCTGAATTACCGTTTGCATCAATCTTGATAAAGTATTGAGCTTTAATTTTGCTCTCAGTCAGTTTTAGGCTATCAAGCTCTTTTTTCTCCTGATTTAGCTGATTAATCTGGTTGTTAATCGCATCTTTTTGAGCATTAGCATCAGTAATAGCACTATCCAATAAAGCAATCTGATCTAGATAAGATTGTTTTAATGCCAAGTTGTTTTCGGCTTGAGCTTGGTTAGCTTTAACCTGTAAATCGTACTTTTTAGCTTCATACTCAGCAATCAGCGATGTTAAATCAGATTTCTTAGTGGTCAATACAGCAACATCTTTATCAAGTCGAGCTTTTGCAATCTCGTATTTTAACTTCTCAGCATCGCCCAGACTCGCCACCACTTCGATTGCGTTTTTTTGACCTTTTACATCGTTTTGGATTGTCGTTATCTGTCCACCAATGTTGCCAAATTTACTATCAAATGTGCCTACTTGCTGGGTGACACTACCAAGCTGTGTACTAAGCTGACTGTACTTAGCTGCAAGACCGGTTTCAGGCGTTGTAACAACTAGCTTTAAGTCGAGTATGTCAGCACTGTTTTCACCCACTTTAGCTGACAACCTGCTTTGTTCGGAAGCTATTGCTAAGTCCTTATTGGCAAGCGTAACAAGCTCATTTTGTATATGAGCGCTATTGCTATTAAACTCAGACTGTAAGTCATCAATACGTAAATTAGCATTGTAGTCAGCTTGGGCGACTGACACAGCAAAGGTGCGCTGTATCGAGCGGTTTTTATCAGCATAGCGATTTTTGTCAGCATATCTAAAATCGATTTCAGCTGATAGCTCAGTAACTCGTCTAGCATTTGCTAAGTCAGCATTTACAAAGCCTGTGACCTGCTCTTTAGTAATTGCTGCTAAAGTCTTATCTTCTCCCTTATACCAGGAATCTAATACATTAAGCCTGTCAGCATAAGTACCACTATCATGAGATAGCACCCTTAACTGCTCTCGTATAGATGATGCGAGAGGGGTCTCATCTTTACCAAAGATTGTGCTGGTTAAATCGCGTATTTGCTCGCTAGATGATATTTTATAATCACTAAATGCACGTTTGATATCAAGTACAGCAGATGATGATGCGCCAGGACTGGGGCGACCAATAGCAATCCAGTCGACCTTAAAGTAGTTTAAGTTATCTGCAGTCTCAGCCACTTTAATACTAAAGTTTGAGATATTGCCAGACCAGCCCAAATCAAAGCTGACGTTAGCCACGCCCTCTTCGATAGATGGCTCTTTAATCGTTGTACTACCGCCATTCCACTCTACTAAGCCAGACCATGTTGGCGTCCCGACTTTCTCGATGCGCATTTTGATGTGATGATAAGCACTGGTGTTAAGCGCTATAGTATTGCCATCATCATCTGTTTTATTAAGACTTGGGCTTTGCAGTTTAGTAGTACGAGCATTGAGATAGCCACTGTTATAAACGCCGCCCGTCCAGCCCTCAGCATTACTGTCAAAATGCCATATTTGATATGGATCAAACTGTTCACCAACTCCCGCGCTAAGCAGACTAATTTGCTCAGATAGTGCGCTAAAGTCTGAAGCACGTGCTTGGCGTTCTTGATACAACAAGCCTTTTGATAATGCGCCTAAATCATCACCCTTATAACCGCCGGTCATCTGAGCTGATAAGCTCTCTATCTGACGAGTAGCTGCTTCTGTCTTAGTGACGTTTGTAGTAATTTGCTCAGTGTAGCTTGAGCGCATATTATCAAGCTCTGCAGACACACCTCTTGATAATTCAGATAACACATAGCCTTGCTGTGCCACTGTTTTTGCAAACGTCCAAGCAGTACCACGAGCCTTAGACGCATAACGGTTTTTGTCAGCGTATCTAAAATCAAGCTCTGATGATAGATAAGTAAGTTTTTCTGAGCTCTTCTCTAACTCATTATCAACCTCTGCTTGATGCTCAACTATACCATTGATACTACCAGCTAATGCATCAGCACGCTCATGTAAGCTTTTGCTGTTATCAAGTGCAGACGTACCGATTGCATCAATTCGTGCTTTGCGTTCATCGGCTATAGATTTGACTAAGCCTTTGGTTTCATCACCTACAATATTTTCAAGCGGCTCAATCCTTTTAATTTTATCAATCTTACTCTTAAGCTCTTGATGTAGATGCGACTGCTCAATATCACCGGCAATTAAATCTAGCACTTGGCTTGAGTCATTAAGCACTTCGCCTCTAGCCCAGTTACTCCAGTCACCCTTAAAACCTAGTTTGTCGACAATGCGGCCACGGTAATACTGCACCAGTCCGTTTTGTAAGCCGTTAAGCTTGGCGTTGTTGGTTGGATAGCTGTACTGTCCAAGTAGAGCCACATTAGTATCTGGCGCGGATGCTACCTGTATTTCTGTGTAAGCGGCGTCACCTGAGCCTTTTGCAAATGACCAATTAAGCTCCATGCCAAATAAAGTACCGGTGGCTTTTAATGACAACAAACTTGGCGGCTTACCAGCCTTGCCCTCAACTTTTGTTAAAGCAGAAGTGGCAGGCTTCGAGACAGCATCAAACGCACTGACAGCACGCACGCGAGCAATATAATTGCCACTGTACACGCCATCAACTTCCACTGAAATATTACCTGTGCGTGGTAGTGGTACCCAATCACCATCATCTTTTCGCCACTCCACGTCATACGCAACAGCATCTTTTACTTGCTCCCAAGTTATTACAAGCGTAGTGACAGTTTGCGCTTGCTCAATGCGATGACGAGTAGATAGAGTTATTGACTGTGGCGCGTCAATGATCATTGACATAAGCGGTGGCAGCGGCGGCTTATTCTCAATAATAGTGCCATTGTCAATCTGCTGCTGCAGAGTTGCATCGTATTGTAGTGCTGTGTAGCTATACTGTGTGCCGTCCTCGTTTGCACGTACTGATAGCACAATAAATGACATAGTTGGTAGTTCATCGCTACTGACTGCCCACACGTTCTCGCTTGATACGGCATCAAATGGCTTGCTGACAGTGATTTCTCGGCCATTGATGCTTAATATCTCGCGAGTTTGTGCTTTGCCAGATTCTAAGTTAACAACCAACTTGTCGCCTGGTGACACCGGTACATTGTCTCTATCAACAGTAATGATAGTACGATCTTTATTAACACCAGATATACGCCCACCAGTGTTGTGACCAGTGAACATGATATCTGGAATATCAATACGGTCACCGACGCTTGGCAATGCACCGTCTAGACCCATGGTAAATGATACGGTTTGTGTTCGATTCTGCTCAGTTAATAAAGCAGCTAAGCCAAAGCGGTACGCTTCACCCTCGCTAGTACAAGCGATAGCTGATAAATCAAGTATGTTGATGCCAATCTCAGCGATAGCCCGCTCGTTGCGGACAAAGACATAATCTACTTCGTAGTTATTATCTGGGTTCGAGTACCCGACTTTTGCGATAGTGTGGCGTTCGTTTGCAGCTGTACCGGTCTTAACAAACTCGCCATTTATAACGTTGGCACGGGTAATCACATAATCACAGTCTTTATAGGTATCTGCGTCTAATATGATTTGCGACCCATTCCAGAATGCCATACCGCGGAAAATACCGGCAATATGTTGCAGTACGTCAAACGCTGTTTCGGCCGTCTGTAGATATAAGTTACAGGTATAGCGAGGTTCTAGCCCACCTTTACCATCATCAACCATGACATCACAGATTTTTGCGATATGCTCAATGGCCCATTTATGGATCATATATGGCTTTAATTTGTTGCCTAGGCCATATCTATCATTTGTGATTAGATCATAGTAAATCCAAGCTGGATTGGTTGTAAAAGCCTCTTTGAATTCGCCAGTCCAAATACCAGTGCTCTTTCGGGTCTCTGCATCATAATTAACAGGCACCTTAACATAACGACCATACGTCTCAAACGATACTTTTGGGGTGTTGCCAAATGCACGGGAGTCCCATGTTAGCTTGATAACAGCGGAGTGTGGATAGCATAATTTAGCGTCAATAATCTCAGCAATGCTATCAATGTGCATCTGATTAAATAGACGCTCGTTATCACCATCTTCTGTGATTTTACGGACACGTACCTGCCAGTTATTATTAGCATCCGGCAGCGGGATATTGTGAGTACGTTGATAGCGCCCAGATGTCTTTGCAGTAAGTGATTTACTGACCATAGTCAACCAAGCACCACCATCTGTACGTACGTCGATAGCGTAATCTACTGTGGTACCGTTTACATCGCCATTGTCTTCCATTTTTGACAGCCGTGGCCACGACACATTGACGTTGATACTAGATAACTCGATATCAGTTATTAGGCGAGTCCATGGCACACTACTGCGCAACTCTGTGTTGACCACTCTTTCAGTGCTGGCACTAGGCACACCAGGTATATGAGTTTGATCAACAGTGCCGTGTCGAATTTCCCACTCTACGTTTTCAAAGTTACGATGGCCATTGTCATCTTCAAGCGGTGTGTCTTCGAAGTAAATGCTTTTTGAGCCGTTCACTAAACCACGGATTTCACCCTCACCAAGCAAATAAAGGGCCGTAATCTTAGTAATAGACGCAACAGTATCGTCAGATATACGCGGGGTATGGGGCTTTTTTTGTCCGGCTTTAGAGCCATAGATTAATTGCATTATGTGTCCTCGCTTACACTCATACCGCCTAGTAGATGCCCGCCAATGCGGCCACGCCCATATTGCAATGGTACGCAGTTACCGGATTTAACGCTTGTAACTGCTCCGCCATAGCCGTAATTTGGCTTATTTTCGCTAGGGTCTCGCGGGTCGATTTTGGGTGTGGGCATTAATAGCGTTGTTGCACCCTCTAACAATAACCCTGCACCTGCTCCCATCAATGCACTTGAAAAAGGGGCGCCAAATGGCGTAAAACTTAGCCCAATAAGAGCTACGCCTGCCACCACTTGCAAAATCCCCAACGAGTCGCCGCCTGAGCCGATAATCTTGGGAACGATGCGAATGACAGACGCCCCTGTTTGTTGCTCAATCTCTTCAGGCCCAATATTGTTGTCATCGTTATACACAGCAAAAAAAAGACCGCTATCATGAGCGGTCTTCATAAACTTTCTAAAACCTGGTATTTGGTAGCTTAAGGCTTCGCATGCTTCGCGCGGGGTTGCTACGTCTAGTTCGAAAAACTTACCAAACTTTTCAGCCAATACGCCATGTAATTCAATCTTCTTGAGCATTGTTAGTCCCGCCTATTAAAGATTTATGTCTAATAATTAAGGCTGTACGACCTTGCCAGGCATTACCATAAATCTCACGTTTTGAGCGTCTGCCATACGGATGATGCAAAATGATATGATCACCAATGCAAGGTTCGGTATCTTCTGATTTTAGACTGCCGTCATCACCCAAGTATATTAAAGCGTGGTTTACTTGCTTGGTCGGTTGCACAGCACATAAGATAATGTCGTGACGCTGTAAGTCGTCCACTTGTACAAACCCTTGTGATTTATAGTTATCAAGATACAGACTGGACTCTGCCGTTTCCCACCATCTATCGACTCTCTCAAAATCATCAAGCTTAATGTCAAGCTCGCGCTCATAGTAGTCTTTGATGATAGTAAAACAGTCAAGCTCACCGTGCACATACTGACGGTTGATTAGTGCCTGTTTGACGCCCTCGTAATAGATACCAAATTCAATTTCAGGATAGGCGACAATAACCCACGGAACGCCGTGCTTATCAATGTTTTGATTGTCAACTAAAGAAGGCTGACAAGTGCCGTCTGGATGGCTATGCACAAT
This sequence comes from Psychrobacter pasteurii, assembly GCF_900162815.1. Classification (GTDB taxonomy): domain Bacteria; phylum Pseudomonadota; class Gammaproteobacteria; order Pseudomonadales; family Moraxellaceae; genus Psychrobacter; species Psychrobacter pasteurii. Next base: position 43,474 of record NZ_FUGD01000075.1, on the reverse strand, counting down.
TGCCTGTACTTTACCCAGCGCTTCCGCTTCTACCAGGTCGCGCGGGTCAATCACAAAGTCCTCTTCACGACTCGCAATATTGTTGCATGGTACATACTGACGATTAATGATGAGGCCACAGCATTCGCGCGGGTAGCATTGCTTGGCATGCTCAATGATTGCGTCTTTTGCTTTTTTAGTCAGTTTCATGATTCACCTTAGCTGATACGAGACGATGCGAACCCGCCATGTCTTAGTGGCTGATTCTCGCCAAATCGGAGCTTACAGTCTTTAATAAGGCCACCGCACTTATCAAGCGCGGGGTTGTCTGTAGGCTTGCCGTCTTCAGTAAACATAGCCGCGCCCGTATAGCCGCACGACTCACCTCGGTATTTGCCTTTGACGCACCAATCACAGTATTTTGTGATAGTGCGAGCTGGTATTTTTTGATTTTGCGCAGTAAGCGGTGTGCTCAACTCAAAGACAACTTCGCTTGATTTCTCGCTAAGCGACTCGCGCAACTTCTTATTGATTTCCCAATCTTGAAAGCTAAACTGGGTGGAGTCAGCTGAGAGGTTGCCGTCCGCGAAATTAGCAGAATCAAGATATTTAGCGAGCACACGAATTACCTTGAGCTTGGCTCCAACAAAGTCGTTAAAGTAAGCACATAGTATGCCTATTGCCCCAGCTTGGCCGTCAATCATGTTGGCAACAGCTAGTGATGGTGATGACGGCCTACTATCCCCGCGCACTTCAAGACCATCGGTGCTAATAGGCATTGGAGTAAACGTCTTGCCCTGCCAGATTATATTTCTTTTAAGAACTTCGTCTTTACCTATTGGCTTTGTATATTTGTTTTTATCGGCATACTGATTTTTGCTTGCATGCTCAAAAATATACACCCAGTCTTGATGACTTATATGACCATGCCAACGGTAAATATCACCGCCCAATTGAGTTGCGTCTAACTCGTAAAGCGTAACGAGACCCGAGACTGATAGTTTTTGGAGGTCATTAGATAGTCGGCTCATCTAGTTGCTCCTGCGGTAAGTCGTTAAAGCGAAGCATTACAACCGCACCTTCGGGAATATCCGTTGGTTGCTCATAGTCTGCGACAATAGATACAGTCTCAAAATCAAACTTTTTCTTGTAAGTTTTGAGTGTGATTACTCCATTTCTCTCTGTTGCTTCGCAAATACATAACACGTTCCCGTTAACATCTTTAGGTGGTTTTAGGTTCCAGCCATCATTCTCTCGAAGTCCTGTCGTGCCTGTGATTTCATAGACGCCTGTTTTAATGTTTTTCACTTCAATATCTAATTGCTCGGCTTCGTGTACTTTCTCGAAGCTGTCGTGTTGTACTTTTAGTACAGGACTTGAGGCCACTAGGTAGCCTGTGCCCGCCTCTTTTGTTGTGTTTTGGTCAGTATATACTTTAGCCCACGCACTCCAAGATAAGTCAGCGTTGCCCGTTGCCACCCTTAACCACATATTGGCGGTACTACCAAACGCGGGTGTCACTACTTGGAGGCGGTTCATTTTGTTCGCATTCCGTGTCGAGATAGTCTGTAAAAATACATAACTTGGCGAACCATTTGGCGCGTTTTTGGCAAATGTTGAGCTGTATACCCTTTCTCCCGCTACATAATCATTGAAGTCTGTTGAACCTGCCTGGCTTGATGTTAATTCCCTATGTACTTGAGAGCCTGCTAGTTTTGCTATATCTTCTGCAAGTGGCACTTGTCCGTCAGCAGTGCCTACAAGCCTGCTCGCTGCGTTACTCTTATCAGCAAAGTTTTCGCGCACAATCTGCATGTTAGTCCATTCGTCATTGCCGGTTTTTTGCTCGGGAATGCCGTTGCCTGGGTCGGGTAATTTTATAGCCATTATATTTACTCCAAAAAAAGCCCCGAGCTGATAGCTGCGGGGCGTATGGTTGATTGATTAAGAGGGGTTAAACGCTGTGATTTTGCTCAAAATTAAGAGTAATTTGCCAGTGGTTACCCTTTGTTTGGACTACAGGATATTCTGAGCAAGTATATTGCCGAGTCTCACCGTGAGGGTCGGTCCACAGAAAAGGCAGGTAGCCTTCATGCTCGTCGAGAAAATCAATAATCGGCTTGATGACTGTTCGGTAGTCTCCCTTTTTTGTGCCAGACCAATTCTTTGTTTTATTGTTTATACCTATCTTAAATTTTTGAGCGTAGCCATCACCAAACTGGTTTTTGCCAACACGGTGTGATGTTTGGGCGCTAGGACCCATGTCAACGGACCATGTGAATGTTTTAAGCATACAACAAACCTCCAGGCTTACTCTCTTGCACCAAGACCTGTTTAATCTTCTCGACAAGCCCCGCACCAAGCTGTTTGCCCAATTGCTGATTCGACTCAACTGTGCTCTGACCATTACTTTCGACTTTAACGCTCACATTGATATTAGTGTTGCCACTGTTGCGCTTGTAGGTGCCGTTGTGCATGGCTTCCAACTCAGGTCGATACTTACGAGTCACGCCAGCGTTTGCCACAAATTCTTCTCTGTGCACAAGTCCCGCGACTTCATTCACACGTCCAGATCCGGTAAAACCACCGCTGCGGTAGCCCGGCAAATCAAGAGTTAATGAGCTTGCTGCTGAGATAATTTTCCCGAATTCTGCAACAATCGTTGCGGCTCCAGCTAATTTGTCGGGTAAGCTTACGCCCTGTGCCATCATGTCACCCCAAGCCTCATACATATTCATGCCGGCACTCGCCATTACAAATGACTGCTGTGCTGCAAACATAAAGCGATATGCGCTTGATTGTTCGCTAAATAACGCTCGAGTCATACCGACCATAGACGTTAGTGTGTCGCTAGCATACATCTGATTCAGCTCGATCATTTTGTCGTAATGACGTTTTTTTGCTATCTCAGCAAGTCTGTCATACTCATCTTGCTGCATCTGCTCTAGCTCTCGAGCTTGTCGCAGTTTCTTAATTGAGTCGGCTAGCAATTTGTCATTCTGATCATAAGTCGTGCCTGGTGTTGCATAATCCAGCAACTCTGTACGAAGTTGTTCCGCGCTATTACGTACTTCTAGCTTTATTTCGCTAGCTAATTTTGCTTGTGTAAACTCTTCGTATGCATCTCTAGCAGCATTGACAGCACTGGCTAGGCTCTGCATTTCCTCTTCTGTTGCGTTCGCCAATTTTCCAGACGCTTTGAGATCGTACAGTAGCGCCTCGACAGGGCTGTCATTATCAAGCAATGCAGTTTGTCGATATAAATCATTTATCGTACCTTCCAAGTCCTTAGCTACAGAATCGATTGTCTGGTAGTGTAGTAATTGCAGCTTGTCAGCTTCTAAATATTTTAAACGCGTCTCAATTGCGTTGTAATCAGCGGTTAGTCCAGCATTTTTTAGAGACTGGTATTTTTTAAGCTCGTCTTGTATTTCATACTGGATTGTGAGGCGCTCACGCTCAAGGTCATTAGTAGCGCGCAACAATTCAATTTCTCTTTTAATCTCCTCGTCAGCATCTCTCATTTGATTATTGAATTGTTTTATATCTTTAGTTCTAGCGAGCGAGCGTAAAACTTGCTTCATTTGCTCATCAAACTTCGACATCTCGTTTGTTGCATCTGATAGATCGTAAGCCAGTTCGCTAAAAGTTGTCTGCGGGTCCAGCATGAAGATAGATTTTCTAAGCTCAGCTTCGGCGCTCAGGAAAGACCTATAAAGAGCTTGAGCTGCTTTTTCAGCATCCGTCAGACCTTTTTTGACATCTTTAAGACCTTTGTTCGCCTTGTCGGCCGCCTTCTTAGCAGATTCTCCAGCCTGTTCAGCAGCTACTCCAGTTTTATTTAACGCGTCTCTTGCAGCGTCTGCGTTTGTTTTAATGTCGTTTTGTCGAGCGATTGCGCTGTCAGTCAGGCTTCTCGCTGCAGTGATTTGAGTGTACGACTCTGTGTAGCCAACATAGTTGGTGTCCTCGAATGAGAACCTCCCAAAGCTCGCATTCCCTAGATGCGCTACCTCACTATAGCCACCGTCAAAACCAAAAAGGTTTTTAGCAGCGTTTGCACCTCTTATGAGCAGGTTCACGCCCGATATCAAAAAGTTGATCCGACTAATGCCTGCGTTAACAATCCCCTCAAACACACTTATAGCTAGGTTTCCCATGCTTTTAAAAGCGTTCTTCACACTAATGACAAACTGGTTTAGATTTGTCCAGCTCATGCGAGCAAAAGCCACTACTGCAGACAGGATGTCATCAAAGACACTAGCAGCTACTTGCAACATGCCAACAAACCCGCCTTCAGTGCCAGCAAATAGAGTCGCAAAATAACCACCAGATGTTTCGGTTGCAGTCTGAGAGTCTCCCATAAGGCTGTTTAAAAAGTTGGTAGTGCTATCCCACAGCCAGCCAATGCCGTTGACTCCCACTGAGACCATGTCAGTAAATAAGATGCCAACAACGCTTAACGCATCGCCTAGACTATCCATGGCGCCTTGTAGGCCATGTGTCTGCACGACAATAGCAGACAGCGTCGCAGCTACTATCATAAGAGGATGCTTGGTGATAATACTGCCAACAGACTTAAGCGCGTTACCCATACTCCTGGTTGCACTTGTCGCAAGCATGGTACTTGCTACAGCAACTTTTTTTGTTGCATTGCCCGCTGCTATCGCTCTATTGTGCATAGCAGCTGCCGCAGTTGATGCATTAAAGCCGCTAGCCAGCCCAGCCAATGAGCGAGTGTACGCCACGGTACTTGCGACAGCCTGCTTTGCTAATGCGATGTAATGCGTCTTAGTCATGCGCAGTAACATCATGTTTGTATGCAATTTATTAATTGCTGCTATTTGACTCTGAGTGCTCATAGCATTTGTGACCGCGGCTTTTGCTGACGCTACTTGTGCGCCCACCAGCCCCGCTATTGACTTTGTTAGGCCTGAGCTTGCCACTGTGTTTGCTAGCCACACGCCACTGACCGCTATACCTGCCTTGGCTAGTGTTGCAAAGTTATCAGCGGCGACTAATACCATTTGACCCAGGTTCTGACCTATGGTTGTGTTCTGGTTAACTATGTCATCTACAAAAATTGCATACTGATCTTTAAACACCCCCACTGCTTGAGTGAGAGTTACTGTCACTTTAGACATCTTTTCGTCTAGAACGTCAGTTGCTGATGATATAGCGTTGTAAATTACATCTGAAGTCAATGCCCCATCAGCGGCTAATTTACGCAAAGCTCCTCTGGTTGTGTCTAACTCTTTTGCAAGCAAATCAAGCAAAACTGGCGCCTGCTCAGCAACTGAGTTAAATTCATCACCTCTTAGAACGCCTGATGCTAGAGCCTGACCAAGCTGAGTTAATGCAGCGGCTTGAGCCTGTGCTTCGCCACCACCGACGCGCATTGCTTTAGATAAATTATTCGTAAAATCAATAGTCTCTTGCTGTGATTTACCGAGCTCTTTTAATGCTCTACGTGAATCAGCATACAGTTCAACTGTTGCTCCATAAGATGCTGCGTTTTCGCGCGAGATATCTCGCAACTGGTGCATGACTGCAACATATTCTTCAGTGCTTTCAGTGCTAATCCGAATCTTACTAGCAAGATCCTGCATTTGATCAGCCGTGCTTATGATAGATGATGCAAATGCAGCAACACCCACGCCAGCAATCGCGTTTTTCATATTAAGTAGCGAGTTAAGTGACGCATCAATTTTTTTGCCACTTGCAACTGCTGCATCGGAGACGCTTTTTAGCTCTGCTTTGGTCTCGTTTGTTGCTTGCTTAATATCGCGGCGGTAGTTAGCAGTATTAGCATGCAGTAAGATATCTAAGCGTGATAAGACTTTACCCAATGTTAATACTCCTTATTCCGGGCATAAAAAAAGCCCCATAAAGGGGCATATCTATATTTTTGTTTTTAAGATTTAATTGCCATAATTATTTCAGGCAGCTGCCAAACGAATAGCAGAATTGACGCAAAAATAATAAACCCTATAATCATTAAAAGCGTCGGTATCAAGCCATATTTCTTTAGACTCTCCATTATCGCCTCCATAAATATTGTGATATAATCTTTCATAGATTTACTCTTAAGTGCTGTTAGGAGTGAATACAAAAACCCCCACGTCCGGTCAGACTGGGGGTTTTGCTTTGGGTAATAAAAAAGCCCCAATCAAAACGATTGAGGCTTTTTGTTCAGTTAATATGAGTGTTTAGACTTTACCAACACTCCATTGGTGGGCGTTGCTAATAGTAGCATCAAACCCTATCTGTAATTGACTGTTTAATATGCCAGCTGTAAATACGCCGTTAATCATATGTCCACTAACCTCTTTAACCAGCAATGGATTTAAGGCTGATAGTGGGCCGCGCACCGCTTTAAACCAGCTATTGATATAAAACACATTGGTCACCAATGATTGGTATTGAGGCGCACCGCTTCGCTCAGCGTACTGGTGGATTTAAGCTTTAAAGCCACTTCGTACACATAAGCTACCGCTTCAGGCAGTTTATCGACAGGTATCTGATCGATACCTTCCACGCCATAATACTCACTCACCATCTTGTAAGCATCGCTAATCAGCATATTATTCACAGCCAGACGATCACATGCCTGCCTAAGTGGTGTGCGCTGCTCTGATGTTGTCCTTGCAGATTGTAATTGTTCATACATCCAATTGAAGGCGTTAATAAATTCAATCTTAAGCGCCATTGCCTTTTTGCCAGTAAAGCCCATCACCAATAACATAAAGCCATCCTTGGTGATTTCGAAAGCTCTTTCTGAGCGCATACCAAAGCCAACTTTTACACTCATCTCAATAGGACGAAAATTGGGCTCATTGAATTCTACGGGCGTTTCAGCGATTATTTGGTCAATTTTAGCTAAAACATGTTTATGCATTTTACCAAAAGTATCGGCCACTATTTTTGATGTAGTGGTAACTTGATTGTTATGGTTATGAACTAAGCTTTGATAGGTTGCAGATAATGTGGTCATAATGACCTCCTGTTTGTTTTTTTCGAGGTTGCCTTATAAATATATAGGGCGCCAAGAGGTTCGAAACCGTCAAACAGAACGGCGGGCAGTTTTTCCCACGCAAGTGGGTCTTATATGTGCTGCCACCCTCTCGACATAGATGGTTATCTGCATGTTTATCACAACAACACAGAGACAAATATGTAAGAGCCTGCCTATTGATTAGGCATAAAAAAACCACGTTGACGCATGTGGATTGCGCTGTTTGATTAGAGGTTTCGACGCCTCATTTGTGATTATCTACTAAAAAACCCACTTTAGCAAGTGGGTTTTTATATTGCATAGCCTTATGCATACTACCTGTCAGTAATGTTAAGCTCTATTTTATTTTCAGTAGTTACTAAACATCTCCCGCTTTGCGGAATATCCATACCCAAGCCATTTTTTGCTGTAAAAGGAATTACGATTTCAATATTTCCTGTCCGTGTCTTTCTAGCTGAGATAGATAATATTTCATCATCAAAAGAGCTTGGATATTGTAGTTGGGCTGTTATGGCTTTTCTGCAGGAGTGAATGTAGTTACTAGGCTGCCCAAGTTTTTCACTCTCTGCTAGCATCTCACTTTCTACATCAAAGTCATTTTGTGATACATAGAAACGCTCACCATTACTGCAATCAATAAAAAAAACTGCTTCTTTTTTGGGTTTGCTTTTAGTTGTAGAGATTTCAACAATCTCCACATTATCACACTTCGACTCTTTGCTGATTTTTTCAGCAGCTTTAGGCAACATTAGATTAATATCCGATATCCATTCCTCTCCCCATTGAGCATAAAGCTTAGGATATTCTTCTTTAGTATAAGGATAAATAACCTTACTTAAATCTTGCTCTTTAACTTTCTCAGCTTTCTCTTTTTCGATCTGTTCTTTTTTCTTTATCTCTTGTTCTTTTCCTACCACAACCTGCTTTGCGTCGATTGCTTTTTTAGCCTGGACTTCTTTTACTTGTGACTCTGTCCCCGCAGCAATGAGTATTCCACAGATGAATAAAACAAACCCTAAAAAAATATAAGCAATGGCATTAATGTTCTTTCCAACCATCCTATTAATTGAGGCCTGCACCTCTGGCAAAAAAATAGCAGCCGATATTATTAGCACAACAAATGCTTTAAAATTATTCACATTTGCTGCAAATATCATTGCTATAGCCATGAGGGCTACAAACGCTGCAATTAAGTAAAGTGTGATATTTATAATTTTGCGCAACATTCAGCCTCCAAATATTAAGATTAAAGACTTAATCATAGTACGAAAAATCACAAATAACCAGCTGTCTATAGCATTACATACTGTCAAACATAGCAATCATTTGTGCTGTCTGAACCTCCAACTCCTCTATTTTCTTAACTCTCTCAACTTCTGCGCGCTGCTCGTCAGTCATTGGGTTTGGGTCAACAGGTAAGAAGTCAAAAATGTTTTTATCATCGCTACCCCGTTTTTCATATAACAAATGCGCTGTCTGTAAATCTTGTCGGAACCCTCCAATCGGGTCAAATCTATCGTACGCCATCCACTCTGTCAGTTCTTGCGATGTCATCTCAGATGATAGCTGTGAGACTGTCATGCCAAGATGACCTGCAAGCTTGAATAAAAATCTACGACTAGGATGGCTTAGGAGTTTTTTTCTGCAGTATCTACTTGCTCAGGGGTGATGCCGTTGATTTCATTTGAGCGGTTAAACACTTTAATGACTGGACGGCTTGGCAATTGTTTAATTGCTTCGATGTCTTCAACATTAAACATCAGCTCGCCATCTGCGTTACAAACACTATGTACAAACACTGTGGCGCGTACAGCATTTTTATCAGTCTGACTTTGCATCTGTTTTTCAAGAGCTTCGCGCTCGCCCGCTGTAAGCTCTTTGATGTAAACCTCACCCCCCATTTCTGATAATTCGATTTTCTCAACCTTTAAAGCGCTATTGCTGGCAAATGCCAAAATGGCAGCTTTATCTAAAACACCTTTAGTTTCAATCTTTTTCATCTATCTTGTCCTTATGCTAAATTTTAGTGATTATTCGGTTAAAATTTTTGTGGGGTCGCTGGTGATAGTGATTGTCCCAGTCATGCGGACCTTCTTTTTATTATCATCAGTGTTTGGAGTTAATTTACTGACCATGCCTTTGAACTGACGGCTCAATCCCGTCGCTTTGACGAGTTTATACTGCCAGTTTAGCTCTGTATTATCTTCATACGCACTTTGTATTAGGAGATGCTGTTCGTCAGTCGGATCAAGCACAAATTCAAACTCAATTTCGCTGTCCTCGGTGAAATCAACAACTGCTTTGACTGTGCGCCTATCATCCGTTGACGTCACATCATCTAATGTTTTTTCGCTGGTCGGTGGCTCGCATTTTTGCAAATGCCTTACTTTTTTAAACTCTAACTCGGTGCTAGATACTAATAGCTGGTAAAAGCTATCTACTAAATTCTCTACTGCCATGGTGATTACTCCATTTCGTCTTCTGTTGTTGGGGCGGTTTGCCAGAACTCATAATCGATTGACTCGCGAAATAAATTACCCTCGCGAAGCGATTGTCTCGCGCTATAAATGCTTGGTTGTATATTGTCATTAATTTTTTGTACTACTCGATTTGCGAGTAGTACAGCCTGGTATTTATCGTTGTGATATACGTCTATTTGCATGCGGACCCACTCATGCCCGGTTACACCGTCCAGCGTTACTTCGGGCACTGTGCTTATATTCTGATAAACAACATAAGGGATAGTTTTGTCATCGTGCTCTGTTAGCATATCGGGGTAAATGCGGCCTGCTGTAGGCTTCAATGCATATCTTGTCTTGTCCGCATAATGCGTTTTATCCGCCAAGCGCAAATCGTTCGCAAAGAGTAAATGCAGAGCTTCATATATTTGTATGCCCGCTATCATTGATTACTCCAGATGCTTGTCTATATTTTGCGCTAGCTTTTTAGCAAAGCGGTTCACCATATTGTCTACGTTGTGATCAAAAGCAGGGCGTAAAAATGGCGCTGATCTCATTTTTGATGTGCCATGTTCAATAAAGTGCCAATACCTAGGATATTCTTTTTGTTTTGTGCCCTTCCCAACATAAACACCCATCACCGCGCCTTGGGCGAACTCTCCTGTATGCTCAGATTTCGGCAGTCTGCGTTTGCGGATAGCCGACTCAAGTAGCCCAGGCTTAACCTCAACCTTACGACCGCCGGCGGTTGTCATTATGTGCGGTTCAGGTGCTACACTCGCTCGCGCTTTAGCCTCTTTAACAACTGGAGTTAAAGCAACGTTTAAAGCGCTATATAGAGACTTGCCAGCCAGCTCGTTATCTAGCAGTGCAAGCTTGGCGTCAAGTTCGTCGAGCCCTTTAATATCAACTGAACCCCAGTCACTAGCCATTGGTCACCTCTTTTAACATTAAAGTCATGTATTCAAGGCCACTGTTGGCATCTGGCAGAGGGTCGCCATCAATCTCATACATGCGGCCTCTATGGCCAACTCGCATTTTGCTATCCACATCATGCCGGTACCGTAAGGTACAACGTACTTTAGCCTCACTACTGGCCGCTTGAGCTGCCAACATATCTTTTACAGATAGTGGCTCAAACGCGGCGGAGAGTGTCAGTACATGCTCCCATATTAATGCTCCGCCCCCACCCATAGGCGATGATTTTGTTTTACTCTTATAAAGCTTAATGCGGTGTCTTAACTTGCCAGCATTCATTCAAACCCCCATGCGTCTATAGGGTTGCAGTAAGTGACGTACACCAAGTGGCACTTCCGTCATTGCTGACTCAGATACTGCTTCACGATTGGCGCACCAATGAGCAACGAGTAAAAGCATGGCTTGATCAATACTCGCGTTGTCTACCAAGCCATCGGGGTCATTGCTTGGCACCGCATCAGGATAAATCGTGCGGTCTAAGTGGGCCTGCACATGATTGCGAGCCGCTGCAATATAGCCGTTGAGCAAGTCATCTTCGTAATCATTATCTTGCTCGATGCGGCATTGGAATTTAACTTGCTCAAGTGTGATCATGGCTAACCTTCATTTTTTGATTTAATCAAATCTTCCACCAAGTCTTTTAACTCGTTGACTTTAGCGCTCGATTTAAAATCAACTTCATTGTCGGTTAGGAATTTTTTAAGCTCTGGACCCGTCATATCATTGACAGTGACCACGCTTTCATCATCATTAATGGCAATTACGGTTTGCCATTTTTCAGTATTAGAGTCAGCAGCTCCTGCGTCAGCCGTATCTAAGGCATCAACTTCCTCTGCATAGCCTTTAGTGACTAGATCGCGACCCTCGCTCTTTGTTGTTTCTGTAGTGCGACCCTTCATAATCGTCTTGTTTCCGACCATAATGTCGGTATTTACTCGTACAAACATATTGTTATCTCCATAAAAAAGACAGCTACGGTTAATAGCTGCCTTTTATGATTAGTGGAATGCTGTGAGTGTGGGTTAGGCTCCTGCGTTTAAACCTGCAACCGCTGTAGCAAATTCACCTTTAACGAACGCTTCAGGACGCTTAAGAGCTAATGCCAAACGTTCTTCGCAGCGGATAGAGATCATGTTCTTCTCAAAGTCATCTACGTTTTCAGTAGAGATCACCACGTTGGCTTCTTCACGGTCAAAAATTTGAGCGCCACTTGCAAACGCGCCTGTTAAGAACTTGCCTTTGAAGTTTGGCTCATCAGTATCGACAACTGGTAGGCCCCATAGAGTTTTTTCTAAGAAGCCCATTGGATTGGCGATGATATAGTTGCCAAGGCTGTTTTTGGTCAGCTCAATCTTCGCCCACTCCAAGAAGTCCATGACGGTACCAGTGGCAGGCATACGTGCAAGACGACACTGCAGCATTGCTAAACGCACAACATCAATATTGGTTGATGTACCTTCAGGCTTAATAAGGGCGTTAAAATCTTCAGCTTGTGGCATGATGCCATGCAAGTTTGCACCAGAACCATTGCCAAACAAGATTTCCTCTTCTTCTTTCTGCTTTAAACCAAAGCGCATTTCAGCATCGATAGTAGACATCAGCTGTTTGAAGTCATCTAATACTTGCTTAGACGCTTTGAACATATGAGCGATTGTGGCCACTGGTGTAATCTTGGTATCAAAAGTCATTGTAGAGTACGGCTTTTGCGTGTTTTCAGGGACCGCAGCTGCATTGTTAGTAAAGCCGCCCTCTTGCACCCAAAAAATAGCATTACTGTCTGTTTGACCTGGTGCGATTAAGTCGCGGATAAACAAACGCTGCTTAGGCTTCTGATCAATACCAGGGAGGCGTGTTGGTGCGATAATACCATCTGGAATATCAGGCGACGTAATTGCATTGCCAACAGGGATTCGGATTTTCTGACCAGCCTGGATGCCCTCTACAAACTGTGGCAAACCCTCGTGATTGGCTACAATCTGGCCAGCGGTTTGGTAAGTTTTGTTACCAGCATCGCCCTTATGGCGCGCGAATAATTGCTCAGCTTCGCCAATACGCACTTCAAGATCATTTTTAGCGACCTCCAAAGCGTTGGTGGTTGCCATTAGCTTATCTAACTCATTTTTTGTTTGAGCAGATAACTCTTCAGACTTCTCAGCTTTTTTGAGCGCATTCTCTGCTTTTGGCAATAACTCTTCATTAGCTTTTTTCAATTGCTTGTTTACAGCATCAAGCGTATTTTTAATTTCAAGGTCAGACATAATGTCTATCTCCATAAATGCAAAAACCCACCAAATGGCGGGTCTCTAATGTTTAATTTGGTTGAGGGATTAAGCGTTTAACTGCTCAAATTTAGCGGCTACAGCACGCAAATCATTGATCAGATCCTGCGGTATTTCGGTAGCGTCATGCATACCTGGCTGGGCAGCGTCTTGCGTACCCTGTTTAATTTCTGCAATTAGTTCGCGGCGCTCACTACGTGGAATGCCTTGCATCGCCATCAATTTGTCAATCTTGCGCACCGCGTTCGATGTATTTTTAGTGTCTTCGTCTTTTGTAATAATATCGGAGTCAAGAAAGCCGTCAGCCATGCCGGTTTCTACAGCAGTCTTGCCGCTAATCCATGTTTCTGTGTCCATCTGGGTGGCCAACTCGCCAGCATCAATACCGCTACGAACATGGTAAACATCAGCGATAGTGCCGTCGATTTGCTCTAAGAAGTCAGCCACATCCCGTAAATCATTGCGATCACCCGCTGCAATCGTCCAGCTATTATGAATCATAAGAAAGCCAGCTCTAGCAATTTGTAGTTCATCGGCAGCCATGGCAATAAATGATGCGGCACTTGCAGCAATGCCCAAAATGCGTACAGTTACTTTGCCTTTATGCTCACGCAAGAGGTTATAGATGGCCAAACCTTCGAATACATCACCGCCCGGGCTATTAATATTTACAATTACATCGTTGTCACGGCCAATATATTTTAGCGCTGCATTTATTCGCTTCGCTGTGGTGCCACTATCAGTCCACCAATCGTAGCCAATAGCATCTAAGATATTAATGACATTGTCATCTTCACTCACATCAGCTGCTTTAATAGCACCATCCCACATTTCACGCGCTTTGGGCGTCACATCGCTGTGCAGCTGTGGGCGTTCTTTAGCTTCAGGTGCTTTAGGTAGTTTGCTGCGTCGGTTCATCGTTTATAGCTCCGTAATTTTTGCCAACATGCTCAAGATTGATTAGCGCAGACTGCACCGTATAGACATCGCCGCCAGGCACTGGTGGTAGGTTTTCAAGTCGCCTTACTTCGTTACGATTCATCCAGCCATTATTAAGAGCGCTATTGTAATATTCCGCCCGGCCCTTGCTGTCAGCCCTTAGCAATCCCTCAACAGAAAACTCGATTGTAATATCGTCGCTTTCTCTCGGGTCCAATAGACTGGCTGTAAGCTCTTGCTCAATATTGACTAATAAAGGGCGTAAGGTATTGGTTAAAAAGTGCAGCATTTGAGCTTCAGTTGATGAAGCCCAGCTTGATGCTTTGTCCATGTGGCCAATCATAAAGGGTGGTACACGCCACAACCGGCACAATTCCTCAACGTTATAGCTGCGAGTTTGTAGTAACTGAGCAGCTTCTGGATTCATTGTGATGTTCTGGTACTTCATGCCAGCTTCTAACACCATAATGCGTCCAGCATTTTCACTCATCGCATATTTAGTAACGTTGTCACCAATCTGACCTCTTTGTTTATCATTTAACTGCACGTCAGTTGTCAGAAACCCTGATGGCTGCATACCTTTTTTGAAGAACTTGCCAGCACTTTGGTCAGCTGCAGTTGCACTCCCAACTGTCTCACGGCCTTGATATATTGTTGCCAAACCATTGATACCATCTATCCCAAAGCCACGAATATGCATAATTCGGTTCTCTGGGATAACCCGCTCTTTACCATTTTTAACTTCTTTATATTCAAGGCTGCCGTATTTTAATCGCTTCACTGTGATGCACTGTGGCAATAGTGGCTCTAATGATACTAGGCGCTTGCCAATATAAATCTTTTCGACATATGCATTACCCCACAGGCAAATGCTAGCCACAATCATCAAGCGAAAGCGGCTAGGCGTAAACTCGGCATTGGGTTTCTTGCAAAGTAGCTTGTATAAGTGGTGCGACTTAGCCAAGGTGCGGCTACCATCGTCATTGTTTTGATAGACTCTAAGCGGTAGCGTTGAAACCGTTTCACTAATCAATCGCACACAAGCCCACACTGTAGATAATTGCAATGCACTATCTACAGTGACGTTTTTGCCGCTTGATGTTTGAGTGCCGTTGCCCAACAAGGACAACACTTGATTGGCGTCCAACTGCGTTATCTCAGCCGGAACGCCCATAAACTCTAAAATGGCCGCTCTGATAGGGCCTACCTGTTTTTTTATCATATCCCTACCATAATTGGGTTGCTTGCAAAATCATCTAAGCCATTGCTTTGGTCATGCACTATCGCACGCGCCAGTGCCATAATTAGTGCCACTGGCCCATCAATCTTACTTTCGGCTCGCTCTTTGTTCGGATAGATGTTGTCTTTTTTATCCAGTGTCGCCACCACGTTGGACATCATCCAAGTCATAACAGGATCGTCACCATGAGCCAGGCGCTGTGACAGCACAAGCGCTTCAGTCTCTTTCATGGGCTCGGACATGTTTTGGACTGTGTGACGTATCTCTACCATCACTGCGCCCTCGTTTTCCATGTTCTGAGCCAATTGAGCCGCTTGCCATGGGTCGTAGGCTACTTCTTGTACATTGTGAGTACCCAGATCATCTTTTAAATCATCTTCAATAGCGCTAAAGTCGATAACCTCGCCAGCCGTTACAGTCAATAAACCAAGGTGATCATATTCTTGGTAACGCTCGCTATTAACCTCGCCCTCCTCCATTAACCTGGCTTCGGGTATGTAGAACTTGCAGTGCACATGATAGTTAGGGTCATCAAGCGTTGGCGGAAATACCATTACTTTTGCGACAATATCAATCTTGGTTGCTAAATCAAGACCGATATAGCACGGTCTGCCTTGTAGCTCCTCAAGTGATTTACGCTCTGGCGCCATTTGCCACTTGGACATATTCATCCAAGCAGATTTGGCGCCCACAAACTCGTTGACGTGCTTGGTTCTGAACGTGTTTTGCTTATGGGCTGACTGCATTGCATCGCGGCATCTTGCTCTTAAAAACTCACCGCTTACTGATATGTCGTAATTCGGGTTTGCTTTACGCAGTGCTAGCTCACTAGACCACTCATCTTCCTCATCTTTTGTGTAGATCATGGCCCACATGTCGGGCATGTCTAACGCACCATCGAGCATCTTTTGTGCGTCACGTACCAACGTGTAGCAAGGACCACCAATATTCGCGCCTGCGGTGGTAATAACTACCATCATTGGCTGGTCACGGGCACCCATACCGGTTTCCATCGTGTCGTACAGGTCCGAATCTTTATGCTCGTGGTATTCATCAACCAAAGCACATGATGGACTCGAACCATCGCCAGGCTTACCAATAACCGGCTCAAAGCGACTGCCATCGGACGGCACGTTCATGTTTGATGCATTTGACTCAATACCAAAGCGTGCTTTTAATGCCGGCGTACGGTCAACCATCTGCTTGGCCGGCCTAAAAACCTCCCAAGCCTGCTTCTCTGTTGTGGCGCCTGAGTAGACTTCAGCTCCGAACTCGTTATCGGCCACGAACATATACAAGCCAATACCTGCAGCAATCACCGATTTACCATTTTTACGAGGCACAAAAACAAGTAAGCGCCGGAACCGGCGCGTTTTTGTCTTCTTAATTATCCAGCCAAATGGTATGCAAATACTAAATAGCTGCCATGGTTCAAGCGTTATTGGCAGGCGCTCTCTAGCCCACTTGCCCTTCGTATGTGGTAGCAACTGGATAAACTTAGCTACTCGCTCAGCTCTCTCAGGGTCAAACCTGTATGGAAAGTCTTTACTTCTGCTTAGTTTTTTTTCGTCTAAATGACGTTTACATGCAAGCTTAATCCATTTGCATGCAATGATTTTTCCCGCAACCACGTCGCGAGCGTACTTTTCAGCTTTTGCGACATTAGGATATTTACGGGACATTTCATCGTTAACTCTATCTAGTTATTTGTTATTTAAAAGTCATCAAAGGGGTTTCCTTTGTCTTCGCTCTTTTTGGGTCCAACCAATCTTTGACGAGAACTTGGATCGAGTCCAAGCAATGCGCCGAACTCACGCATTTGTTTTTTGGCCTCGTTAATTACAGTGACAGCTGGGTTCTTAATTGTGGATCTTTCCGTTTCTATGACAACACCAAATTGCTTAACGTGATCTTCCGCATCTCGCCACATTGAGTATGCTGTGCAAAAAGCTTCAACATTATGCAGGTCCGGTACGGTTAGGACTTTGGCGGCTAACAATTCAGGCATTACTGTTTGCCACATTTCTACTGCTAAGTCTGGCAGCCATTCTGGCGGCTCGACATCTGTTATCTCAGTGAAGTCCGGCTCAGCATCATTGAGCTTACGCTTGCCCGGATTACCTGCCAGCTTCTTTAGGGCCGTTGGCTTGGGCTTACGTCCTCTCATAAAT
Source organism: Psychrobacter pasteurii (assembly GCF_900162815.1). Taxonomy (GTDB): domain Bacteria; phylum Pseudomonadota; class Gammaproteobacteria; order Pseudomonadales; family Moraxellaceae; genus Psychrobacter; species Psychrobacter pasteurii. The sequence continues at coordinate 26,414 of NZ_FUGD01000075.1, read as the reverse complement.
AAATCCTATTTTTCGGGGCAACCTAAACTTTTAATTTCGCGGTCGTAAAAATCTGTGTGGGGGGGTCGGTCATCTCGGCGGTGGTCCTGAACAATTAACCCACCCTCCCCCTGACTCAGTCATATTCATAGCAGCGCACTACCTCTAAATGTCTTTTTTTGACGCTACTAGGCCTACTTGTATCTTCATGTATTCTTTCTATAAGCACACTGTCTGGCTCTCTAAGCTGTACAACTTGCTTGGGCTTCAATTTATCAACCCACCATCTTCTTTGCTCTACCGTAGAGCCTGTTAAAACTATCGTACAAGGTTCGCCGCTGGCTGCTAACTCCAGCATAATTTGATTTCGCTTATTAATGCCTAGCAACCTTTCTTCTTCGGTCTTAATGTATTTAGGTTTGCCTGTCATCTTCTGAACAATCAAATCTAGGTCTACAATAAATGCATTGGGTGTATTCTTGACTGCCCATGTTGTTTTACCCGATGCAGGCGGTCCGAAAACGATGACCGATTGAGGGATAGGCTTCAAGTGCTCAGGCATAAAGTAACCGATCTTGTTTTCAGTCGCCGTTTTGTGTCTGTGACATGCCTTACACAATGACTGAAGATTCTCTGGTGTATCTGTACCACCTTGTGACTTAGGCACTATGTGGTCAACGTCAGTGGCTGGCACAAGCCTACCTGCTTCTCGACAAGATACGCAAAGATAATCATCACGCTGAAGTATCTGCGTGCGAAGCTTGCGCCATACGTGCCCGTAACCACGCTGTGTTGTGTTCCCGCGTCTTTGTTGATGTCTAGCCCAATTACTGCGTCTATCTTTGTGCTCATCACAATAACCTTTGTCTTTGCGTGTTGTTAGATTAGGACAGCGTGGTGCCCTGCATGGTGTAGCCAACACAAACTCCAGGTATAAAAAAGCCCACGCTGTTTGGGCGTGGGTAAGGTAAATATAAGTGCGACTCTTATCGTTGGCTACGGGCTTATGGGTCACTTAACGCCGCCACTATTACCAGTGGTAATCCTTTCGGAACTTATATATTTTTGGTGCCATCATCAATGAGGGTACCATGGTTATTCAGATGCTCAGATATGAGCATCTTAGAATCTATAAGGGTTATAAAGGGTACTCAGTCAGATGGTACTCTTAAATTACAGGCACAAAAAAAGCGACTGATAATTAAATCAATCGCTTTTAATAACGCCTTACTTACACGTAAGACCACTTTATATAAATACTACCTTATCCGTCAGAGAGGGTCAAGCATTCTCTATTTTACGCCCTCTTGTTTTTTAGTTCTTCAACCAATTTATTCGCCAAATCTGGTATGTCATTAGCAAACTTAATTGACTGCTTATAGTCAAATTCATCAAAATCAGAATCTAAATAATAGTCCGCTTTATGTCGTTTAGAAATGAAGTTTTGTATTTTTAAGTATAACTGCTGCGCATTCTTGCTTCCTGTGGTCATATATACGTCTTCAAAAGCCAAAACAACTCTTTTATGATGTCCCGTATTACCAAACCTACCTTCATTGCTAAGGTCATAACTGAAGTGGTTATTTAAAACTTCTAATAGATGATGGTAAGTAGCGTAATACTTTCTGTTTACACAAGCTCTCTGAGTGCCCTCGCTATCTATAGAGTTTAAATCAGGGAATAAGCTATCAATAGTTTTATGTAGATCAGATATACTCACCCCCATTCGACAAACTCCTTATAACTAGAGGCCTCAGACTCTAAATCCTCTTTTTCTTCTCCTGGTCTAAAGTTATACACCACTTTTTTCAACTCATCAAATGGGCACTCTAAGCTTAAAATAGAATCAAAATATTGCTCATTCAAATCAATACAATCGTCAACAGTCACATTAAATAATGTTTCATCTATGATTAGTATTTTACCGACTTCGTTGACCTGCATGCTTAGTTTTAACTTGCTATCTCCTAGGTATTTATTGTTTTTAACAACTGTGGCCATCTCCATTATAGATCGGTATGTGGCGATTGTGACACCTACTTTTTCTAGCACCTCATGAGCCTTAACTATATCTTCTAAATAAATATTGCCTATATTTAATAGAACTTGTGCTTTTTCATCTACTGGCTTAAAAAGATTCATAGCTTTTTTCAACCTAGTTTGATTTAACGTAACGGATGTATTAACTAACATCTGATGAAACGCATACCAATCATAATTATCTTTCTGAAGTATTGATAAGCATAGTTTCTCTGCTTCATCGAACCTACCGGCTGAAGAGTACATCGTAGCCAAGTTGCCTAACACAGAATCATCAAGCTTACTTGCATTTGCAACCTTCTTCACCGCATCATTAAGATTACCCTGAGCGCGGCTAACCCAACCCTCAATCATATAACTATCGACTGGATTGGATTTGCGCAATGCTTCTGCATCTCTAAGCCAGAGCTTTAGTCTAAAATTATTTGGACTAAGCAAACCCAAATAAGAGTTCATAAAGCTCTGCACTTCAATGCTTTTAGTTTGAGGTTGTATGCTCATAGTGTCTATTTTTAACTAGATATAGGTTCAACTATACTATCATGGCTGTGCTATGTAGTAAATGCAACCTTATAGTCCTAATCTATGCCTATACTCTTGGACAGCATGTTCCACGTCTAGTGCCAGCCTTTGGGTATCATCAAGCATATAGTCTTGGTACTTCTTCCACACTTGCCGATAAGTGTTAGCTGGCACATTGATCCCACTGAACAGTAGCTGCCCCTCAAGCGAGTACAAATCCCACAGATTATACAACTCGAAATGCAATGTCATGCGAGACATGAGATAAGCCAATTCCTCACGGCTGTGACTGCAACCCTTTGGTGCTTGCCTATCGTCTGCATCACAGCGCTTTAGCATCTCGTTAGTCAAATAACGTACAACTTCGTCAAAGTCATCTGACCAATTCCAATGCTCGTTACTCCCCCACAGCAATAAGCTTGCCAGCGCTTTGGTTGGACCATGTTTTATTAGAGCGATAGCCGCACTCCTATCCTCCCAATTAACTTGCGGCACCTCACCGCCTTGGCCAATATCAAACTTAACAGTCTTAGCATGCATGCCATGCTGAAGCCAATCACCGCAGGCCAACTGCAACCGAGGGCTGGTACCAAATCTATTTAGCAACACCTTGTTCAAGCGATTCCCCTTTGTCTTTAAGATTTAAATACGTCTGGATTGTCTCAATGGCTTCATCTACGCCTTTGGCTACCACCGCTAGATACCCCTCGTCATTGAGCATCTGTATGCGCTCTTTTTGCATCTTTGTGAGGTAGCTTCTTTTGTCTCGTTTAAGCTCAACTCTGAGCCCGTGATAACCACCCTTAGCAATATCAAGTATTAAGTCTGGATAACCCGCCTTAACCCCCATGCGTTTGAATTTAGCAGCCTCTAAAGAATGACGGCTGCCCCCATTGGGGGAATGATGCAGATAATCAAACAAGGGACGTGATTTGTATGTTTGCCGTCTTGACCAATTGAGCACTACTTGTTGCACTTGGTCTTCTGTTAACCCCCTAGCTTTACGCATCTTTCACCTCTCGAATAACTTGATCATAGGCTTGGCGCGTTAACTCTTCGCTGCTTAAATCCGTGTAAGTGACTTTCACCTTATTGGCTCCTAGCCATTCGGACTTCTTGACTACCTTGCCGGTACCGATGTGTTTTTTCATATTATTCCTCTGATTTAATTTGATAGATATAGCCACTTGGCCGGCGAGGTATGCAGCTAATAAGCCCCTCTTGCACCATCCGTTTAACATGGCGTTCAATCGTTCGTCGGTTTAACTTAGTTAGAGACTCAATCCCTGCGGTTGTTATTCCATTTGAACCACGTACGGCCGCAAAAATAGTGTAGAAATTATCAAGCGGTGATTTGGTGCTACGATTTAAATTAAGACTCTTCCCCACAGACCACTTCCTTGTTTTTTTTCTTGAGCCCAAATCTAGCCCTCATCTTTTCCCAGTCCTGGGCAACTGGGCTGTCGTTGTCTAAGCGGGCAGGTTTTGGCGCTTCAATACGATGGGTTTTGGGTATCTCAAAATTAGCCCCATTCTTGTGTTCGATAAGCACCCGCTCATAGACCGTGGCAAAGTATTTGATAAATCCGTTACCAGCACCCGCTAATTTGCCCCACCCGATGCGATTTGCAGTTTCTAGTACAGTTGGGTGCCTCCAGTCTCTTTCGACGTCTCCGCGCATTCCTGAGCATCTACAGGCTGTCTCAAATGCGATTTGTGTGTCTAGGTATTCACTTTGCTTGCCAGCTCTCGCTAACTCTAAAAAATCAGCTGGGGCTGTTGGTGGCCACGAAAGACTTAACGACTTACGCTTAGCTTGGTTGAACTCGTCTTGTGTCATGCCTAGGTCGGTTAATGCGATATACCAAACGGTCAGTGTGTCAACACCCCAGTCCTCATCTTTGATTTTTGATCTAAACAACTTTTTCCACCCTGCAAACAAACTGGCTATCTGCTGCTTAGAAAGGCACGTTTGCGAATTCGTCTGGGTACTGCTGTGCAAGGTCTCTGGCAAGGTTTTCTGCGTAGATGTCTGCGCTTGATTTCTTTGGCTGTTCGTTAGCTGGGTTGTTAGCTGGTTTATTGTTTGCATGATTAAATCCTGTGTTCTGAATCTTATTCTGAATGTTGATGTACCAGTCTGATTTAAAACCTTTCCAATCCCGTGTTATCCACTCAGTGATTATCTGATCCAGTGAATGACCGGTTGCTTGCTTCGCTTTTTCCAGTTGACTGAAAATCACATTCCAAGCTGTTTGGGTATTCGACGTTTTTTTGATTTTTCTGTGACTGAGTAAATCACTCCAAACCTGATCTGAAACCAAGTCGGGTTTTTCAGGTTTGTAAGTCTCCACCGGTGACTGAGTTTTCGATTTTGTTTTTTTGGTATTTTTTTTATTAATATGATTATTAGTATTCTTATAATTAGTATTCTTATTTGTCGGATTCAAATCCGAGTTTTTAGGGGTTTTTTCGGATTCATTTCCGAATTTGCTCGGATTTGAATCCGAATTTTGGGTGTTTTTCGGATTTATTTCCGAGTTTTGATTATTTTTCGGATTTAAATCCGAATTAGAATCAGGTGTAAAAGTGGTTTTAGAGTTCCATTCCTTGCCCTTTTCAGTTAACTTAACTAAGTCTTTTTTTCCTTCCTTGATGTAATCAATCAAGCCTTTTTCCTCAAACAGCTTTAGGGCTCGATAAACAGTATCTGGCTTACTGTATGCCAGGGGAATTTCATCAATCACCATGTTGCGAGATACCCAATAATAAAACTCGCCATTAATTACATGGGGTTTGGCCCATGAGCTTGCTTGGTTAAGTAAATCAAATAAGGCACCTTGGTTTAAGTTAAGGCCCCATTCATGGCATTTGACTGCATTTATGCTCAATGTGTATCTCATTACGCCACCTCATGTACTATTGCGAATATCTGTGCCAATCTTGCCAGCCCTTTTGGTGTGAACATCGGCTGTGTTGTCGCTCTGGCAGTCCCGTCACGGCCATTAAATGTAACCGGACGCTGTTCCATATACCCTTGCTGAATACGACCGCTGTATGGCTGCAGCTTGTCTTTAGAGTCTCTATACATCCATTCGTTATTAACGCACCATGCGACAAACTTATTCTGAGCGATACCTATCGTTTTTGCGGTCTCACGCACACCTAGGCTGCCCTCTGCTGCTCCAATAACATCCAATGCGGCTGCTTTGGGCTCCACTAATGCTAAACGCTCTTGTTGCTGTTCTATTGTCTCGGCTTGAGTGGCTGCTAAACGCAACGCTTCAGATAGTGTTTGAGGGATTTGGAAAGTGGGCTGTGTAGCTCGACGCTCACATTCAATAAAATACTGTCTTGCCTGCTTACCTTTTTCGGAACGCTGAATCATCGATACCTCTTTGGCCATATCAATCGATATGTAGAAGTCTTGCAGCTCCTGTCTTGCTAGGGTGTTAAAAACTTTACACCCTAAATAATCAACTCCATTTTCGAACCCATACTGTAGTTGGCGATCAAACCAGCTTGAAAAACGTTCAGTGGGTTGTAAGAATTGATACAAGTCTCTGGCTGATACTGCTTGAACAAGCTCTTTGTGTTCTTGAATTGTTGGTAAATTCATGGTTTAATATCCTTGTAATGTTTGTTTTAAGAAACACCTAAGCCCTATTGCCTGCCAGCGATGGGGCTTTTTCTTGTTTTGGATTCTGTCTTTTCCGCTTGGGCGCGCGATATTCTTTCGATGCGCATAAACTCACGTTTAATGGCTCTATCGTCACCAGTGACTTCGGTTCTGGCTCTTATAGACTGGTGACAGCAAGTATCGCCTGTCGAGTAAGGGCATTTATCACATCCTATATTTGGCATAGCTATTCCCCGCGCTGTTGGTCAAGTACAAGCTCTAGCGCGTGCAAGTCTGATTTTTGCTTTTGTAGTATTTGCTTAAGCTGTTTGTACTCATTGCAATCAATACGGCCGTCCTCAATCGCCTTCTTGAATTCACCCAGTAGATTTCCGCTCTGCCCGCCAATTTTCAGTAATGACATAACCATGGATTCTTCAGAGGCGGCAGTTGTTTCCATTTTGGAAAAGACTCCGCCAAGGCGATTCGCCATAGCATCAATGATGGTATGGTCGCCCGTAAACTCCATGATGGTTAGAGCTTCATCTAACCGTAAGTGGTGAGTGTCGCAATTAGGGTTGACCTTGTTGTTTAGCACTGTGCTAGACATACCCATGCGAGCAGCTAGAGCTGGCGAGCCACCATGCTCAATCTTGTGTACCGTTTTGTGAGCAGCTGCGATAACGTCCATCGTGTTTATCTCCTATATGAAAACGTGTTACTGGTTTTTAATTGGTTGTAGAATCGGTATTAGAGATTGGAGCTAGACTTGGACAAAGGTCTTCTTTTGAGAAATGACCATCTGTTTTTTGCTCCGCTCTAACTGCGAATTTTGCCGACATATTCGCTTTGCCTTGAATCCATGCCCATACTGATGGCTGCGTGCAACCTAATACCCTGGCAGCTTCGCTTTGGCCACCTAAATACTCGATAAGCTTGATGTATTTAGATTGGTAAGAAGTCATACTATTGTCCTTACTATAATTTATCTCGATTATATTGTTTAAACTATAATTAAGCAATAGTTTTAACTTTTTGATTAGTTATAGTTTTAGCTATAAAATCTCTGTATAACGATAATCAACTATGGAATAAGCATGAATACGTTGCCTGAAAGACTTAAGTACGCTAGAGAGCAGCTAAACATGTCTCAAAGTGAAGTTGCTGAAGCTGTAGGTATGAAGCAACCCAGTTACTACCAATTAGAATCTGGCAAGACTCAGCGGTCGCGCTATATAAATGAAATTGCGAACGTACTAAAGGTCGATGTCGATTGGTTGGTCTATGGCAAAGGCAAAGCTAAAAAAGGTTCAGAGGCGAACCAGGCGGATCTATTAGCAGAAGGGGCTGTAATTCTTATTGGGGGAAGCACAAAATACCCTCTTGTGAAAATCCCCTATTTAGACATCAAAGCGAGCTGTGGCCCAGGTTACGTCAATGAAGAAAACCCTGAGGCCCACACTCAATCATTTACAGTAGAGTTTTTAAGGAATAACAACCTGCCTACAGATGGTAAAGGCCTAATACTTATGCATGCCTGCAGTGACAGTATGGGGTACACGATACCGCATGGCACACTAATGCTCGTCAATACCAATGAGAGCGAATACGACAACTTTATTAACAATAAGATTTATGTATTCAATGCTGATGGGGAGATGATCTGTAAGCGTGCAGTGAAGAACTTAGACGGTAGTGTGGTGCTCAAATCAGATAATGCAGACAAAGATACGTACCCTGACCAAATCATTAGCAGAGATACTTTTAGCCAGTTTAGGTTGTTTGGCCGCGTACGATATACGTTTGCACAGCATTAGGATATTTATATTGTAGCGAGTTTGTCATATCAGACTGTAAATGTGTATTATACTAGGCGTGTCTTTAATTCATAAAACCGCATTTAAATGGGACAAAAAATAACTAAATCTTGTAATAGTGGAGCAAATAGCTGATAAACACCCCGAAATTTATTGCATTGTGTTCCCTATTTAACTGCGATCTACCTTATTTTATTTCAATTTCCAAAATGAGGAGACGCCCTAATACGTATACCCAAAAATTAAAGTGCATACATTGATGAAGAAAATTTCTGAAAAACAAAGACAGCGGATTGTAAAATACAATATAAGACAAAGAAAATTACAGAGCCGTAACAATAGAACTGATAATATGAAGAAAGAACGGATTAAATTCTCTAGTAAACTTAGTTTATTTGTTCCTTCAGAAAGAAATAAAATTATTAAAATATTGAAGTCTATACCTAATAATACATTTGATAGCTTATATCTTAATTTTATTGATTTAGAAACTATTAATCCTTTGACTGCTCTCCATATAGTTCATGTATTAGATAAATATAAAGACCGTAATGTAAGATTTAAGTCTCGTAATAGTAAAAGCCTAATACCTAGAGCGGTTTTTAAACTTTTAAAATTAAATAAAAACTTTGGATTTAAAGACGTTAATAAAACCAACTTTAAGTCTAGTGTTGATAATTGGTCTATGTTTAGTGGTTATACCTCCGATTTACCTGATGATATGGTACGTCACATCCACGATCTTAAAAAGATGTTTAAGGATCCAACAGTTCATTTTAGGCTAGTTACAGCTATTAGTGAGGCTATAAACAACGTCATACATCACGCTTATCATGACGATCAATATAACAAGTGGTATGTCCTAACCCATATCGATGATAGGTCTATTTCGGTAGTAGTCTCTGATTTAGGAGTGACCATCCCTTATACAGCTCCAGTATCTATTATGAATACTTTAGAGGGTACAATAGCTAATGCAAAAGATATTTTTATAGGTGCGTCTAAAGATTTAGATTCATTGAGAAAGCTCAAAGACTCTCAGCTTATCAAATATGCTACATACTTAAACTCCACCAGTACTAAAGTGAAAGGTAGAGGCCAAGGGTTTGATGATATTCTAAACCTTGTTAAAAACACTAATGAATTTCCAGAAATCTCTAGGGTTCATACATCCGTGTTAAGTAAATATGGTAGTTACTTACTTGAATCAAATTCAGATGGTAGTTTTAGAGAAAGATCATTAAAGAAAAATCTTGAAGATTTCACTTCAAAAATTGATGGTACTGTTATTTCATGGGTAATCCAGCTCGTATAAGGAATTTAAGATGATGTCTATAATTAATGTTGCTAACGATTTTTCGTTAATGCCTTCAGGAAGGCACCGCAGTGATGGTAGCTACACAGGCGATCATTTTTATGAGATTCTGATAAGAGAAATTGAAAAAGTACCTGAAGATGAAAAAATCATAATTAATTTCGATGGGGTTTTGGCTGCTGGCTCGTCTTTTCTAGAACAAGCTTTTGCTGGATTGATTCGAGAGAAAAAAATATCTAAAAGTCAGTTTTTCAATAAGTTCGAGATCGTAGCAAATGAATATCCTGAAATTCGTGAGAAAGTGAAAAGATACGTTTCAGAGGCCTAATGGCTTTATATATTTCCAATACACAGGCGCTTAATGTTTGCATTTCTTAATACTCTAATACCTTTACTATTTGCTATAGCATTTTTCCATCATCAGAATGCAAAAAGCAAGCAACACAGATGTATTGATGAAATTGTAAATAGACTGGATAACTTAAATGAACTCGTTGTTAATTCTTGTCATACAGTGCCATATACCCCCTCTAATGGAGAGTATCAATTTAATAAATTAATTCTAACCCAGACAGTGGATAAATTTATTAAATGCGCACCGTTTCCGTTTATAGCTTTAAGCGGCGTAGACTTTACAGCTTTGAAAGCAGATTGTAGTAACTTATTTGAGTTTATTGAGCTAAAGACTCCAATTGAGTCCCCTTCAAATATTCAATTAAACTCTCAAAACATGATGGTAGACAGAGATGAGATTATCTCCATTATGTATATTCGCTCAAGCGAAATAATTGCAAAACTTTATAAGCTGATTTAATAATTCTATTTAAATATAGAAACAACTACCTCTTGGACTCAATTACTTCTAAATATTCTGTTCTGAAAACAGCATCATTATAGAATAATCTAACCACCTATCCGCAATGCCTCATCTGCTCATTTAACAATTAAAAAATCCACTCGAGTCTCAATTAGCGGAGTTAGCCCCGCCCCGCTTAGCAAAGACAGGTTTTTACTACCCAAAAAAAATACCTATCAACAAACGAGCTGATAGGTATCAACATATAGTCGTAGATAAATTAAAGAGCTACAGCGTTAACCTTACTAAGCCTGATATAGTAGTACTTGAGATCGGTTGCCTCGCATCTCATTTAGTTGCCTATGACTATATTCTTAAACTACTGCCTTACATCTTACACACTTGCTTAGACTTACTGATTTTGCCATTTTTACAGACAAACTTGCCGTCCTTACAGTGCGAGACTCCGCCCATGCTTTTAGAGCACGGTTGGTTACGAGCATTCGCTTCCATTACTGGCGCCATCATAAGCATAGAGATAAGCAGTGCTGACCAAGTTTTCATAAACCACCATCTTAATAATGAAGTAAAGTAGTCTCAAACCATAGCATTAAGTTCATCTGTTATCTATCACTATTTCAAGAAAATTAACCGCCCGAGTGGCGGTTTTTTTGTTTGTTAATTGTGGCTAAAACCCTTAGTTAAAGTTTAAACTATTTTTATTGTTAAAGCTATTGACTTATGATTATAGTTTAAACTATTATTAATGCATCACAACAACGCAGCAAATAAGCGAGGGTTATATGAAAAAGCCACAATTACTACAACTCATCCAAAAAGGTGGGCGTCACCAACCGGCCATTTACCGCTTTGGTGCCAATGAAACTTTGAAAATCTATGCTGGCGGGCGTGTCGATATCTGCGATGTAGCAACAGATGAAGTGGTGCGTCCTATAAATACAAGCTGGCTACGCGACTGGGGTTACTCGCCAGTCAAGCTATTCGCTGGTGATACTGATGATCAGTTTATTGATGATGGGGTTAAAGTGTCAGCTTCTGAATATGCACTCAATGCATTGCGAGGCATAGGTTTTACCACACTACTTGCCGGCTTGTTCATAGTTGTGAGTAATACAACAGGCTGCACAGATTATGTCTTTACTCAACTAGACAAAGATATCGCAACGACAGCTACCCATCCTGTCGATAACTATGAGCGTCAACTCGAGTTTAAACAATCAAACGAGCATGCTAATAGGTTTTTAGCAAACAATCGAAATTAAGAAAATCAGGTCAAAATATTCGTTAAAGAGGTGTTCAAACAATGCTAATACAAACAAATTTATCAGCTGTTAAAGCCAGTCAAGGAACGCCAATTGAGGTTGTCGAAGAGTGGTTAAAAGAGAATGGGAGAGTCGAATCGCTCCCTGATAATTTAGTGAAAGGTGATTCTTATTTTAATAATGTAAACACCAAGGAAATTCAAAAGAGACAAATTAAAAACAAACAGCGTGCACGTAAGGCGCATGAGGCAATCGTTAAGGAGGCTGGCAATCTGCCAAAGAACAAGGCTCGTGAGATTGATTTTTCAGACGAGCATTACACTAACTTGATTAGCCAGGTTAAAAGTAGGTTTTTTAATGGGGAATTAGTTAAAGCAACTGACTATAAAGGCGTTTATGCCATATCAACGATGAGTTGCATCCTATCGCGAATAGCTGCAGATTTAAGATCAAAAGGCTTTGAGATCGTTACTCTAAGAACTGAAACCAAACGAAACCTTGGTTGGATTGATGAAAGCGCGCTAAATGAAAGGCTTTTGACTAAAAAAAATGCTGAGGCTGTTCGCAAACGCCTAGAGCCAATCAATGACTTATCTAGCCAGCAGATCTATCACCAAACGATTGCAGAGATTGCGCAAAGAATATTAGCAGGCCAATTTGTGAGAGTTGATGAATACACGGCTAGGCATTCAAGAGTTGTTATATTAAGAATGGTTGCACTGGCTCTCAAAAAATCAAACATAGTAAATGATGTGGTATCTGTTAACTATGAGCGCGGAAGAAAAGCTGGTTGGGTGCTCGAATCTGAAGTGCATAAAAAGCTCGCCAAGGTAAATGACTACCCTAAAACTAAGGAGGCATAAATGGACTTGTTAACCAACCGCCGATTTGCTAATGCATCTGAATTCGAATTGATAGCACTCGCATTGGACGAAGAGTATGATTCGCTAGCATATGCCCTTGCCTGCCGCTTAGAGCGAAACTTAAATCCTGAAGAGTCTGGCCAGTTGGATAAGCTGGAAGATAAAAATTCCGAATTACACAGCGAAATAAGTGATTTGGAATTTAGGGTTTGCGAACTTGAGCAAGAGCTCGCAAGTATGGCTGACAACGAAGAGCGTCTAAAGGAGCTAGTCAGTCGAGCCAGCCGAGCTGTTAACAGCAGCTTGGCTTTGTTTAAGGAGGGTTGATATGAAAAATGAATTCAAAGCAGGTGATTTAGTATTTGAAATAGTCCCAAACAAAAAAATTAGACTAGTTGAACTAATTCCAAGTAGTGATGACCACTATCCTGTAATGAGTGCAGACGACTCTTACACCGATGAAGGTTATATATTTATGCATGAACCCGGAACACCTAGCCTATTCCACGCCACTTCTAAAAACCGTCAAGCTTTAGTTATGCTTTATGGCGAAGATGCAGTACCTGAATTGCCAGTAAGAGGCAGCGAATTAACTAAGAAGCTGCTAGAAAAGCAGAAGTATGTACTTTGTCTAGTAAGTCATATAAGTGATGATAGAGCTAGGAGCGTCAATCCCCCTAAGCTGCGTATAGTTACTGGTGTAGATGGTGACTACTTTAATACCCCCGGAGGTATCCTAGCTGAATTTGCTGTGCCAGTGGACATGGACGGAAATGAGATAACGGAGATTGAGTGATGAGCAACAAAATAAAAGCAGGCGACTTAATCGAATGTGAGGCCGCAATGTTTAGTGATTTTGAAGTTGGGCAAAAAGTCGAAGTGCATGCAGATGAAAAGGGATTATATGTATTAGGCGGCCCTTACGGAAAAGCGAAACTGGCTCTGTATGAACTTGGCATTAGCAAATACACAGATGAGGCGTTTGCGATGTGTGTAGGATTTAGTTTTGTGAAAAAAGGATAGATGTGCAAGTGAATAAATACAAATGCGAATCAGAAAAAAGCCGCTACTCTAATATTGGCCAACAATGGGAAAAGGCTGTTTGGTTTACTCATGAAGACGACAAGCATTTAATGCAAGAAAAAATAATGGTGTTTTTGGGTAGTCGGTTTTCATTTATGACTATCTACAAAAATGGCAAGTGTTTAAAAAGTACTATTAAATTGGGTAGTAATCAAATAGCTGAAATCATGGATAGCAGTACAACGATTGCTGATGTGTTTGAGTATTGCAGAGAGCATTTTTGCAGGGATTTAGTGCCAGCTAAGCGAAGCGCTAAACCTGCAAAAGCAGATGATCAATTAGATATGTTTGGAGTATTAGCATGAATTTAGTTAGAGAGTCGATGATTCAAACAGCTGGTGTGCTCAGTAGACGCCAGCGAGATGAACTGCCAGTCAAGCCTCTACAATGGCATTATCAGAATGCAAACCCCTTTGACGATACTCGCATTGTTGCCAAAGGCCCTACTCACTTATATGTGATATTGGATGACGTTAATGGCAAGTATTTAGTTAAAAAAACCCGCTTAGCAGATAACCACACTGATCATTGCGGTGGATTTACTTGTATTGATAGCGCCAAAGAATTTGTTAACGAACACTATGAAGACAACATGGCACCGTGGGTTTATTCAATTGATGAAATAAACGGAGGATCTAAAGATGTCAGATGATAATGTCGCTGTAGTCGAGATTGACTGGGTGAGCGCCCCAAAGTTCGAAGAGCTGACCGGCATACCCAGAAGTCGGTTTTATGATTTACGAAAAGATAGTTGGAAGCAAGGTGAAGTCTGGGTTAAAGTTGACAATCGAATCTATTACTCAGTAACTGGATTTAACAAATGGCTAAATCAACAAGCAAGAAACTGCCAACAGGAGTGCGAATCCGCACCGGCAGTGTCCAAATCTACTTTGAGCGACGCAAACAGCGGTACAACATCACGCTCCCACACCCGCCGACTGCGGAAGGTATCGCTGCAGCCTCTAAAATTAGAGCTGAATTAGCAACAAAAGCCGAATGGGGCATCTTAACCGATGCCGACATCAATGCCGCCAAGGGTTATCAAGCTGAATCGATAGTTACTAGCGGCGTTCTTTTTCAAGAAGTCGCACAAAAGTATCTTAAGCACTGCGAAGCCAATACTGACTCTAAGAAAGATTACTTATCAGCTCTTAATAAGCACTGGATGCCCTACTTTGCCTTGTCTCGTATTGATGAAATCACCAGTGACCAGATTAAAGATGCTATTGCCGACAGGGGTTTTAAAACTGATAAGACCTTAAATAATTGCTTGGTACCACTTCGCGGGGTTTTTGATAAAGCCGTTGAAATGAAGTTGATTGACCAAAGCTACAACCCTATGTCTGACATCAATAACAAGAAAGTGCAGACGGGGTTGCCGGACCCATTCAACAGAGATGAGATGAATGCGCTACTGACCTGGCTTGATAAGAATCTTGATGGTGATGAGCATTTTTATTATTGGTATTTTGAGGTGGCGTTTTGGACGGGGTGCCGACCCAGTGAATTGCTTGCTCTGAGATGGTCAGATATAGACTGGTTTAATGGGTCTATTATCATCAATAAAACGAGGGTGCGCGGTGTTGAGAAAAGCGTCACTAAAACTCATACAGTGCGTGAAGTGTATCTTAACGACAGAAGCAAAGCAGCGTTTGAAGCGCTACAAGCACTAAAGCTTGATAATGATTATGTGATGATATGCCCTGAGACTAGCCAGCCATTTTTTAATGAAAAACCGCCACGT
This sequence comes from Psychrobacter pasteurii, assembly GCF_900162815.1. Classification (GTDB taxonomy): domain Bacteria; phylum Pseudomonadota; class Gammaproteobacteria; order Pseudomonadales; family Moraxellaceae; genus Psychrobacter; species Psychrobacter pasteurii. Next base: position 11,353 of record NZ_FUGD01000075.1, on the reverse strand, counting down.
CTAAGAATCAGTAGAGCTATGGAAGCGTGTCGCATTAGAAAGCGCCCAGCATATAATGCCAGGCACACCTATGCTACTATGCTGTTGATGGACGGAGTGAATCCAGTGTTTGTTGCCAACCAACTAGGCCACAGTATTCAGATGCTTATGAAAAGATACGGCCGCTGGATTCATGGTGATAAAAATAAGATTGAGATGAGTAAGCTTAGGACGGATTAATCTGTGACGTGATTTTTGACGTGCTATCACGTCAAACAGTCCGATGCAATCTGACAACCAAAAATCAAAAGCCTTATGTTTCAAGGCTTCTTGTCGGATTGCGTCAGACTGTATAGGCTCGTAGCGGGTTCAACTCCCGCCATCTCCACCAAACACTTAAAAGGCTTGTCACATTAATTGTGGCAAGCCTTTTTTTATGGGCGTTCCAGTAGCTGAGCTGATGTTTGAAAATCTAACCTGATACTCTAAACCGCAATATTAGGTCATGTTATGTTGGTACTATTGTTGGTATTAAAGCGAGTTATATAGAAATAGACCAACAAAGTTTTCAGAAGCAAATTAGACATCTATCCCTATTCTAACTATACTCATGTGCACACATTTTGCACACCAGGTGACGCATGAAACCCATCACACTATTTACTATAGTGCTAACCGCTACCGTTTTAATAGCGAGTATTTATCTGATTAACTCCAGCAGAGTTCAACCCGTCCCTGAAGCCCGAGCTTGCAATGCCTCTGAGCAAAATGATGTTGTGCTTTATAGTGCGGTCTGGTGTGGCTACTGCAAGCAAACCAAGCAGCTGCTAGCCAAACACAATGTGAATTACTGTGAATACGATATAGAGCGATCCGCTACAGGATATGAGCAGTTTAGAGCGCTAGGTGGCCAAGCTGTGCCCTTACTACAATTTAATGGTTCAATAATCCATGGCTATAATAAGTCACTGATTGAAAGTCATATTCAAAACCAATAGCTCCAGCCTACTCATCGCAAACCACGTAATAATAAAGCCCTATCACACTAGGCTAATTAAACGCTTATAGCGCCTTAAGTAATAAGAACAAGGCCGTCTTAGCAACTCGAATCTGTACTGCCTGCATATCGCCAATAAAGGTTCTTTCAATAACTGACACTTTGTTATTCACACATAAAGCAATAAAGAATCGCTTTTTTGGTCGGCCTGAGGGGGTCACTGAAGCCTGAGAGATTTGGCAATGAAAAAGACCAATGCCATTTTTTAGTTTGTTTCTCTCAATGAATTCTACAATCTGACTGGTCGCCAACGCTTCAGTAATGCTCTGTTTCTCAACTTTAGTTGTACTGACTAGCAGATTCTCATGAGGGGCATCGGTACTTAAGATTCTATTGCTCAAGTAGGCATTGGTGTTAATCTCATACACCCCAAAGTCTGCTATCTTATGCTGACTTAAAGCCTGTTCTAATGACTCATTTTCTTCACTATATAGATAATCACCTAAAAGCTCACGTATAGGCTGTGCAGTTTGTTCAAAATAAGTTTCTGCTTGCTCAAAGCTATCTGCTTTGACTGACAAACGAATGGTAATCTCACCAATGCCGGCATAGGGCGCAATCGAGACATTATCTTGCTTAATAATAAGCTCTTTTAACATGTCCTCTACTGTAGACTCACCAATATTGCCAAACTTCAAATATTTAGAATAAAGTTTTTTTCGCTGACCCAGTATGTTATCGATTAAAGGCTTGAACTCTTGTTCAAACATCACCTTCATCTCTCTTGGGGGCCCTGGCAGCACTGCATAATAAGTATTTTGGTATTTATGAACGAAGCCAACCGCTAGACCCACCTCATTTTTTAATAGCTGACTGCCTTCAATGGTATTGGCTTGTCTTTTATTAGCGGTAATTAGAGAATCGCTACCCTCTTTAAACAGCTCTAGTATTTTTTCTTCAGCTTGTTTTTCAATAACCAGCTTTGATTGAGTGAACTCAGCGATAACATCTTTGGTTAAGTCATCTTCTGTTGGACCAAGCCCGCCACAGCAAACTACCAAATCTGAGCGTTCACTGGCTATTTGCAAAGCCTCTGTAATTCGAGCACGATTGTCCCCAACCACCCCTTGAAAATAGACATCCACGCCAAGGTCAGCTAACTCTTCAGCCATATATTGAGCATTAGTATTTACAATTTGACCGAGCAGAATCTCTGTGCCGATAGCGATAATTTCAGCTTTCATAGTATGTCCTTTTTTTATTCAATTTTATTTATTAAGTTCTATTTTTCATTATAGGTGACTGCCCTATTGTAAACACTGACGGCAATAATCTGTAGACCCTCCTCGTTAACACAACCTTGATCTTCCGATTCATCCAAACAAAAATTAACGCCCACAAAAAAGGCCTGTCACATCATAGTGGCAGACCTTTATTTTATATTCTGTATAGAGCACTTTTATTACTTTCTAAATTTTAAGCAAAAAAAAGATGACTCCACTAGCACATCCTCGGCACACTGTGTATCTACTACCGTTGCTACCTTCCGGTCCTGGCGGGGTTCATAGTACATAGTTGCGAGGCTACCAATGGAGCCACCAAGCACGTATTATACCTAAACTTTCAATGTTTTCAAGCACATTTCGATATTTACTAGAACCCACCTTAATATAACCTTTAACTCAGTTTTTGCTAATAACAAACAGCAGATTTGTGTAACAATATTCACAGGCATTACACTTACTGTAAATCAGGAACCTGATACTATTTGATTACTGACGCTGTAACTAATATGTGGCGTTTTATTTAAGCCTTATCGTATTGCCACTTATTGGTCTGACTCAGTTAGAGTTTCTGTTTCATCCACTTATTTTTAATAACAATCAAATACTAACAATTATAATTTACGAGCGATCCACTCATGTCAAAGTCACTATCTACCCTATTATCTCAAGTAGGCATGTTATCTGTATTAGGAACTACTGCCCTATTTGCTAACGCTGCGAATGCCGAACCCACAGGCTATAACCAAATCAGCTTTAATGTGGAAGCCAACCAAGAAGTCGAAAATGATCAGGTCACCGCTACTTTATACAAGCAAGCACAAGCCACCACACCAAAAAAACTAGCGACAGAGCTTAATGCGGCAATGAACCAAGCGCTAAATATTGCTAAACGCTATCCCACAGTGACGGCTACCACAGGCCGACAGCACACTTATCCTAAGTATGATGATAACGGTAAAATTACGGGTTGGACTGGCACCATCAGTGTGGATTTAAAAAGCAATGACTTTGCTAAGACCAGTGAGCTTGTGGCCCAGCTTCAAGAAAACTTAGTGATACAAAACATTCAGTTTGGGGTCTCTGAGAAAAAGCAAAAGCAGCTTGAAACAGAGCTGATTAAAAAAGCATCCCTGCAATTTAAAGAGCAAGCCAAATCATTGGCTGAGACTTGGGATATGAGCGGCTATCGAATTGTTAATGTCTCTATTAACACCAACGGAGGCTATCAACCGCGTCCCATGATGATGATGCGAGATGCTGCTGCAAAAAGCAGTGTGCCTGCTCAAGAGTTTGAGGGTGGCAACACTAAATTGGGTGTGACAGCAAGTGGTACCATTGAACTTATTCCATTTATGAGATAGGTCCTTAGCTTTATTAAACAAAAGCTCTATCAAACAAAAAACCCAGCTCGAAAGCTGGGTTTTTTTATGTATAGAAAACTAACCTCTAAAGGTAAAGATTATAGGCTGTAGTACATATCGAACTCTACTGGATGCACAGTCGTATTTAGACGGCGTACTTCTTCAGTTTTAATACCGATGAAGGCATCTAGCATATCTTTAGTGAACACATCACCTTTTAATAAGAAGTCATGGTCATCTTTAAGCGCTTGTAGAGCCACTTCTAAGTTCTCAGCCACGGTTGGGATTGAACCTTCTTCTTCTGGAGGTAGGTCGTATAAGTTCTTATCCGCCGCATCGCCTGGGTGCATTTTATTTTGGATACCGTCAAGACCGGCCATTAATAAAGCAGCAAATGCTAGGTATGGGTTAGCGGTTGGATCAGGGAAGCGAGCTTCAACACGAATACCTTTTGGCGAGCTTACGTAGGGAATACGGATAGACGCTGAGCGGTTGCGTGCTGAGTAAGCCAGCATGATTGGTGCTTCATAATGAGGTACCAAACGCTTGTAGCTGTTAGTCGATGGGTTAACAATGGCGTTTAGTGCACGCGCATGCTTGATAATACCACCAATGAAGTATAACGCTGTTTCAGACAGACCGGCATACTCGTCACCTGCGAAGGTGTTAGTGCCGTCTTTAAAGATTGACATGTGCACGTGCATACCAGAACCGTTATCACCAACGATTGGTTTTGGCATAAAGGTAGCAGTTTTACCGAACTGGTGTGCTACGTTATGTACCACATATTTGAACTGCTGTACTTCGTCTGCTTTACGAACCATAGTGTTAAATGAAACACCGATTTCAGACTGACATGACGCGACTTCGTGGTGATGAACTTCTACACGATCTGGGCCCATGATGTCTTCTAAGCGCTCACACATAACGGCACGTAGGTCTTGTGCACTGTCTACTGGTGGTACTGGGAAGTAACCGCCTTTTACGCGTGGACGGTGAGCCATGTTGCCCCACTCATAGTCGTTATCTGTTGACCAAGCGGCCTCTTCAGCCGTGATACGGTGACGCGCACCTGACATATCTACCGACCATTTGACGTCATCAAATACGAAGAATTCTGGCTCAGGACCGAAGAAAGCGGTATCGCCAATACCCGTTGACTTTAAGTACTCTTCTGCGCGGCGTGCGATTGAGCGTGGGTCACGGTCATAGCCTTGCATAGTGGTTGGTTCGATGACATCACAAGTTACCACAACGGTTGGTGAATCAAAAAATGGGTCGACAAACGCCGTTTCTGGATCTGGGCGTAAAATCATGTCAGAGGCTTCAATACCTTTCCAGCCAGCAACAGATGAACCATCGAACATTTTGCCATCTTCAAGAACATCTTCGTCGATGCTTGAGGCAGGATAGCTGATGTGCTGCTCTTTACCGATCGTATCAGTAAAACGGAAGTCTACCCATTTGGCGTTAGACTCTTTGATTAGATCGAATAGTTTGTTTGACATTATATGTCTCTCCATTAATTGTTCATAACGAACTTTTTTGTGGGGTAATTTAATCTGAACTTAATTTGAATTTATTATGCGGCACTTAGGCTTATTAGGTTCAAAAGCTGGCATATTATTCTCATTTTATCAAAAAACAGTTTAGGTAACAGTAATTTAAAATTTTAATGACAATTTAAATTCAAGTCGTAACAAGCTAAGTTCGACTTTAAGCAACCTGTTGCTGCTTTGATATATTCATTGTTGCAACTGCTGTGCCAACATAAAGAAAAACTATCAAAATATTTGTATTTAGCGATAAATATTAGATTTTACTCAGTAAACCATGCTTTTCATGGCACTTTTACGTCTAAGATATTTTTTAGCCCGTTAATATTGTCAAAAACAGTGCAATAAGCCTTATATTATCGCACTATTTTTGTGCATATATAGAAAAATTGTTATTTATTATGGTGCATTACTAGGAGTGCAGTTGTTATAAGTTATTTTCATGGCTTACTTATTTTTAACTCTATAGCTTTGGTTTCGTAACCGGCTTAGGATAGGTATAATCTGTGCTTATTATTTTTACCCCTCCGCCCTAATTGTTGTGATGATCCTTTATGATTTTGCTTTTAGATAACTACGATAGCTTTACTTATAATATTGTGCAGTATCTGCAACAACTAGGGTCAGAAGTTAAGGTCGTGGAAAACGATAAGGTTAGCTTGGCTGATATTGAGGCCCTCAATCCAGCCGCCATTGTCTTAGGCCCCGGACCAGGCACTCCTGATGAGGCTGGGATTACCTTACAGTGTATTCAGTATTTTGCAGGCAAGCTACCCCTACTTGGCGTTTGCTTAGGGCACCAAGCCATTGCTCAATCTTTTGGGGCCAATATTATTCGTGCCTCACAAATCATGCATGGCCGTACCTCTCAAGTTTTTCATGACCAACAAGGTGTGTTTGAGGGTCTAGATAATCCAACCGAATTTACCCGCTATCACTCATTAATTATCGATAAAGCGTCTTTGCCTGATACTCTTTTAATCAGTGCTTGGACAGAAAATGGGGCGAATGCGCCCGATGAAATCATGGGGATCCGCCATAAACAGCTTCCCATTGAAGGGGTTCAATTCCATCCAGAGTCGATATTAAGCCATGCCGGTCTAAAGCTATTTGAAAACTTTTTAAAACAGCATCATCTGTTAAGTCACTAACAACTTTAACCTTAGTGTGTATAATAAAAAACCAATAACTTTAAGAATCCAACCTTCCCATTAACTTAAGTCGTGTTAGAAACTATGCCAAATACTCCGTTAACCACAGCCCATTTATCTGATGATCAAATCCATGACATTCTAACCACCGCCTTAGCTCGTATCTTGCGAAGAATTGATTTAACTCAACAAGAGATGCGTCAAATCATGACCATTATTATGGACGGGCGCTGTCCTGACGCCATGATGGGGGCACTGTTAACCGGCCTAAACATGAAAAGTGAGTCGATCGATGAGATCACCGCTTCTGCCAGTGTGATGTTAGATTTTGCTCATACTATTGAGCCTACAAATTGTCATAATCTGGTTGATATTGTGGGTACTGGCGGTGATGGCAGTAACTTATTTAACGTCTCTACTGCATCAGCTTTTGTGGCTGCTGCTGCAGGAGCAACGGTTGCCAAGCATGGTAACCGCGGCGTCTCTTCTAAATCTGGCAGCTCAGACTTACTTGAGCAGGCAGGACTAAACTTAGAGATAACTCCAGAGCAGACTCGTCAATGCATTGAAGAGCAAGGTATTGGCTTCTTATTTGCCCCAAATCACCATACGGCGATGAAACACGCCATTCCGGTACGCCGTGCGTTAAAGGTGCGCACCATCTTTAACATTTTAGGCCCTTTAACCAACCCAGCTGGCGTCAAAAACTCAGTAGTCGGGGTATTTACCGATAATATGTGTGAGCCATTGGCCCATGTGTTTAAAAACTTGGGTGCTGAACATGTTATGGTTGTCAGCTCTAAAGACCGCTTAGATGAAATTAGCTTGGCGACCAGTACCAAGGTTGCTGAATTAAAAGATGGTGAAGTGACAGTTTATGATGTTTTCCCAGAAGATGCCGGCATTGATTCACAGACTTTAGTAGGTCTGGATGTTAACTCGTCAGAACAAAGCTTACAGTTAATTCAGGCAGCATTATCTGGTGAAGATAGCAATGACTTTGATATCAACCAAAATAAAGTAGAAAAAGCGCGTGATATGATTGCGCTAAATGCGGGGGCAGCTATTTATGTCGCCGGTCTTGCCAGCAACTTCCCTAACGGGGTGAGTAAAGCTCAGAACATTATCCGTAGCGGTAAAGCCTTACAAAAGATGAAAGAATTGGCAGCCTATACTCAAACCTTCTAAACTTTCACATTTACACTAACTTTAAGTGCAATATACGAGCAAATTATGACCCAAGATGCCATTCCTTCAATCTTAAAAAAAATTGTTGTTACTAAGCACTCAGAAGTTGCTGCTGCCAAATCTAAAAAAGACTTTGATAGTATTAAAAGTGAAGCAGAAGCTTTACTAAAGCAAGGCACAGCCCCTCGTCGCGGCTTCGCTAAAGCTTTGTTAGCCAAACAAGAAGCCGGCAAGCCAGGTATCATTGCCGAGGTAAAAAAGGCCTCTCCATCAAAGGGGATTATTTCAAAGAACTTCGACCCTGCCCTAATCGCTCAACAGTATGAGCAAGCCGGTGCCGCCTGTCTGTCAGTACTGACTGATGAGCAATACTTCCAAGGTCATAATGACTACTTGCAGCAAGCCAAAGCTGCGTGTGCTCTTCCAGTTTTACGCAAAGACTTTATGATTGATAGCTATCAAATCTATGAGTCTTATCTACTGGGCGCCGACTGTATTTTGTTAATTGTGGCTTGTTTGGAAGATGATAAACTGCATGAGCTGCATAAAGTAGCGTGCGACTTGGGCATGGATGTCTTAATTGAGGTTCATACTCAGCAAGAGCTTGAGCGTGCTTTACAGCTGCCATATTCTGAGCACAACATCTATGGTATCAACAATCGCGACTTGAACACCTTTACCACTGACCTGAACACTTCTATTAAATTGAAGGCCTATGTTGATAATCAGTCTACTCGCCCTCAGCTTTTAGTTACAGAAAGTGGGATCCATAGCACCGAGGATATGCAACTGATGTTAAACAATCAGATTAGCAGCTTCTTAATCGGTGAGCAGTTTATGAAAACAGATAACCCAGGTGAGACCCTGGCTTCTTTGCTAAGCTCGCTATAAAGCCCATAATATTTTTTAAATTCATTAAATGTAAGCGGTAATTATTTATGTCAAACTCTCTATTCTCGAAAGAAATACAAGATCAGCTTAAGGAGCTTAAAGGCAAATTAAGCAAAGGTCGTGCTACTTCACCTAGCGATCCTGAAAACGAAAAACCTACTGACCCAGTTACGCTACCGACCAAGAAGCAAGTTGAGAAAACGGTAAAGCAGTTAGGTAGTGAGCATGTCGATGATGACAAGGTGTTATTCCTACAAGCCATGGCAGGGGTTCAGCCTATTAAAGACAACAACACCTTGTCTGATGTGGCCAAACCTAAAGCCACCAAGCCTGATGCAGCTACCCTATCTAAGCGTGCGGCTGCTCAAGGTGCGGATGCAGAACAGCTAGGTGCTGGGCTATCAGACATGCAAGCCTTATTAAACCCTGTAAGCGGTGAGTCTTATCTGGTTTATAAGACCCCGACTTTACAAAACAAAGTGTTTAATCAGCTAAAACAGGGCAAGCTGCGTTGGTATGATGCGGTGGATATCCATGGGGCAACTATTGATGAAGCCCGTGAGGCGGTGACTACTTTAATTACTCAGGCACGTAAGAAGAATGAAACTGTGGTGAAAATTGTCCATGGTAAAGGTACAGATGCTGTCCTTAAAACCTGTGTGAACGGCTGGTTACGTCAGCTTCCAGAAGTCTTAGGCTTTGCCTCTGCTCCTCCAAAAGATGGCGGTAACGGTGCTGTCTTAGTTCTGTTAAAGAAAAATAAGACTGACGACCAATAATTCGTCTTTAAAAGCTTTAGCAACTCAATCTTATAAAAAGACAAAAGCCACTAGTTAATATAGTGGCTTTTGTTTGGATAACATGAGAAGGTTTTCAATTATTAAGCCTTAAATGGCTCAAGGTAATTAGCCCTTATCTTCTCCCACTTGTAGCATAGAAGTGGCATTGTCTTTATCTGGAGATTCCACAATCATTCTTTGAGTCGCTAAGGCATGCTCGATAGGATAACTTTCAATCTCTTTTAAGATTTCAATCAACAGCTGAGTTTGCTTATCATAGAATTCATCTGCTCCTGACGCATAAATATAAGCACGGAACTCGATAACCATGCTGTCTTGGCGCAGCTCAGCAATCCTAACCTGAGTCCATTCTGAGTTAGTAAACTCATGCTCTTCCAAAAACTCCTCCATTTCCTTTAAGAAGTTCTCTAGCGTAGTGGCATCAACATTGCGCTTAATATAAATGTTATGCAAAAAGTGGTACATATCTCGGGAAGCAAAGTTCTCAATCGACATCGATGAAAACTCACCATTGGGCACAGTCACAATAGTTCTATTTAGAGTACGTAGTCTGGTTGAGCGAATCCCGATATCAACGACGGTGCCTTCTAAATCTCCAAACTTACAATAATCTCCAACTCGTACAGGCTGGTCTGCAACAACGACCACACTACCGACTAAGTTTTCGATCATCTTTTGCGCACCTAAGGCCAATGCCAAACCACCGACCCCCAGTGCCGCAATACCTGTGGTTAAATCAAACCCTAAGTTTCCGAAGATAAAAATCGATGCCAAAATAAGTAGCAGCGTTTTAATGATCTTATGCAGCAGGCTTAATATCGATACCCGCTCGGTCTGATTCTTCTTATAGCTTTGACGCTCGGCACGGCTAAAGATGGCATCAACGACTCTTAGCAATAACCAAGTCGAAGCAAACCAACCAATGATGTCCTTGATACGGTTCACAGGCTCTCGCACTGTAACCGAAACCCCCGCAAAAACCATGACCTCATATAAAATTAGTGAGGTCATCACCAGAGCCAGCGGTAAAATGAACTTAATGTCTATGGGCAGAGGCTTGTTACGCACCTTAGGATAGTAAGCTTTGATAATGAAATATAGCACTGCAAAAAAGACATAAGAGGCAGCAATACAGACGATAGCCAATAAGAATACGGCAAAAATATCCGCTAGGTTGTAGCCACCAACCATCTTATCTTGCAGAGGCTTTAGAGTATATTTATCAATAAGAGAGGGTTTGGCCGCTATATTAGAGTCTCTGATGGCCTGTAGCGTTTCGCTAGATATTTGCCAGTATTGACCGCCATGCTCACTCACCTTTCTTACCAAAACAATATCAATCACCTGATCAGGGGCTGTGATCGTCCCTACTTTTTCAAGAGTCGGGGGTAATTGATCTGCTAAGTTACCCGATGAGGTATTGTCAATTTGCAATTCAGGATTCAACCTACCGCCAGTATCTAAGGCCAACTTTAATTGACGCACAGACTCAACAGAGTTCTCCCCTGAGTTCAAGCTTAGGTAATTTGCCGCTAAAGAAGCATTGTTCTCTGCCAACGCTTTTATAAACCCTTGCACAGTACTACGCGGCGTTTGGCGCCCAAAAGGATCAATCATTTCCTCGGCGCTGTCTTGAGAGCCACCATTGGATAAGGCTGACTGCTCATCTGCCGCTTGGGCGGTACTAGTAATAGCCAATATTAAGGCCAGCAGTAACCCAAACATTACCCTCACCCAAGAATGAGAGCTTAGAGGAGGATCTTTTTGGTGAGGTTGAGAAGAATTAAAGTTATAAAAAAACATTTTTAACAGCCTAATGCTTGGGTATTGAAAGGTTTGATAACTTCGCTATTTGTACAGCTTCGCTAAGTAGCAGTACAAATTTCGAGACGTAATTTTAGCATGCCTGCTGCTGCCGACAATATGTAGAACTTATAGAAACTGTATATTAACTGGACTCTATCAAGTTTTGGCCCCAATTTGTCTAACTGACCCCTGCTGTCAATTCCGTACAGTTAAACTTGGGAGATTTTAGTTACGCAGCCTGACGATAATAATCAAACCACACCTGTCTTGGCGATTGATAGCCCAAACCCTTTTGAATCCTCGTCTGATTGTAGTACAGCTCGATATAACTGATAATA
>NZ_FUGD01000161.1 GCF_900162815.1 Psychrobacter pasteurii | reverse complement strand
ATAGCTTGTTTTCTCTCTTTACTGTATCTGGACATCTTTGTTCCTTGTTACCCCCTTTTACTTGATTGTTAGGGGTGACAACTATCCTGACACAGGGGGCTCTCCCCCATCACCATCTCCACAGCTTCCAATAGCTGCTTCGCAATATTTTTTAAAATCTACAAGTGCCTTTTGTAGTTTTTTGAATACCATAATTTTTTCGTCAAAAAGAATATCATTTTTTCGAGAAAGTAACGCAAGCTCAACTTTCAACCTCTCAATTTCGGCTACATACTCACTTTTTGTACTTTCAACCTTTCTGGTAATTACCTCAATATCTTCTTTGGTCGCCAAATTCTTACCTTTTTCAGTAGAGTATGCGACTAAATGTTTTCGGAACAAGAAAAAACAGCATATGAGTATTAAAGTAATTAATTGTAAAATGATGCTCCAATCTAAATTCATTCCCAGTCCTTTAATCCCACAAAAATCAATGATAACTTATTCATATCAACAGACGTATTAGATATTGAAGAAAAATATTGTTAAAGCCCCCATATAAGACATTCTCCTCACAAATATAATGCCTTACGTTATGACACAGCCAACCGTTAACTTAAACACAAAACTCTTCAACCACACCGAAACCGAGCTAAACGATTTCGCCCCGCGTATTCTTAATTGGTTCGATAGCCACGGCCGTCATGATTTGCCTTGGCAGCAGCACAAGACCGATACCCCAAACCCTTATATCGTTTGGCTATCTGAAGTCATGCTACAGCAAACCCAAGTCACCACGGTTATCCCCTATTTTCAGCGTTTTATGAGCTCATTTCCAAGCGTACAAGATTTGGCCAATGCTGATTGGGATATGGTGGCTGAACATTGGGCAGGTTTGGGTTATTATGCGCGCGCCCGTAACTTGCACAAAGGCGCCAAACAACTGGTTGAGATTATTAATGAGACCGGCGACTTCCCGCAAACTGTCGAAGGTTGGGAGGCCATCTCAGGAGTAGGCCAATCTACCGCCGGCGCCATCGTCGCTATGGGACTGCACGGCTACGGGGTAATTTGTGATGGTAACGTCAAACGAGTGATTACCCGCTGGGCCGGCATTGACGGTGATATCACCAAGTCTGCCACCAATAAACAGCTGTGGGCCTTAGCTGAGCGTTTGACCCCCATTGAGGACAGTGGACACTTTGCCCAAGCCATGATGGATATGGGCGCCACCTTATGTACCCGCCGCAATCCAAACTGTGAGGCTTGCCCAATCAGCAAAGACTGTGTCGCTCATGCTCAAGGCAGGGAAATGGATTACCCGTTTAAAGCCAAAAAGAAGCCCAAACCCAGCAAATTTAGTAACGCTTTGGTGCTTCTCAATAGCAAAAATGAAATCCTGTGGTTACAGCGTCCCGACAGTGGTATTTGGGGCGGGCTTTGGGTATTACCCTTACAGTTCGAGAAAAAGATACTGGGAAAAAAAGTGCTCTCTACCTCAGAAGAAGATTCGGTTTTTGAATCAGAAAACACCCTTGCCGAGCAAATTGTTGATAAGTGGATCAATGATAATGAGCTACAAGCTTTATCGGTCAATGATGGCCTACTCGAGTCGGCCCCTATCAAACATACCTTGACCCATTTTCATTGGTATCTGCAGCCCCAGAAGTTGGTTTTAGAGGATCAGCAATCCCAGCAAATCACTGAGCTGCTAAAGCAAACAGAAATTAGCTTAGCTTGGCTTTCTGCAAATGAGGCAAAACAAACGCTCGGCCTACCTAAAGCCATGCTTAAGGTTTTAGAAACCCCTGAGCTGTGTGTAATTTGACTTCCTCCCCTCGCTAAACCGAGGGGATTCCTACAGCTAGACGGTCAAGCCCGACCGCAAGGATGTTCTTAGCAGCATTGATATCTCTATCATGCCATGTGCCACACTCAGCACA
>NZ_FUGD01000017.1 GCF_900162815.1 Psychrobacter pasteurii | reverse complement strand
TAGGCGGTCTTTGTCGGTATGCTCTATCCAAGTTATGTTGTATTGGTCTTTGTCTAATCCTGCTAACAGACTGCCCTCAAATCGATCCATAATGGCTCTTTTGTCATCATCAGGTAGGTTACCCTCCTCAAAGCTCAATACGCCCACCGTATAGCGATTTTTAAAGTTTAGGCTATCTGATAGCCTTTGGGTCAGTTCAGGGTCGCCAGACAGCACTCTAGCCCCTTCTCGGTCTCTTTCCTTGCCTAGTAGGTAATCTATCGTTGCCTTAGCACTGCCACCACCGCTATTTTTCAAGAATTTAACTATCATGGCGACTTAATACCTCGTTTAGCTGTTCCCTAATGACTGCAAGCTGTGCGAATACTCTTAGCTTGTCAGTGTCTTTGTCTAGGGTGTTGGCTTGTTTGGCTAACTGGTTTAGGTTGCCACCGATACGCCCCAAGCTTCGTAATAGTTCAGGGTCTGCTTTTTTGTAAGGTTTAGCGACTCTTTGAGCTAGGCTAACTTGTCTTATCCATGTCGCTAATTGGTTGCCCTCCATTCTTTCCAATAGGGCTTGATGTTCCTGTTCGGTTAATCGGATTTTGATTTCTTTGGTTCGTTTAGTCTGTGGCATAGGTTTTTCTCTTTGTCTTTGTTTTTACCGCTACGGCTTTTTGTAGCGGTCAGGGGGTTAAGGGGTCTCCCCTTACAAGGTCATACGGGTATCTCGATAGAGTACCCTGTATGTGTCCTTGCCCTTTAAACTAAATATTGCCATTTTTAACTAGGGATAGGTGTTTAATTTTGTTCTAATTGATTAGTTTAGATCGTGCTTTTGCTTTTTGCTTTTGTTTTTTAAAAAACCAACCGCTTATTATTCTTTTATTTATTTATTATATTATAAGGAACTGCAAAGCTATACAGTATAAGGGCTTACAGGGTCATTGATGTAGAAACCCCTTACTTCAAATGTAGAAACCCCTTACTTCAAATGTAGAAACCCCTTACTTTAGATGTAGAAACCCCTTACTTTAGATGTAATATGTTTTTTTATACCATTTATGTAGTATAATATTAATTTACATACTTATAAAAGGTGATAAAAATGTCCGAATTTGTGTCTAAGCCTAATTTCTACATTGAAGGCAGGGAGATTGTTATATCAAAGTCTAATGCACTGATAGAAGGGGGGTATGACCTTTCGCCCTCTGAACACGATTTACTTACTTTGGCAATCAATAAGTTACATAGTCAAGGTACAGGGGGTAAGCAGGTCTTTATTAGTGCAAAAGAGTTTGCTTCAGCTAATAAAATTCACGAGAAATATGCTTATGAGGTATTGAGAGAAACGGCTCAAAGACTTTATGACAGGAAGTTAAATTGCACGATCTATCTTGATGAGTTAAAGCAATTAGCTGGAGAGGATGATATTTATTCTGTTGCACGTCCTAAAGGTAATCATAAGCCTGTTAAACTAAATTTTAGGTGGTTACAAGCTGTTGCGTATCAAGAGAATAACGGGTTTATTCATTTGATGTTTTCTGACCCTTTGGCGTATCTCATTGGGAAAACTGGGGAAGCCTATACTAAGTACGATTATGGGAAAACTATTAATTTCAATGGGTTTTATACAAAACGCTTATATGAGTTAGTGAGCAAATGGAAGGGGGCAAAACCCACCAATGGCAACAAACACCCTCAAATAATCATGGCGTTAGAAGAGTGGAAGGAATTTTTTGGCTGTGCTGACAAGTATGCTAAAACGGCAGAGTTCAAAAGATGGGTTTTATTGCCATCTATCAAGCAAATAAACGAGCAGGGCGACTTTACGCTAACCCTTGACCAAGAAAAGGTGGGGCGGATTATTACCCATTTCATAATAACGATAAAAGACAATCAAAAAGCCAAAAAGAAGGAGTTTAAAGACCCATTTAGGGACGCTAATACCGTTGATATGTTTACTGGTGCAACGGATAAGGAGTTATTATCAGCACCCAACCCGCTATCAGAAAAACAGGCTCGTAAATTCGCTGGTACAATTACCGCTTATTGTTATAAAAATAATATGACAAGCGAGGTTCACGAATTAGGCGGTAAATTGGGCTGTCACTTCAACAGTTGGTATGATGCTAAAGACCACATATTCAGAGAGTTACAACACAAAGAACAATATAAAAAATACCTTCCTATACTCAAACTTGTGGGCTACTCACCCATTTACAACAAAGGATAAGCAGTTATGAACAAACAAGACGTTATTAGGGAATTAGCACCAAAACTTAATGTTAACCAAGATGAGGCAAGAGTTATATTAAATAAGGTTTTAGAGGTCTTGGCTAACTCGCTAACTGAACTTGATGAAGATGAGCGATTGAAGTTAGTAGGGTTTGCCAACTTTCAAAAGATTAGGCGTAAAGGTCGTTTAGGCAGAAACCCAAAAACTGGTGAGGAGGTAGAAATACCTGAAAAATTAATTATTAAAACTACAATTAGTGAAAATTTAGTCGATAGTTTTAATGAATAAGGTCGAGTTTAGCAGTTAGATCTAAACAGTTTTATCGTTTAGACCTAACTGCTAAACTAAACCAACAACCGAAGGACGTTAGCGTTCCATGCCACGACTTACCACCTTTTCCGCTTGGCGACTGGCTTCAATGACTTGTTGAGCGTGTTGTTCTCGTTGTTGAGCCTGCTGTTCTCTGCTTGCAACCTCTCTATCTGTGCTAGTAATTTGCCGTTCTGTGTCTGTAATTGCTGATTGACTGCGGTCAATCGCTCTATCTGTGCTTCTTGTTTGTTCTGCTTGGCTTCCAGTGCGTCTGCTAGCTCGTTGCAACGTGTTAAAAAGTCGTTGTTCATTTTGTCTTACTCCAACATCATTAAAGGCTTGCCATTCGTTGATTTGCCGACTTCCGCTTTCTTTTTCTGCTTCGCTTCTATCCAAAGCGTCCCATCGTCGTTCTTGCCTATGTTCACTTTCGCCAGTACCTGAGCTTGTACTGGTGTCTGTTCGATATTCTGCTGTATCTCTGCTAGCTCTGCCCTGTTGTTTTTCAAGCTGATACCTAGCCATAAGTTTAGGGTTAACAGTATCAAGGCTATGGCTATTAATCCGCCCATCAATGCCCCTATCAAGGTTTTGTAGGTCAAAGCTTGCTGTATGGTGCTTTTGCTCTCTCTGATAAGTTTGATGTTCTCGGCTAAAGCTTGCTCGGTTTCGTTCCTGCTTGACCTCAATAGCTGTTCGTAGCTTGCCAAGTGCTGTTTGGTAACGCTCTGTGCTTGTTTCTGCATAGCCTTGTCTTGCTCTGCTGTGTTCTTTTCCAAGTTCTTTACCAAGCTGTCGATTTTCATAGATAACGCCCTCTAGTCTTATATTTCGCTTGCCGTCTGGGTTTTTAATACTGATTGATTTATCTGTTTGCCTTGCTATCTCAAAACCTGCTTGCTCTAGGGTATCTATAACGCCTTTACGGTCTGTGATGTTGCCCTGCTCGATTTGGTGGGCTAAAGCTTGCCCTATCTGCTCTTTGACCTGTTGCACGTCCTTTGGCAAGTTTTGGCGGTTTAGCGTCTTGATTGCTTGTGCTTTATTGGGGTCGTGGGGGTCGGTTAGCCCATATTCGTGGTTGATAACCTGTTTCCAGTTCTCAATCAGTGGGCGGTCTGCCTTGTCATAATAGGGCTGTAGGCGTTTACCTGTGGTTAATTCTTGGTTGGCAATGACAAAGTTAAGCTCTAGGCGGTCTTTGTCGGTATGCTCTATCCAAGTTATGTTGTATTGGTCTTTGTCTAATCCTGCTAACAGACTGCCCTCAAATCGATCCATAATGGCTCT
>NZ_FUGD01000085.1 GCF_900162815.1 Psychrobacter pasteurii | reverse complement strand
CAGACAAAGAAAACGGTATATCAGTTAAAACATGGCTTGCTGGATGACTATCTCTGCGAGCAGTTGCGCTCGCCTAGACTGATTGTTGCGTAAGTCCTATCATATTAAGTTTTTAGCCCATCACGTTTTAGACTATTCTTGGTGGGTATTACTCGGAAGTGCCATTGTTGCTGGTTGGATGATGGGAATTGCCGCTTGGCTTGTGACCTCAGCACGCGACACACTAAGCCGTGTTCTACTAGTGGCACTGATTACCGCCTGTATTGGTGTGTTGGGTCTGCATCACAGTATTGTCGGGAACATCGAAGTCTTTTCAGGCGTTCTCTTTGGTGACACCTCTATCTTAGACTACATTAGGTTTTTATTATTGGCGTTAATAGGCAACACCATTGGCGGTGTGGTGTTTGTGACGGTATTAAAGTTCGGCAGCTTAAAATACGATATTAAAAAGCTAAAAGAGGACAGCTTAGAGGAGATTGAGGCTGACCGATAACTGCATTCCTGCCTACTAATAGTCATCACTCTATTGTGGGTAAAGGCGGCGGTATCCTTGGATTATCTACCGTATACACCGCCGTACCATAGGCAATGGCTTCAACCATGCTGCCGGTAATATTGATACTGGTAACTTCTAAGCGTAGACCATAAACCTGATTGTACCCTAAGAACTGGGCTTCCAACTTCATACGCAATATTGCTTCACGGCGAGCCCGCTCTAGTAAAGACTCATAAGTAACTAGGTTTTTACCAAATAGATGTAATAGACGGGCTATGATCATCTTAAAGTAATCTTGGGCAATAACCACACTGCCCATCACCAATACCCCTTGAGTATCTTCGGCAATCTTGGGCTGATAAAAGCGCTCACTTGAGACAACAATGTGCCCCAACTCTTTTTCAGCTATGCCAAGACGTTTGATGTGGTCGCGTTCGTTTAGACGGCCAAATACCCAGCCAACAAAAAACAAGCCAATAAAAACAATATTGTTAACCAGAAAGTCTAAAACCGCATCCATTACCTTGAAATCCTATAGTAAGTTAAGTAATGTCGATTGACCCCCGTCTATCGATTAAAGTCATTGGTCTGTGTGTCTATCGGTGGTAAGGGAGGAATCTCTGTGCTTTGAGGGGCAGTATTAAAAGATTCCGTATGCGGGCTTGCCATCTGCCTGGTAGGAGCATTGAAGGCAGGGCTATTATTGGGAATGGCTCTAACTGCAGTGCCATAAACAAATAGCTCAGAAGCCCCTTGTGCAATACTCGAAGTAGAGAACCTAATGCCCACAATGGCATCGGCACCTAATGCTTCGGCCTTCACAAGCATACGATCTATCGCCTCTTGACGCGACTCTTCTAGCAGCTCGGTATAAGCCGTCAACTCACCACCCACAATATTTTTTAGGCTGGCAAAAATATCTTTACCGACATGCTTAGAGCGTACGGTACTGCCATAAACCACATCCAACCGTTCGGTGATGATATAGCCTGGAAGGTGCTCAAGATTAGACAGTTGTATGCTCATGCTTTACTCTTCAGTATTAAATAATAAAAACAGCTCGCTTAAGTTGCCTTCAATGCTATTGGCCATCTGTGCTAAGGCATCATCGTCACGGCGAATGGCAGCTAAGTCTTCATCTTCGTCACCATCTACTGTATCAATACCGCTAAACACCATCATTGGTAAAGTCAGCATGGCCACGTCTTCAGAGCTTTCTTCGTCACTAAACCAATCTACGGTTTCATCACCGTACATGGCATCTACGAACCCAATAGACCAAGCCGTTAATTCAGATTCTGGAGAAAAATCCATTTCCCCTGAGTCTTCGTCAATCTCTAAAGGTAAGGCGATACCCTCTTCGCGTTGTAAGTCTTCTAGTAACTCTGCTCGCCACTCTTTAACGGCCGCTTTTACTTCAGCACTGACCTTAGAATCTTGACCTTCAAATAATAGGGACAACCAATTAGGCAAAGGCTTGCCAACTATCGTTGCAGTCAAAAATCCGTGAGTAGCCACACTGTCTAGCCCATGGGCATTGGCATCAGAATCTAGGAAGTTTTGTAACTCTTCTAAAGTCATAGTATTCTCGTTTATTTTTAATTTGGAAAAATTGCGGGGTAATTTTGGCGCTAGTAGCAGCTAGATGTGGCAATCAGAGAGTGTTATGAATGAACGGTAGATGTGCTTATTCTCCCACCAAATTCATTATAAATAACTTAGGTAGGCAAAAACGGGCAGCGGTCAGCATCGGGCTAACCGCTTGTATTAATCTTCTTCAGCTTCGTCATCGAAGTCTTCATCATCAAAGTCTTCGTCATCGAAATCATCAAAGTCATCATCAAAACCATCTCTTAGCTCACGAGCCAAGCGTTTTTCTTCTAACATGTTATCGATTAGACGACGTTTTTCTAAACTGGTTAAGCGTGCAGCTTCCGCTTCTGCTTCGTCCACTTTTTTTGCGTCATCATCATCTTCAAAGTTTTCATCATCGAAATCATCAAGATCATTATCACTCATTTCATCATCCTCTTATGTTAATGGTCTGGTCTGATCTGACCTAGTAAGTTTAACGGGTTACTTGTCAATTAGTTGTTGATAATCTTTAACAATTACCAACAACCTATACCTATATTTATAAAAACGCTAGTTTAATTAAGTTAGCTCATTTAGTTAATAGGTAATAGCAAATTTAATTTAGAGCAGAAAGTAGCACCGCATCACGAACATCAATTAAGCGCTGCATCATTGAGTCGCTCACCCCTTCTAATGAGGCACAATCACGCTCATAAACTGTAGTTGGATTTTTTAAACTGTTCAGCTGAATATAGCCGCGCAATTGTTTCAATCCTTCTACCGGTAGTAAAGCTAGAATATCCCCAGCTTTTGCATTGTGAACCAACAACTGCTCTATTTTCTCACTGGTAGCCTGGTCACTTACCCCAGCGACTACCTGTAGAGCGAAGCGCTGCAGCTCACGGTGCTTCATATAAGTCACTTCATTTAGCATGACGTAGGCTTTGGCCAACATGATTGCCGCTAGACCTGCCTTACTATGGCTTGTGGTTGCCAAAAACTCAACCGTTGCCCCACTTTCGTCAAACACCGGCTTATTATTTAGCTTAATACCAAATAAAATCGGCTGCTTTAACATCTCATCAATCGTGCGCTGTAACAGCTGAGTACACAGGGCAAAATAAGGCTCTGATTTTTCAAATGCCAAAGCACCTAATAAAGAGTTAGGGTCATAAAAGCGAATTTTCACAGTCGCCACTTCAATGGGTCTATTGGCCATCAAGGATTGCGGCTTAGCTTCAGTCGCTGTGGCTTTATCCTCTGATTTAGGATCGTCGGCTGAATCAGCTTCTGTTTTACCAGCGGCATTATCATCTATTTTACTTAAAATGTCTCGCTGAGATTGATCGGCATTGTCACTAGCAAGCTGCGCTGAGTGCTCAGCTTGGCTATCAGGAGCATCACCACCCTCTTGCTGAGTCTTGATATAGTCGCCCAGTGCTTTTTGGATACTTAATCCATCTGAGGGATGACTGCCTTCTGTTGCTTCAGAATCTTGACGCTGCATACCTAATCGACCCCTGCCCTGACCTTGGTTTTGAGTGATTAAGTAATCTTGGACATCACGACTAAGCGCAGCCAGCTGCTCACGCGTAGGACGTGCCACATAGCCGTATAATAGCCAAATCAGCAGATGCGTGATGAATGACCCCAAGATAAAGATCCACTGTGAGGCAATGATTTCACCATTACCGGTATCGCGTAAAGTCATATCAACTTTACCAATAACCGTGTCACCCATAATAACTTGGCGACTGATGGTTTTGCCCTCTAAAAGCTGAGCTTGCCCGGTTTGTATCAGCACCTGCTCATCAATATCTTTTACCGTTAAACTAGCAACGGTGTTTTCACTGGTATATCGGCCAGTTAAAACACTTAAACTCACCTTGTCCTTACTTAATAAAGGCAGTTTTACTTCGTCAATAAGTTGAACAAGCATTCTTTCGCCAGTTTGCGTTTTAAGCTCATCAAGCTGCTGATTGGTACTAATTAGCAGCAATGTGGTCTGTATAAAAAAGCTGATGAGAATAATTATGGCAAACAAGCCTTGCCGTGGCGCTAAATAGGTCATGTTATGCTAAACTTTTGTTAGTAGGTAGGGGTGTCCCGTCTTGGGCACGCTCTATTATTCCTAATCTTGCTTACGCTTACAAGGGGCTTAGCTCACCATGACAAAAAATACTACAACTAACCACCCAAATAAGGCGATTTTGGCCTCTCAAGACACCTCTGTATCCTTAGCCAATGCCACTGCGAACTTTGCTAGCTTTGGCTCAGGCATGACTGCGCACTTAAAAGCTTGGATTAGTGCCTTACAAAAAGCCAACGACTTATTGCCAAGCCATTTACGTTTTGACGATGTAGATTTCGCTGAGGAGACACAAGAGAACGGTAAAATCTCGTTAAGCCTTATTGAGCAGTTAGAAGACCTGCCTGTTTTTGCATTGTCGGTTGTGGTACAAAAGCAGGCTTTGTTACCCGGAGAGGCTGGAGAAGACAAAAAGGCGGCCTTCGAAGCTCATATCGCAGACTGGGCTACCCAAAACCCATTATGGCAAATTATCAAAGTGGTTCGCAGTACCGATACACTCCAAGACAGTACGGGCCGAGACCGCCTGACTCCCGTGCTCACCTATCGTTATATCTTAATGCCAACCGATACCGCCATCATGCAGCCTGGAAAAAAGTCAGCAGCCGCTCGCCTGCTTGACGATGGCATCACTGCCCATTTACGTCAATTTATCGAAACCCTACCTATCACCGATAACCTAGGCGGTGACGCTGCTATTGACTGCCATATTGTGTCTTTGGCAAAAATGTTACGCCCTCACCGCGTGGCGGTATTTGACATGGATTCTACGTTAATTGAACAAGAAGTTATTGTGGAGTTAGCAAAACACGCCAACATCGGTGACCAAGTCAGTGAAATCACTGAGTCTGCCATGCGTGGTGAGATCGATTTTGACACGTCTTTTAGTGAACGAGTGGCTCTACTAGAAGGCCTGCCTACTGATGCTCTAGATGAAATCCAACAGCAACTGACCTTATCGGCTGGGGCACGCACTCTTATTGCCACTCTAAAATCTTTGGGCTATCACACCGTACTGGTTTCTGGCGGCTTTACTTACTTCGCTGAACGTATTGCTCAAGAGCTTGGCATTGATGAAGTTCATGCCAACGACTTAGATATTGAAGAAGGCATAGTCACCGGTAATGTAAACCTACCTATCGTTAATGGTGAGCGTAAAGCCACCTTAGTGCAGCAAGTAGCCGATCGTATGAATATCACACCTGCCCAAGTTATTTGTGTCGGTGACGGTGCCAACGATCTGCCCATGATGGCTCTTGCTGATTTAGGTGTAGCTTACCATGCCAAACCTATTGTACGTGCTCGTGCTGATGCTGCCATCAATGCAACAGGTCTGGAAGGCGTATTATATGTCTTAGGATATGCCGCTCAAGACTTGCTGTAACCTGTCTACGCCCTACTTATCCTAGGCTCAGACAAGATTATCGTAAGAATAAAGTCAGGCTCCATGGCTACCTCTGGTGGCTGTAGAGTCTGACTTTTTCATTTGCTATTTTTAAAATTGGTGTTCTAACTGCCATAATTTATAAAAATAAGAGATTTCTAACCGACTCCCAAAAAAATTTACAAAATAAATTATTTTTCTTTTTTTATGAGTATTAAGTCCCTTCTAGCCTAGGCGATGCTGTCAAATTTTTACTCAAATTAAACGACAGTGATTGTCGCAAGTTCTCTAGATATTCTTTGTATTTTAATAAAACATCGGCATAATAACTATCAACCAATCGCAACATTCGACTTCTTACACACAGCTTTTGTGTTGTACCTGTTGACCGTTCATGAGGCAAAATACATGGCAACTTTTACCATTATAGCCACCAGCACGCCTGGGCTATCTGGCACTTTTTATTGGTCTACTCTAGGTTATATGCTTCTCGCTGTAGGCATACTAGCCACCTACCTATCGGGTCGCCGCTATCTATTGGGTTATTTACTTGGCGGTATGGGATATTGGGTATTAATCGAAGGCATCCAGTCTATCGTGGTTAATGTTACCTCAATGAGCAGTGGTTATGGCTATCTAACAGCTGTCTTACTGACTGTCGCCGCTGCAAGCTCTTATTTGGGCTATCGTTATAGACAGTTTGTGGCGACTATGGATACTCAAAAAACAGGCGTTGAGTCATTAAGTCATCGCCGTGCAGCACCGCTTTCTGCAGCCGTTAAAACACGCACGCCAAAAGATAAATATATTGAACACACCCCTATTTACAACAACTATAAACCTCGCTTCCGTAATTAATTCAGACGAATAATAAGGTTTAAATCAACAAGGAAAGTTTGAACTTACAACTCACTTAATCCATTAATAACCTACAATTAAAACTAAAAGAATTTCATAACTTATACTCAATACATTGATAACGCCTCATTAAATTTAATGAGGCGTTATTGTTTTAAGCAGATAGCTTTTAAACCAGCAACTTATTGCTAAAACAGCTTACCTAGACTTGCAAAACGCTTACAACTGACCATATAAATTGACAATAATATGAATTACAATAGAGATATCTTTATACTGTGGCTTTATAAACTACTTAGCTAATTAAAGGCTTAGCCATTAAGTAAGTACTAAGTGGTTTAGAGCTGATAACAGATTCACCCCCTCCTTTTATCTGGACCCAATTATGTTTACTGTGCCTGTACTAAATATCAAAGCCAATCCTTTAGATGCTTTATTAGCCGCTGTTGGCTGCCGTTTATCCATGCTAGCCAAAAGCGATGACCCAAACATTCAGCAACTCTTAGAAGACCGTAAGGTTTCTATTGAACTGGGTAGTGAAGCTGACGGTATTGCCCGTTACTACGTTTTTGATGAAGGTACTTTTCAGCAATACGCCGGTAAAGCCAATGAGCCAAGCCTACGTATCGACTTTAAAGACTCAATGACTGGCGTTAAGCTACTAACCGGTGGTGACGTAGCAGCATTCATGACGGCCATTCAAGACAAAGAGCTTAAAATGGAAGGCGATTACAGCCTATTGATGTGGTTTAATCAACTGGCCAAACACATCGTTCCAGCAGTTCCAGAAGAGCTTAAGCCTCTATTAGAAAAAGCTCGCCCGCTAACTGAAAAAGCTCAAGGCCTAGCCTCACAAGCTATCAGCTTAGCAAAACAGAAGATGTCTAAATAAAACGGGCTACTCCCTGCTTTGATTGAAACCTATTTCGATTGAGACCATCAAAGTCCGTTAAGTTTATACTTAGTGCCTAAGTGGCTTATGCTACTTAGGCATTTTTGTTACTCTAATTAGTTGCAATTAAATGATACAATTACCTACATCATCGGATTCCAACTAATAATAAGGCGATTTGAGGAGCAAGCCAGATCATTGAGTTTGCTAAATCTCCTTATGCTGCTAATTTACAAAGGATTGTTACATGAGCACCTTGGTTCACCCTGGTACTAATATCGACTTAGAAGACAGTATGAAAGCAACTGCCCTAAATGAGCCTAAAAACTCGAATGAAATCAGCCGAGAATACATTGAATCGCTGTTTGATATGCCCTTTATGGACTTGCTATTAAAAGCACAAAGCGTTCATCGTCAGCACTTTAATGCCAATGAAGTACAGGTTAGCACTTTGCTGTCTATTAAGACCGGAAACTGCCCTGAAGACTGTGGCTACTGCTCACAATCTGGCCATTATCGAGACAAGACCGGACTACAGGCTGAAAAACTATTACAAGTTGAAAAAGTGATAGCGGCAGCTAAAAAAGCAAAAGCTTCAGGCTCATCTCGTTTTTGTATGGGAGCAGCTTGGAAGCACCCTAGTGATAAGGATATGCCATATATTGCCACCTTAATCAAAGAGGTTAAGGCTTTGGGATTAGAGACTTGTATGACACTGGGCATGCTAAATGCCGATCAATCACAACAACTGGCAGAGGCGGGACTGGATTACTACAACCACAACCTAGACACCTCTCGTCTCTATTACGACGAAGTAGTAACAACACGCAGCTATGACGAGCGCCTACAGACCATTGATCATGTGCGCCGCTCTGGTATTAATGTCTGTAGTGGCAGTATTGTGGGCATGGGAGAGAGCCGAGAAGACCGTATTGACTGGGTGCACCAATTGGCCAGTATGCCTCTTCCGCCAGAGTCTATCCCTGTTAACCTGCTGGTACCAATTAAAGGTACGCCTTTGGGTGATAAAGTGCTTAGTGAAGGGCAACTGCCCGTCCTTGAGTGGATACGTACCATAGCGGTGACTCGGATTTGTTGTCCGACCAGCTATGTTCGACTTTCGGCAGGTAGAGAGAGCCTATCAGATGCTGAGCAGGCTTTGGCGTTTATGGCGGGGGCCAACTCCTTTTTCTATGGAGATAAGCTGTTGACCACAGGCAACGCCAGTCAATCTAATGACGACCGACTGATGAGCCAGTTGGGACTAACGCCCATGGCACCAAAACCGGCCTTGACAGTTGTAGATGCTTTAAGTGGCCATAAGAGCCAGATTTAATATTTGAAAAACCCTATCATTAACCCTAAACTCACAATTAAATCAGTAACTTAACTGGAATAACAACCATGGTAGATTATTTTAACTGGATAAAGGCAGCCCACGTCATCTCTATGGTGTGTTGGTTTGCGGCTATATTCTATTTACCCAGATTGTTTGTTTACCACGCTATGAGTGATGATAAAGCAAGTCACGACCGATTTGTCATTATGGAGCGTAAGCTGTTTCGCGGGATTATGACTCCCTCGATGATTGCAACCTGGATCTTCGGATTGTGGATGTTGGTCTTAGGCTGGGAAGTATACAAAAACCAAGGCTGGCTTCACGTTAAGTTACTGTTGGTGGTTTTGCTGTCAACTTATCATGGCCTGTGTGGCATCTACCGTAAAAGACTGGTTGATGATCCAAAATACAAAAGCCATGTCTTCTGGCGTTGGTTTAATGAAATACCCGTATTGATCTTGGTGGCAGTGGTGGTATTGGTTATCGTAAAACCTTTTTAAACCAAGCTCACTGCCCTCCCCTGAAGTTATTAGAGTATTAGCTGATTAACTTATTAAATGATAAGGGTTACAAACAGTAACCACAAAGATACCTAAAACTATCTATAATTACTTACTATGAGTAAATTATTAAGTATAAAACAAGCAGCTAATCAGTTA
>NZ_FUGD01000170.1 GCF_900162815.1 Psychrobacter pasteurii | reverse complement strand
CTGAACCCCATAAGTTGGACACAACTTATGGGGTATTTTTATGCGTTACGACCTAGACTTTAAGATAAAAGTCATAGCATACTATAGGCAAGGACATACCGGAGCTGCCACAGCTAAGAAGTTTAATATCAACCCAAGATTCATAGCTAAATGGGTGAAGCAATATCAAAGCGGTGGCATAGATGCGATAAAGCCAAAGACAAGCAAAGCCTACTATAGTCGTGAGTTTAAACACAAAGTATTAACTACCATGCTAGAGCAAGATTTAAGTCAATCAGAGGTTGCCCTTAAATTTAACATCAGCTCACCGGCATTAATCAGTCACTGGCATAAAGCATATCGGCAAGAAGGCATGTCTGGACTCACTTCTAAATGTCAAGGTGGAACCGCCATGAGTAAACCCTATATCACAGACAAACCAGATGATGAAAAGACCTTAGCAGAGCTTAAGCGTGAGAATGAATACCTACGTGCGGAGAATG
>NZ_FUGD01000069.1 GCF_900162815.1 Psychrobacter pasteurii | reverse complement strand
TTACTGTTCTCGCCATGGCTTGAGTTTCCCTATATTTTGTTGATATATAGGATTAAAATAAGGCTTTATCTGTATTTTTCAAATTAGGGACACGCCCTAATAACAAGAGGCTACAAGTCAACAAAGGAAACAAGGTTTGGCTGTGCTATTCTATAAATTTGTTAATCTTGGGTTTATATATACCCCAATGAATCTAACTTATATTATTATAGCGCTGATTAACAATATTGCTGTTTATACTTTACACTGTCTTTGTAACTTTATACTTAAAATGCCTTACCGAAAACTGAGAACATTCGTGCAGTGTGAGTATGTGTAACTTATTATTTTAAAAACGATTATTACTATATTTCTGTGCCCTTTATAGCCAGTAAAAATCTGCGATTGCTACGGCGTATTCTGCTTATTTACTGATAAAATTTTTTTAAATACCAACTTATAAATCTACTAAAATTAAGCGACTTGAAATAACTAATTGAATAGCTAAGGATTTTATTATGCAAAAATCAGGACTGATGATTGGCCACTTTGAGCCTCTTCATTTAGGACATATTCGCAGCATTTTGCATGCTTCATCAATCGTTGAGGTGTTGCATATTGTCATTACCCAGCACCCTAACCCCAACCCTAGGTTCCCAGTAACGCTACAAGACAAAGCACGTTGGTTGCAAATGGCTTGTAGTGACTTACCTTTTATTAAGATTCACATTTGTGATGACTTCTCTTTCCCAGTTCATGACAGCATCGAAGACATCACCATCAATATTGATGCTTATAACGCTAAGATTGACTATATTGAAAGCAAGTTCGCCATTGATGAAGACAATGTTCTGCTAGTCACTGAAGGCCACTCTTTATCGAAGCCTGCTGTGACTTCAGCATTAAACATTGATGTCACCACTACCCCACTTCACCCTGAATTTGACAGTACTGCCATTCACTACAATCCGATTGCTAACTGGGACATTATCCACCCTGAAGCTCGAGGTAATTACACCCGTACTGTGGCCATTGTCGGTGGCGAAAGCTCTGGAAAAACCACTTTAGCCCATAAGCTTGCTAACTATTATGGGGCTGATTTGGTGTTGGAGATGGGTAGACTATATGTGGGTACTGACCTTGGTGGGACCGAAGAAGGGCTTCAATACAGTGACTATGGCCCCATTGCTCTAGACCATGCTCAGGCAGTGCGTGAGACTTTATATCAGGCTCAAGCTCCAATTACTTTAGTTGATACTGACTTCGTCACCACACAAGCATTTTGTGAGGAGTACGAGGGACGTGCTCATCCTTTTGTCACAGCTTGCATTGAAGAGTTTTGCTTCGACCATACTCTGTTCTTAGCCAATAACACACCTTGGGTAGATGATGGTATGCGCTCTTTGGGCAGTGAAAATGCTCGTGAACGCTTTGAAAATAGACTGACCGCTTTATTTGAGCATCATAATATCGAAACGCATCGTATTAGCAGCCCAGATTATTTCCAGCGTTATCAAGATGCTATCGCCTATATTGACCAGCATATCTTTAATAAATAAACTGGTCATAAATAAAAACTGGAAGGATTAATATGCGTATCAAACTACTCGATAACCTCACTGGAAAGTGGGCCATACAATGGATTATTGGCTGGTTCATCTTCGGTGTGATAGCGCTAAGCTCTGGTTTTTGGTTAACCACAGAGCACACACAGCTGGATTGGTTTTATCTAGGCGTCTCTCTAGTGGGCCTGGTCTGTGTGGTGTCTTTGTCCTTCCGCAGAAATGTCATGGGCAATGGTCTAGGGATGTTGGCTACCGCAGGGGAAGTTGTGGTGCAAGGAACCTCGGGGGCTGTGGGTCTCATGCTAGCGCCTTTATTCAACTTCTTTACCCATGCTTACGGCCTTGCCTATTGGGCAAAAAACACTGACCCCGATGGCAATATGGTGCCAAAATCAGCCACAAAGTGGGTATGGATAGTCACTCTAGCCTTCATCACCATTGGTCTGCCCATGTTCCCTATGGTTAACGACTGGCTTGCGCAAAGAGGCTATGCAGTGGTTCAAGATGATGGCAGTCAGTTCTTAGGCATGATAGATTTTTATTGGATTAACGTCTTTGCCTTCGTACTCTCCATTACTGCCCAAGCCACGATGATTTTGCGCTATTCTTTTAACTGGTGGATTTGGATTGCGGTAAA
Source organism: Psychrobacter pasteurii (assembly GCF_900162815.1). GTDB lineage: Bacteria > Pseudomonadota > Gammaproteobacteria > Pseudomonadales > Moraxellaceae > Psychrobacter > Psychrobacter pasteurii. Next base: position 26,856 of record NZ_FUGD01000069.1, on the reverse strand, counting down.
CTTCGTGTGGTTGATCGTTAACCTAATGACGGGGAATTATATTTTCGCTATCCAAACCATGGTCTATCAGATTAACTCTTTTATCGGTCTATATGAGTGGCAGCGTAGTGCTGAAGAAGCAGTTTAATGGCTGCAGCGTTTAATAACTTGCTTTGGATTTAAATAAAAAAAAATACCGCGAGAGTTCGCGGTATTTTTTATATTCACTTTTATTAGCCTGATAGCAGGTATTAGCCTTAAGAAGCTATTAAGCTTTGCTAGGGTTATAGTCTTTTAAAGCCGCAATACGGTCATCTAACGTCGGATGCGAGCGGAAGAAGTTAGCAATGCTGAAGCTTTGTGACTGACCACTTGAGATAGCGAAAGCTTTCATATTCTCTGGCATCTGATCTGGACGCTGTTCTGCAGGGCGCAGGGCATCTAAAGCACTGATCATCTTATTACGGCCAGCAAGCTTGGCACCCATTTCATCAGCACGGAATTCACGCTTTCTGGAGAACCACATCACAATTGCTGAAGCTAAGAAGCCCAGTAAGATATCCATCACGATACTGGTCACGAAGTAACCGATACCTGGACCGTCTTCATTCTTGAAAACCACTCTATCAACGAAGCTACCTACGATGCGAGCGAAGAACATAACGAAGGCGTTAACCACCCCTTGAATTAAAGCTAGGGTGACCATGTCGCCATTGGCCACGTGACCAATTTCATGCGCCAAGACCGCCTCTACTTCATCAGGAGTCATGGTATGTAGCAAGCCAGAGGAGACAGCTACTAGAGCTTTGTTTTTGTTCCAACCGGTCGCAAAAGCGTTAGGCTGAGCATTATCGAAGATACCCACTTCAGGCATACCAATTTTTACGGCTTTGGCTTGCTTGGCTACCGTGTCTACTAGCCATTGTTCAGTGGCATTACGAGGCTGTTCAATAACTACTGTGCCCGTTGATCTTTTGGCCATCCATTTTGATAATAGAAGGGACACCATTGAGCCAACCATGCCATAAACAGCACACATTACGGCTAAGCTACCAAAGTTTATGCCTCCGGCGCCATGGACAGAGCCGAGGCCAAAGAAGGCCGATAAAATACTAAAAACAATGCCGAAGACCACTAGCACTGCTAAGTTGGTTAATAAAAACAGGCCAATACGCATCATACGCTAACTTCCTTTAAATATATTTGAGAGGCAACGCGGGGCTTAATATTAGCCAAAAACCAAACCCCATTTTGCAACAGTCATGACCCACTTAAATGGGGTCTGGGTGTCAAAAATTCAATATTTTTACCTATTATCTTACAGACTATTGTAAAAACCTAGACTTTAAACCTGCCTGTTACACAGCAGTTTACTTTAAGGTAGGTTATTGCAATAATAAGTTAAGGATAATACTGGCCCAGTCTTGCCACTGGTTAGACGAAGGGTCTGTTAATATACGCTATTGGGAACTTTTTCCCTATTGACTAATAAGGACATTAGAATGGCATCACGTAAACGCTCTGAAAAACGTAGCTTAGATCAATGGTTGGCTGACTATGCTGTAAGCCACCAAAATCCTATTAATAAAAAGATTCATTGGCTGTGTGTGCCCACAATTTTTGTGAGCATTCTAGGCATGGGTATGTCTGTAGCCGCTTGGTTCACCATCGTAGCTGCCATGCTGGTTGCGGTATTCTACTTACGCCTATCTACTCCCCTATTCATCGCCATGGGTATATTTATGCTCATCAGTATGGCTGCCATTGCGTTACTACCATTTGGGTTTAAAGCTTGGGCTGCTGTCTTTGTGGTGGCTTGGATTGGACAGTTTATCGGCCATAAACTTGAAGGCAAAAAACCTTCTTTCTTTGAAGACTTACAGTTCTTATTAATTGGACCAGCCTGGGTGGCTCACACCTTAATGGGACGCAAAATTAAGCCAAGTATGTAACTAAAACGTACATTTATAACTAAAATACAACCAAATTTTCTGGTTTGATGGCTTTATGTAACCCAAAACCTCCTAAATATTTGTTAAACTAGCGACCTCTATATATAAGTAGTCCTTATAGATACTTATTGTTTTTTAAGAGGTCCAAGCTTACATAGATATAGGCTAACCACTTAACTGTGACTGCTTACTAAGAAATATATAACAAAATTATAGCTTCATCACCTTGTAGTCCCATCTTATAAGCTTTTTAATAGGAGAACGAACTGTGAACTTAATTCAAAAAACCCTTACTGTTGCTACTTTAGCGGGTCTAGGCGCTTTAAGCGTTAACGCCAACGCAGCAATCTATGAGATTGACCCTCTTCATGCTAACGCTCGCTTTTCTATCGACCATTTCGGTACCACTACTAACACAGGTGGTTTCTACGGTCTAACTGGCGTAGTGGATTATTCTCCTGAGAAAAAACAAGGCTTCGTAGGCGTTACAATCCCTATGAATAGCTTAACCACTAACGTTAAACCTTTTGACAAGCATTTAAAATCTGCTGACTTCTTTAACGTAGAAAAATATCCTACTGCTTACTTTAAATCTACCAAATGGGAATTTGATGGCGATAAAGTAAAATCAGTGAAAGGCGAGCTAACCATGCTTGACCAAACACACCCAGTGACTTTAACAGCCACTAAGTTTAACTGCTACGATAACCCAATCTTAGAGACAAAAACTTGTGGTGGTGACTTTGAAACCACTATCGATAGAACTCAGTGGGGCATCAACACCTACACTGACGGCGGTATGATGAAAAACGTTAAGTTAAAAATTCAAATCGAAGCGGGTCTAAAAGACGACAAGAAAAAGTCTTAATAACCCTCGCTTGAGTTAACTTTTGGTCAAAGTATTGGCCAACAAAAGGCGCTACTAAACAGTGGCGCCTTTTTGTGTTTAAATGAGAAGCTATAAGCGACCCTACCTGATGCTATCGGAGTGACATTATCGATGAACCTGCCCAGTATTCGGCCTATTTCGGTAAGAGACACCCATGAGCCTAACCGTACCTCAATTACGCTTGAGCTATTATTTGACTTAGTTTATGTCATTGCAGTTTCAGCGGCGGCTCATGGGCTGTATCAAAACTTGTTGGCTCACGAATACTCAGGATTTATCACCTTTACCGTGGCGTTTTTTATTCTGTGGAATGCGTGGACCAGCTTTACGTGGTTTGGCTCCGGCTATGACCCCGATGATTTGCCCTATCGTATCTCTGTGATGATGCAGATGTTTGGCTCCCTATTGATTGCCGCCAACATCCATCAGTTCTTCGATCAAGGATTAATCTGGATTGGGGTAGCCGGTTACGCCATTATGCGCCTTGCCAGCTGCAGTCAGTGGTGACGGGTTTATCGTGATGTGCCTGAACACAAAAAGGTAGCGGGCTGCAGCATGTTTGGGCTCATCACTCTACAGCTAATGTGGATAAGCTGGTTGTTTTTGCCTGAACCACTAAAAAGATCCGCCCTGTTTTTATTCATTGCAGCTGAATTATTAATGCCTATCTGGGTGCGCTCAGAGCAGTTTGATAACTGGCACCCTCGTCACATCGCCGAACGTTATGGTTTATTAACCATTATCGTTTTGGGAGAAGGCATCTTGGGGGTCAGTCAGACTATTTTACATTTTTTAATCAACCCAACTTATTCTGCTGCCGCCATTTTGATTTCAGGTTTGGCATTGGTGGCCTTGCTGTTTTCTGTATGGTGGCTTTACTTTAGCATCCCATTCGATGACATCTTGGATGAAGAGCGTCGCCGTCACGACTTTGTCTCTTTTGGCTATGGCCACTTCTTTATCTTTACTGCTTTGGCAGGCCTAGGCAGCACCCTAAAACTGGTAACAGAAGTCATTGATGAAACGGGGCAACACCGCTCTTGAAGGTATCTCCCAACCTTATGCCATGGCAATGATTATGCTTCAGCTAGGAGCGTTTTTATTGACATTAACCACACTGCAGGCCTTAATGTGCCGTAAGTCCAGCCATAATATGCTAGGCCTACTACTCAGCTTCGCTATTCTAGCCGTCAGTTACTTTATAGTTAGCCAAGGAGTCCCAATTACTTATGGTATTTGGCTCAGTGTCTTGGCGCCCATTACTATGATCAGGCTATTTAATGTTGATAATAAGTCGTGGATGGCGACGGATTAATTCTTAAATACACCTATATACTCACAAAAAAAGACAGCCCAAAAGCTGTCTTTTTTATTACCTAACAAAAGCTGATTGACCGACTTAATCTGCCAAAGCTTGAATCAGCTCAAAGCGAGGCACAGTTTGCCCCTCGACTGTGACTGTTTCTACAAACATCTCCAGCGGACGCACCCACACATCATAGTTACCATAAAGGCAGCGATATACCACCAACGCTTTCTCAGTTTCTGAGTGGTGCGCTGTGTGTAGCACTTGGTAAAGACTGCCTTTGTAGTGACGATAAATGCCTTGTGGTACGGTCTTGGTTGTCAATTTATTACTCATAATTTCAGTTTTTGTTGGGCTTGTATTTTGGTTTACACCAAACATTAAGCAACCGTTACTCTAGCAAAGGCTTTTTTGCCTGCCTGAATAACTACCGTTTGGCCTGAGGTTAGGCTAAAGCCTGCATTCACTTCTTCACCGTCAACCTTCACCGCATTGCGTTTTAGCATGTCTTTTGCGGCAGCGCTGTTCTTAGCCAAGTCGGCTTGGTTCAAAATTTGGGTAATGAATAAGGCTTCTTGACCCGCTTCAAGCTCTAGCGTTATCTCTGGTAAATCAACTGGCATTTCACCATCAGCTAAGACGTTACCCGCAGATTTGTGAGCGTTGGCAGCCGCTTCTGCTCCGTGGAAGCGCTCAATTAACTCTTCCGCCAAAATACGCTTGATCTCTTGTGGGTTGCGTCCCTCTTCCATCTCTTTCATCAGCGCATTTACTTCGTCCATAGGCTTGAAGCTTAGGAACTCATAATAACGCTGGATTAATTCATCTGGCATAGACAGTAGCTTTTGGTACATAGTGCCTGGCGCATCATCAACACCCACGTAGTTGCCTAGAGACTTCGACATTTTATTAACGCCATCTAGACCTTCTAAGATAGGCACTGTGATACATACCTGTGCTTCATGACCATAACGTCCTTGAAGGGTGCGGCCCATCAATAAGTTAAAGGTCTGGTCTGTACCCCCCATCTCAACGTCAGCTTCTAGCGCAATTGAGTCATAGCCTTGTACTAAGGGGTATAAGAATTCGTGAATGGCGATTGGGGTTTGTGACGCATAGCGCTTCGCGAAATCATCACGCTCAAGCATGCGAGAGACCGTCAACTGGCTTGCCAACTGAATCATGTCACCGGCGCTCATTTCATTGAACCACTGTGAGTTAAAGACTACTTTGGTTTTGTCTTTATCTAAAATTTTAAAAACTTGCTCAGCATAAGTCTTAGCATTAGCCAACACTTGCTCATCTGTTAAAGGGGGACGTGTGGTGTTTTTACCAGAAGGGTCACCAATTTTCGCCGTATAGTCACCGATTAAGAAATAGATTTCGTGGCCTAAATCTTGGAAATGCTTTAGTTTATTGATTAGAACTGTGTGACCTAAGTGCAAGTCAGGGGCAGTGGGATCAAAGCCTGCTTTAATTTTTAACGGGCGACCCAGCTTTAGCTTAGCAATCAAATCCTCTTCTGAATAAATCTCATAAGTACCGCGCTTAATGATAGCCAGTTGTTCTTCTATACTTAAGTTATTGATTGATTGTTCTGACGTCGCTTGGCTCATATCTGCCTCAATTATTTTGTGATGAATGAAGTGGAAATAACAGTCTAATCAGGACTATGTTAATGAGTATAAAAAAGGAATGCTAGGATTTTAATGAAGAATGCAGTAAAAAGCTATTTTAACGGGCTTTTTATAGCCTTTTTTGGTAAAACTTTATCCAAATCAAGCTCAGAAAGTCTATTTAAGCCAATAACGGGTTGAAAGTTTAAAATAGTAAAATAGACCAAAAACATAGATTTGTTTAAAAAAATTTGTATAGATGACTTTGTATTTGTATTTTTTTACGTTATGATAATTTATAGTCACTGGTTAGCTAAGCTAACCTAGTCATGCGATAACTCACTTACAGCTAATCAAATAAAGTTTTTTTCTTATTTAAATAGTCCATCTATTGCCTCTAATCTTCTTTTTATTCTCAAGGATTTACAATGAATATCAATCTTGATGATTTAGAAAAAATCATTGCGCTCGCTGAACGCTCAAATATTCAATCATTAGAAGTCGTAGATGGCACCCAACGTATCCAAGTGGTCTGTCATGCTCCTGAGTCTGATGCCTATTTATCCGAGACCTCTGTTGCCTCTTTGAGCCAAGCAGACAGCGTAACCACGCCATCGACACTGACTGGCTCAGAGTCTGATAACTTAGCAGCTGATGCGTCAAACTCTACGCCTTCCACGGCCAATTCATCCATTATCGCGCCTATGATGGGCACCTTCTATCTTCGCTCAGACCCTAGTGCCGATGTGTTTTTTAATGAAGGCGATAGCGTCAAAGCCGGCGACACCTTATGCGTGATAGAAGCCATGAAAATCATGCACGAAGTCAAAGCAGAAGAAGACTGCATTATCGAGAAGATACTAGTCAAAGAAGGCGATGTGGTCGAATTTGATCAACCTTTATTCGAGACTCGTGCCCTATAAGACAGTCCTTACCACCCTCTTTATCAAACTTATTATTAAGTCGTTTTGTCCTTAACCTGCCTCTGCAAGGAAGCCGATATGTTCAAAAAAATCCTGATAGCCAACCGGGGTGAAATTGCCCTACGCATTGTCCGTGCCTGTAAACAAATGGGCATCCTCTCAGTAGCGGTGTACTCCGAAGCAGACAAAGACACCCTTGCGGTACGCTTGGCCGATGAGAGTATCTGTATCGGTCCTGCGCCCGCCCCAAAAAGCTATTTGAATCAAGAAGCCATTATTTCAGCGGCCTTGATTAGTGGTGCTGAAGCCATTCACCCTGGCTATGGATTTATGGCAGAGAACGCAGCCTTCGCTGAAGCGGTAACCGAAGCGGGACTGGTATTTATTGGCCCAACAGCAAAAAACATTCGTCAAATGGGCGATAAAGTAGAGGCCAAGCACCAGATGCTGCTAGCCGGCGTACCTTGCGTACCCGGCTCAGAGGGTGCCTTACCTGAAGAGCAAAGCGAGGTATTGGCACTGGCTAAAGAAGTGGGCTATCCCGTCATTATTAAGGCAGCCAGTGGCGGGGGTGGCCGCGGTATGCGCGTGGTGGAAAAAGAGAGCGATTTAATCAAAGCCATCTCCATGACCAAAAGCGAAGCGGAAGCCAACTTTGGCGATTCGGTCGTTTATTTAGAGCGTTATTTACAGAAGCCACGCCATATCGAGGTTCAAGTCTTGGCTGACACCCAAGGCCATGCCATTCATTTAGGTGAGCGTGATTGCTCAATGCAGCGCCGCCATCAAAAGGTGATCGAAGAAGCCCCTGCCCCTGGCATCACAGAAGAGCAGCGTCAACAAATTGGGGAGGCTTGCGTCACTGCCTGTAAAAGAATGGGCTATGTGGGTGCTGGTACGTTTGAGTTTTTATATGAAAATGGCGAGTTCTTCTTTATTGAGATGAATACCCGCATTCAGGTTGAGCACACCCTCACCGAATTAATCAGTAGTATTGATATTGTGCAAGCTCAAATCACGGTAGCAGCAGGCTTGCCTCTGCCTTATCAGCAGGGGGATGTTCAGCTGTCAGGTCATGCCTTTGAATGTCGCATTAATGCGGAAAACCCTTATACCTTTCTACCCACTCCAGGCAAGATCAGTTACTGTCACCTACCTGCAGGTATGGGCGTGCGTGTTGATAGCCATGTTGAGACCGGCTCGGTTATCCCGCCTTCTTACGACAGCTTAGTCGCTAAAATTTGTGTCCATGCCCCAGATAGACCCGCAGCTGTTAACTACATGCAAGCAGCACTCTCTGAAGCAAAGATTGAAGGGATTGATACCAACTTAGCTTTACACAAACGCTTGTTTGCTGATGAAGGCTTTAACCAAGGTGAGGTCAGTATTCACTATTTAGAACAGTGGATTGAGCAAAATATTTAAAGCCGCCTTATCCAACTTATACGCCCTAATCACCACCCCTTTTAAGGATTTGGAGCATGCCCAATTTGATTCGTAATGATGCTTTAGAAACTCACGACAAGCCCACTTGGCAGTTGTGTAGCGAGACCAACTTAACCCTGCATTTTGATAAGCCAATTACCTTACAAAAGCAGCAGCTGTGTTGGGCCTTAGCCGAGCATATTGGCAAATTGCCCACTGTCGCTGAAGTGGTTATTGGTATGAATACCTTAAGCGTCTTTACTCAGCCGTTAACTTTTACGGAACTCAACAGCTTAAAGCAGCAGCTAACCGAACTTAGCGAGCAGATTGATGGGCAAAGTATCGAAGGTAAACATGTTGAGATACCTGTGCAGTATGGCGGCGAGTATGGCCCAGACTTAAAGCCTATGGCACAGGCACTGGGCTTGTCTGTCGAAGAAGTGGTCAAGCTGCACAGTGAGGCGATTTATACGGTTTACTTTATCGGTTTTCAGCCTGGCTTCCCTTATCTGGGCGGCTTATCAGAGAAGCTGTATTTTCCAAGACGCGAGACACCGCGCACGAAAGTACCGGCAGGTTCTGTGGGCATTGGCGGTGAGCAAACAGGGGTGTACCCCTTCTCCTCACCCGGCGGTTGGCAGCTGCTCGGACGCACCCAAATGCCGCTGTTTGATTTGACCCAAAACCCGCCGACAGCGCTAAGCGCAGGAGACACCCTGCAGTTTACGGTACTCGATATTAATGACTAGTCAACGAGGGATAGGCCACTGATTATGAAGATTTTAGCCTCAAATGCCTTAGCCAGCATTCAAGACTTAGGACGCTTTGGCTTTCGCAGCCTAGGAGTGGGCACCAATGGCGCCATGGACCCTTGGGCATTACAAGCCGCCAATGCTTTGCTACAAAACCCTTTAGACACCGCAGCCATAGAGATTGCTTTAGGCAGCTTTAGCGTGCAATTTGAACAAGACACCTGCTTTTGTTTAACCGGCGGGCTATATGAAGCCTACCTCGATGAAAAGCGGGTTTATGGCTATTGGCGCATGACAGCCAAAGCTGGACAAACCCTAAAGCTAGTACGGCCCTTACAGGGTATGTATGCCTATCTGGCGGTGCAAGGTGGCTTTGATATCGAACCGGTTTTGGGCTCGAGCAGCACCAATACTAAGGCAGAGTTTGGCGGATGCAAAGGGAAGTTTTTAAGCCAAGGCAATCAGCTAACCCTTGCCAGCCCTAATAAAACTATTGACCTACCAAACAGTGAGATTGGCATAGCTGCCCTAAGCGCAGCACCCTCTAAACTTGACAGCCAAGTGCCACAAATCCGTGTGGTTGCCAATAGTGAGTACGACCAATTTACAGAAGCGGCGAAACAAAACTTTGAAAACCAGCTTTGGCGGATTGATACCAGCAGCAACCGCATGGGCTATCGCTGCGTTGGCGAGAGTTCGCTTGAGTTTGCCCAAACTTTAGAGATGAGCTCACATGGCGTGGCGGCTGGCATGATTCAAGTGCCACCACAAGGTCAGCCCATCGTACTGATGGCCGATTCTCAAACCACAGGGGGCTACCCTAAGATTGCCACTGTGATTGAGGCCGACCTTGGATTGATGGCACAGATCCGCTTTGGCCAAAGTTGTCAGTTTAAGAGGGTTTCAATCGAAGAAGCTATACGAGCCCGCCAAGACAGAGACCGTTATATCGAACGTATTAGGAGATATGCTCATGACCACTAATTTGCATCCCAACCAAGCCCAAAGTGTTGATTTAAATGCCGATGTGGCCGAAGGCTGTGGCCAAGATGCGGCCTTAATGGGTATCGTCAGCTCGGCCAACGTCAGCTGCGGTCTACATGCCGGCTCATATCAGCACATGCTTGAAACCTTAAAGCTGGCCAAACAGCATAACGTCCGAGTCGGGGCGCACCCAGGCTTTGATGACAAAGACAACTTCGGTCGCACCACACAAAATCTGCCGGAAGAAGAGTGCCGAGCCTTAATTCGTTATCAATTGGGCGCAGCAAAAGCTATGTGTGACTTTGTCGGCGTTGAGCTCAGCTATGTCAAGCCACATGGCGCTCTATACAACCAAGCGGCCAAAGATGAAACCTTGGCACAAATTGTCGTCTCTGAAGTCGAAAACTTTGACCCAAGCTTAGCCATTATGGGCTTGTCGGGCAGCTACTTGATTAGCGAAGCCAAGGCGCAAGGCTTAACCAGCATCTCTGAAGTCTTCGCCGATCGCAACTATGAAAGCGATGGCTCATTGGTCGCCCGTAGTAAAGACAATGCACTTATTACAGACCCGAAGCAAGCCACTGAGCACGCCTTACAAATGATTACTCAGGGCGTAGTGACCAGCGTCGATGGCGTCCAAGTGCCCGTTGAAGCGCAAAGCATTTGTTTGCATGGTGACAGCGAACATGCTGTGCAATTTGCCGCTGAAATTAAGCAGCAACTGCAACAACGAGGCATAACCATATCTGCCTAATTCTGTTAAAAAATGGCTGTATAACAGGCCATCTAAATCATTAACTCAACCCTAAAAACCGTTGCTTAAGGCTATTTCCCTTAACGCTAATCCATCACAAGGATGTTTATGACCGTATTAAAAAAGAACAACACCGCAATATTAGGGGCTGCCTTCTTAATGGCAACCTCCGCTGTGGGCCCAGGTTTTTTGACCCAGACCGCAACCTTTACCGAAAGCCTGATGGCCAGCTTTGGCTTTGTTATTTTAATTTCAATCATTATGGATATTGGGGTTCAGCTTAATATCTGGAGAGTTATTGCTGTCTCTAAATTGCGTGCGCAGGAAGTGGCCAACTTAGTATTCCCAGGTGTGGGGTATTTCTTAACCTTCTTGGTAGTATTGGGCGGCTTAGCCTTTAATATTGGTAACATCGGTGGTGCCGGCTTAGGTATGCAGTCGATGTTTAATATCTCCCCCATCACCGGCGCTTTAATAAGTGGCGTGATTGCGGTGGCCATTTTCTTAAGCCGTGAAGCGGGTCCTATGATGGACCGTTTCACTCAGCTTATGGGCTTTGTCCTATTGGTACTTATCATCTATGTGATGTTTCAATCAAACCCACCTTTTGCTGAAGCGGCAGCACGTACAATCATGCCAAGCGAAATTGATGCCATGGCGATTGTGACATTGGTTGGGGGTACGGTAGGTGGCTATATTACCTTCTCTGGCGCTCACCGTCTGTTAGAAGCCGGCGTAAGTGGTGAAGAAAACCTACCTTCTGTGACACGAAGCTCAGTGTCAGGTATTTTGGTCGCCTCTATTGTGCGGGTATTTTTATTCTTAGCCGTGTTAGGTGTGGTATCAAAAGGTATCGCCTTAGATCCTTCCAACCCTGCTATGTCACCGTTCCAGTACATTTTAGGTAATGCCGGTAAAGTAATTTTTGGTATCGTTATTTGGGCGGCCTCGATTACATCGGTCATTGGCGCTGCCTATACCTCTGTGTCGTTTATGAGCAACTTCCACCCTTTCATTGAGCGTAACAGCCGTTACTTTATTATCGGCTTTATTCTAATCTCAACCTTTGTATTTGCCACAGTAGGTAAGCCTGCTCAGTTATTGGTATTGGCCGGCACGCTAAACGGTTTGATTCTACCAATTGCGATGATTATTATCCTTATTGCCGCTTATCGCACCAATATCGTGGGCAGTTATAAGCATCCTATTTGGATTGCCGCTTTTGGTTGGGTTATTGCCATTATCATGAGTGTTTTAAGCGTGATGACCGTTGCCGAATATATTGCCGGTTAACTGTTAACTAAGGCCGCCGCTGTTCAGCCAAAGACTCCTTGTCTCAAACCAGGCCAGCGGCAGCTTTTTTAACTTAGTGGCTATTAAACTAAACATTAGCCGCTATGTAACAGGAGCCGCTCATTTAAGCAGTCAAATATTAAGCCATTAAAAAAAGGAAGCAACATGGATTTCAATACCCTTGAAGCTGTGGTCAAAAAAGTCGCCAACAGCTCTGTTCATCAGGTCACTGTCAGTGAAGGCGAACAGTCCATCACTGTGGTTAACAGCAGTCAATCCCAAGTCAATTCTGCTGCCCAGCCTGCTATGACTCAACAAAGCAGCCAAAATAACCCTGTAGCTAGCGCTGAATCTACCTCCAAACACATTGCGTCAACTTATGTGGGCTATGTGCAATTGGGTCAAGATGCCGCCGCAGCCCCTTTGGTAAAGCCAGGTGATACGGTGGAAGTTGGTCAAACTGTGGCTTATGTCGATGTTTTATCTAAGCTGATGCCTGTGCTGAGTGAGGTTAGCGGTTTGGTGGATAAGATTTTGGTAACTAATGGAGATAAGGTCGATTACGCCAAGCCACTTATTGAGCTACGTTGACTTCCTCCCCTCGCTAAACCGAGGGGATTCCTACATCTAGACGGTCAAGCCCGACCGCAAGGATATTCTTAGCAGCATTGATATCTCTATCATGCCATGTGCCACACTCAGCACAAGTCCATCCTCTTATTCGCAAACCTGCTCTACCTCTCGGACTACTGTCACTTATTTTGTAGCAGCACGAGCAGGTCTGGGTAGTGTAACTCTCATTTACCATCTCAAGCTGACAACCTGCATGCTTGCATTTATATTCCAGTTGTCGTTTGAGTTCAAACCAACCTGCATCGTATGTCGATTTAGCTAGCTTGGTTTTCTTATTGGTAAATGAGCGTGATTTAACATCACCAACCACAATTAAGCTGTTATCTTTAACAAGCTTTGTGGTAAATTTATGAATTAAGTCTAATCTTGTGTTTTTGATTTTGGCATGGATTGCTTTGACACGATTTTTATTCTTAGCACGCTGGGCTACTGCTAACTTATTCGCCCATTTTTGCGTTTGCTTAATAGTTAGCTTGTCACCATTTGAGGTGGTTGCAGACTCTTTTAAGCCCAAATCAATTCCAACGCTGCCCTTACCACTTACTTGCTTAGGAAAGTCTTTAACGGTGATACACGCATACCAACGATTACGACTGTCTTGTACTATCTCAAGCGTGTTAATTTGATATAGGCTTAGGTTGTAACTATCGAATACATCTATAATAAGCTTTTGACCTTTAGACAGTGATAGTTGAAGGGTTGATTTAAGTGCTTTCTTTCCCGTTTGTCTTGTGCTTATATACTTGATAGCAGACTTTTTAAAAGGTATCCAGCCCAGTGATTTACGCTTGGCATCAGGTCTATTAGTACGCCAGTTAAGTTTGGCCTTTTTAAACTGTTTGCGAGCCTTGGCGTGAGTCTCATTGATAGCTTGTAAGGTCTGACTGTGTAATCCTAAATACTCGCCACTTCCTTTGGTGTACTCACTTAGATCATAAGCACTAAAAAACTTACCAGTACGGTTTAAATGCTCAAAGCACAGCGCATTGACATAGTTCCACACAAAGTTCACCGAACCGCTTAGCTGATTCAGCTCTTTTATGTGCTTGTCTTTAATGCGTAGTTTTAGGGTTTTCATATACTTAGTATGGCAAGTTTAATTTTGACTTACAACCCTTTAACGACTTCTTACGACAGTGTGTGTCGCCTTATATCCACCCCCTGAAGTGGGTGGTTTTACGGCGACTGGTGATAAAACTTTATTAATAGTTGCAATAGTTATAACTTCTTTTTGGAATGTTTGAAATTGTTTAAATATTTCGATACCCTATGTTGCACAATTATTGCTGTCTATTTTTTGAACAAAGCTTAAACCAAGTTTTTGGACATCAAATAGTCAGTAGCTTGTTAGAGTCATAAAGGTCAGAACAACGCGCCTTAGTATTAGCTCTAACATCAATGCCTCTCGTTTATCTGACTGAGTTTGGTTAACAGACCAAACAACCCGTCAGCCAAACGGTGATGTTGTCAAAAAAGTATGAACACACCGCTCAACTTCGAGCCGGTGTGCTAAGCAATGTCAGTTTATTATACATATAAACTAAAGAAACATCTTAGCGTGTTCGATACGTATCCGATACTTACTGCTTTAGAGTATGTCATTTAGCCTAGCGGCGTATCTTTATACGATGCTTTTTGGCGCTTAAATTTTGTCAAAGCAAAGCTTTGGCAAACAGAGTTTTTGACGCTTTAAAAAAAGAAACACGCAAGATTTTATGTTGGTTTTAAATAACTTGTATGTGTGGTGAAAAAGCTCATATGAGTTCTAAACGACTAAGGATGCTTCAAATAACCACTTTTGAACAATAGGAGTGCCATCCTTTTTCTCTAACTTTTTCAAGGAGAACGGTTTGCAAACTCAAGAATTGTTTCAGTTTTCATCCTGGACAATCATTCTGATGATGCTGGTTTTTTATGGGGGTACTTACCTACTCTCATTAATCATTAAAAAAGACAAGGAGAGTACCTCAGGCTTTATGGTCGCCGGGCACGGTGTGGGCTTCGGCATGGGTGCTGCCAGTATGACGGCCACCTGGATTTGGGCGGCTTCATTTTATGCAGCAGCAACCTCAGGATATAAATACGGTCTATCAGGCCCTATCCACTACGGATTCTGGGGCGCCCTAATGATTCTATTTATTTATCCTTTTGGCATGCGCTTTCGCCAATTAGCACCAAACGGTCATACCTTGGGTGAATTGATTAATGCACGACATGGATCCTCAAGCCAATTAATCTTAGCGGTCTCAAACCTCATGGGTAGTTTAATTAGCTTGATGGTCAACTTCACCGCCGCTGGTGCTCTGGTTTCTGTACTTTCGCCGCTGTCCTTCCAAACGGGGGTTATTATCGCCGCGGTCGGTGTCTTAAGCTACACCTTAACCTCAGGTTTCCGAGCCTCAGTATTTACTGACTTTGCTCAATTAGTGGCACTAATGGCAATCGGTGTGGTCATTATTCCGGCCGTATTGTTCGCTATGGGTGGTCCACAAGCCATGTTCGATGGTCTACCGAACTTGACGGCACAGCAGCAAGACTTCTTCTCATCAGAAGCCTTTTTACAACAAGGTGCGCCCTACTTCGTAGCGGTTCTTGCTTATGCCATTGGTAACCAAACCATTACTCAGCGCTTGTTCGCTATCGATAAAACTAAGATTAAAGCCACGTTCGTTACCGCAACTGTAGGTTATGCTGGTATCGTGATTGGTCTTGGTATGATCGGTCTGATGGCATTAACCGTAGGTATTCAGCCTCTTGATGGCGATATGAACAATATTATCCCGCAAATGGTAAGTACCTACCTACATCCTATCTTTATTGCCCTATTCTTCATCTTAGTGATTGGCTCGCTGTCTTCAACGGCAGACTCAGACTTATCAGCTTTGTCTACTATTATGATGGCGGATGTGTATGGTAAAAACATTGCCAAAGACAACCCAAACCCTAGAAAGATGTTAGTTGTAGGTCGTGCAACCATGATTATTGCAACGGCACTGGGCTTAATCTTTGCTAGCTTGAAGTTAGACATTTTAGTGATGCTGGTCTTCGTTGGTGCTCTATGGGGTGCGGTTGTATTCCCAGTTATTGCCAGTGTGTTCTGGGATCGTGTGACCAACTTAGCGTTCACTGCTGCAGTAATTGTTGCGCTGATCTTCTTCTGTATCGCCCGTTTCGAGCTTATTCCTATTGAAGGCGGTGTGGCACTGCTGTTCGAAATCTTTGCTAGTGTGGGTGCTGCGGTAGTCATTGGCTTGATGGTCTTTGGATTCTTTGGCCGTAGACTAGGCTTTATCGCAGCCTTAATCACTTTAGTATTGATGCTCATCTATGCCACAGGCTTCTTGCGTGATTACGAAGTGCTATTGGCCTCATTAACTGCTTATGGGGTAAGTACTATCGTTTGTGTGGCCTTAAGCTTAATGAGCAATGAACGCTTTGACTTTGAATTAATTAAAGAGCGTGTGGGCAGTTATGATAAGCCACAAGGCAAGGCTCAAGGCGGTACTTCTGCACAACCAAAAGCCTAAACCTAGCTTTAGCAATTACTCAGGGCAATCGCACTACAAATTAATTTTAGCTACATTTTAATTAATTATTGACCTTTTACAGATGTTATCACCAACTTTCGGACGCAAATAACAAAAACACGAGATATATAAAAATATTTTAGTTATAGTTTCTAACTATTTAATCCTTTTAGTTTAGATAATCTAATTTAAAGCAGCTATTTTCTATAGTGCGATTGCCCTGATCAATTACTGACCACTGCTTTAAAGACAAGCTATATTGTGCTTAGATAGTGATTTAAGCTTTATCATCATTAATTATGAATTAAATGATTAAATAATAAGGAGATTATTATGAGTGCCTTTGCTTATGGCCTATATATCTTAATTTGGCCTGCAATCACATTGGCTGTACTAATAATAATTTGTACTGCTACTTATCGCGATGCTAAAAAAGCGAAAGCGGCAAACAAACGTATCGTGTAGTAGTCCATTAGTGATATCGACTTGCCTTTAAGTCGATATAAAAGCATACTTGGTTACGTCTCAAAGCGTGCTAAGTATGCTTTTTTTTCAGTTAAAAAACCCTTAAACCATCAAAAAACATAAGAAAATGCGAATATTTTCTCAAATACTCTCAAGCGACCCTTGTATTTTAATTTTTTTTTGGTATTATAGGTCACCTCAAATGGCTGGGTGGCAGAGTGGTTATGCAGCGGATTGCAAATCCGTGGACGCCGGTTCGATTCCGACCTCAGCCTCCAATTTTTTTAAAACTTTTAATAAGTTTAAGAAAAAAAGTGTTGACGAATATTAATTTTATGATAATATACGCGCACTTACAGAGTTCTCCACCAAGAACTCAAGTAATACAAGTTTTGCCCGGGTGGTGAAATTGGTAGACACAAGGGATTTAAAATCCCTCGCTAGCAATAGCGTGCCGGTTCAAGTCCGGCTCCGGGTACCATTACATAGTTCTATACTATCTTATAGAGTAGCCAAAGCCCCTGATATCAGGGGCTTTGCTGTATCTGACGTCCCATACTGTCTTTTAATATCTATCCCAATCCATGCATCTGATGTACACTACTATGTACACTGGAATTTAAATGTACATTGGGTGGCAGTCATGGGAACACGCAAGCCAATCAGCTCTGATCGCAGCATCAGCAGTCACAAGGCCGAAGACAAAGAATATCTAGTCTCTGTTAAACACCATCCGATGCTATATTTGATGGTCAGACCCAATGGTACTAAGTCTTGGCTTTATCGCTATAAGTCCCCTACCTTATCTAAAAACAAACGTATCTCACTGGGTGTCTACCCAAGTGTGTCATTTGCGCGTGCCTGTGAGATGTGGCGTGACTATGAAGAACTGCTTAGCCGTAATATCGACCCAAAAGACTATCGTGAAGAAGAAAAGAAAACACTATTAAGTAATACTAATAATAGCTTTAATCATTTTGCTTGGCAGTATTTTGATAGCTTAGATCAAACTCAAAAGAGTAATACACTTGTTCGTAAAAGAGGCCGACTTGAGCTGATTTGCTCATACATTGGTGATGAGCCGATCAGTGAGATCAGCTCGCCTAGAATGCTTGAGGTACTGTTAGACATTCAAGCCAACTCATTAAATAAGGCTGGCAAACCTACAGACAAAGCAGAACGCTGCGCAGGTATCGCCAGTGATGTATTTGTCTATGCTGGTGCTCGCGGCTTCTGTACAAGTAATCCTGCGGCGCTTATTAAAAGTCAGTTGGCTAAGTCAAGCTATGGTCATCGTCCTGCGATCACTAAGCCTAAAGAGTTCGCTAAACTACTGCGCGATATCGAAACTTTAGATGGTGATCTAAATACAATAAACTCGCTTAGGCTATTAACATTGCTGTTCGTGCGTAATGGTGACCTACGCCGTATGCGCTGGTCTGATATCGATCTAGATGCTGGCAGGTGGACATTAAAGCCACTAAAAGGACAAGGCAAGGTAAACATGGTCAAGGATATGGTCGTGCCCCTACCTCGTCAGGCCGTAGCTATCTTACGAGAACAGCAAAAGATCAATGGCCATACTCCATATGTGTTTTTTAGCCAGACGGCAAAAAAGCATCAGATTATCTCTGATGCAACGGCGAATAAGCGATTAAAGGATTTAGGTTATAAGGACGTTCACTGTGCTCATGGTTTTAGAGCGACAGCAAAGACCATCCTACAAGAGCAGCTAAAGTACCCGCTTGTGCTTGTAGAGATGGCATTGGGTCATACGACTAAAGATCCTAATGGCACTGCTTATGGGCGGTTTGAATACATTGACGATCGTAGCGAGATGATGCAAAACTGGGCGGATTATTTAGATGCTTTACGAGAAGGCAGAGATACCGCTAAGTTTAGAGCAGATGTAAAAGACGACACTGACTCTACTGCCCAACTAAAAGCGTTAATCGCAGAGTTGGGAGAGGATCAAGTGTTAGCTCTGTTGAAGAATAAGGCTTGAGCACCCCACCCGATTTTCAAATAAATTGAGAGATATAATATTAGCTAAAAAAGCCAAATCACGCACTTTTTTGGCCTGCCCACTGTTAAATTACTTATTAAACCAATAACGACTATAAACCCAATTAAGGACACTTATGCTCGACTTAGAAAGCAATCCTGCGCCGATAAAACAAAGCGAGATCAACAAAGCGGTTTGGAATGCGTGTGATACCTTCCGCGGTGTGATTAGCGCCGATACGTACAAAGACTTTATCTTGACCATGCTGTTTTTGAAGTATCTATCTGATGTGTACCGTGATGAATACAATACCTTGATGGACGAGTATGGCGATGCCGATTTGGTCAAAGAGCTGATGAGCAACCAGCGCTTTGTGTTGCCCGATGGTGCCAGCTTTTGGGATCTATACGAGCAGCGTCATCAGCCCGGCAATGGTCAGCGTATTGACGAAGCGCTACACGCGATAGAGGAAGCCAACGGTAATAAGCTCAAAAACGTCTTTCAAGACATCAGCTTTAACACCGACCGCTTGGGTAATGAGAAGAAGAAAAACGAGCTACTGCGTCATCTACTGGAAGACTTTGGTAAGCCGATGCTCAACCTTAGCCCATCGCGTGTGGGTAGCCTTGATGTGATTGGTAATGCCTATGAGTATCTGATTAAGCACTTTGCTGCCGACTCTGGCGCGAGTGCGGGCGAGTTCTATACCCCGCCTGAGGTGTCAAACCTGTTGGCGACTATCCTAAATCCTGTCGCGGGTGATGCGATATGTGACCCAGCCTGTGGCTCGGGCTCTCTGCTGATTAAATGCGGGGCGATGGCACGCAAAAACTCAGGCAGCAAAAACTATGAGCTGTTTGGACAAGAGGCGATTGGCTCAACGTGGGCACTGGCTAAAATGAATATGTTCTTGCATGGTGAGGACAACCACCGTATCGAATGGGGCGACACCTTGCGTCATCCACTATTACTTGATGATAAAGGCTCGCTACTGCGCTTTGATGTGGTGACTGCCAACCCACCCTTTTCACTAAGTAAATGGGGTTATGAAGATGCCGCCGATGATGAGCATGGCCGCTTCCATCGTGGTCTGCCGCCTAAGACCAAGGGCGACTATGCGTTTATCACTCATATGATTGAAACCCTAAAAAACGATACCGGTCGTATGGGCGTGGTGGTGCCGCATGGCGTCTTGTTCCGTGGCTCAAGTGAGGGCAAAATCCGTCAGCAACTGATTGAAGAAAACCTGCTTGATACGGTGATTGGCTTACCGGAAAAGCTGTTCTTTGGTACGGGGATTCCTGCGGCGATATTGGTATTTAAGAAGAATAAATCAGACGATACGGTACTGTTTATAGATGCCAGTTCGGATTATGAATCTGGCTCGAACCAAAACAAACTGACTGATGAGAATTTGGCAAAAATCATTGAAACCTATAACAACCGTGAGTTTGTCGATAAATATGCCTATGTTGCCAGTCTTGATGAGATTAAAGAGAACGACTTTAACCTCAACATTCCGCGTTATGTCGATACCTTTGAGCCTGAGGCAGAGATTGATCTTGTGGCGGTACGTCAGGAGCGTTTGGCATTGAAAGCGGAGCTGAGCTCTTTAGAAGATGAGATGGAAAACTATCTTAAGGAGCTTGGTTATGGTGCCTAATGGTTGGAGTAAACTTTCATTACAAGATCTGGTTTCAATTAATTATGGAAAATCTCCTAAAGAAATCATTGATGAAAATGGCATTTATGACATAGTCGGTACAGGAGGGATTACTGGCTCAACTAACAGCTACCTACATTCTGGACCTTCAGTCATTATTGGTAGAAAGGGTACTATTGATAAGCCACAATTTCTTGAGAAGCCTTTTTGGGCTATTGATACTACTTTCTATTGCCTCCCTTTAGACAGTAAAAAGCTTGATATGAATTGGTTTTATCAGCTTTCTCAAGTTATTGATTGGCGAAAATACAATGAAGCTTCAGGCGTTCCAAGTTTATCACGAGGAACTATTTATTCTATAAAAGTACCTACGCCACCTATTCAAGAACAGCAGAAAATCGTCAAAATCCTAACTATTTGGGATAAAGCGATTGATACTACTGAACGTTTGATTGATAACAGCAAACAGCACAAAAAAGCCTTGATGCAACAGCTATTGACCGGTAAAAAGCGTTTGCTTGATGATGAAGGGAAACGGTTTGAGGGTGAGTGGGAGGAAGTTATACTCGAAGACCACCTTGAAAGCTTTCAAAATGGCTATGCATTTAAAGCATCACATTATGAAGAGACTGGAATACCCATTATTACTATGGGCAATATAGGACTGGATGGAAAGTTCAATGAGCGATTAAGCAAAGTAAACTACTGGAGCTATGACAAAGCACTTGAAAGATATGAAGTTAATAATGGCGATTTACTAATTGCTATGACTGATGTTACGCCTGATAAAAACCTAATTGGTAGAATGACAATTGTAACTACTGATAAGACATTTTATCTAAATCAACGTGTCGGCTTAATCAAACCAAAACCCACTTTAGATAAGCATTTTTTAAGATGCCTCTCTAATGACGTGTGCTGGAGAAGATATTCACTAGCTGTGTCTGCGTCTGGTGTTCAAGCCAATATGAGCACAAAAGATATTAAAAATGGAACAATTAAATTACCCTCATTCAAAGAACAACAAAAAATCGCCGCCGTATTAACCAATGCCAATAAAGAAATCGAATTGCTGGAACAACAGCTTGCCGATTTACAGCAAGAGAAAAAGGCGTTGATGCAGGTGTTGTTGACGGGTAAGAAGCGAGTGCGGATTGATGGGTGATTTTGGCGTAGGGTGCTTTTTAAGCACCGATAAAATATAGAAGTAAAAAACTAAATATGAGCTGATTTTAAATAATTGAGGAATTATCTTTTGGAAAAGATGCAAAAGTGGTGTCTGAATGCATGTATTGACAGAAGTGTCAATACGCCGTATAATGTACGCAACATAACCGTCACGCTTAGTGCCCTCTGGGTAACGCGCAACCTTGGCGGTTTTTCTTTGTCTAAAATTTCTCTTTATGAGGTAGCTAAGCAATGTTAGTTACCTATGTCAAACCTCCTCTCACCTTTGCACAGCAAATTACACGTCTTGAGAAAAAAGGCATGTTTTTTGAAGACAAAGATCTTGCCGAAGCTAAGTTAGCCAGTATTAGCTATTATCGTTTAAGCGGCTATTGGTATCCCTTTCGAATTCGCAATGACCAAAATGTCGTTACCAGCCAATTTCAGGATGGAACGAACTTCAATGAAGTCGTGTCTCTATATGAATTTGACCGTAAGCTACGCTCTTTAATACTTGATGCCATCGAACGTGTTGAGATCGCTGTTAGGACTCAATTTACTTATCAAATGGGTCATAGATATGGTGCTTTTGGATATACTGACAAAGGTAACTTCCACTCTAAATTTGATCATCAAAAATGGCTTGGAAAAATACAAAACGAAGTAAGTTGGTCAACTGATGATTTCATCAAGCATTACAGTTTGAAGTATGCAGGCTTTCCAAAGGTTCCTATTTGGATGCTTACCGAAGTAATTTCACTAGGTGCATTGTCGGTTGGATATAGAGGTTTGATTAATAACCGAGCACAAGGGATTGAAGATAAAAAATTAATTTCTGACCATTTCAGCCTTCATCACAAAAAGCTTGGCGATTGGCTACATACTTTGACTTATGTTAGAAATATTTGTGCCCATCATGGTCGCTTGTGGAATCGCTCGCTAGCAATAAAACCAGATAGAACAAAAGAGGTAAACTGGCTACCACCAATGACCCCTAGAAATGACAGAATATTCTATGTTTTATTGATGTTGCGTCACTTATTAAAAGAGACTGGCAACGGAGATGATTGGGCAGTAGAAGTAAATAATATACTAGAGCCATTAGCTGCCGAGAGAAAATGGCGCTCAGCAATGGGTTTGCCTGAAAACTGGAGAGAGCACCCATTATGGAAATAACCTCTAAGAGAGCAATCAACTTCAAAGAAGAATTTAGCTCGAAGATTCCTGCCCTTACCCTACTGATGAATTTGGGCTATCGCTACCTCTCCCCTGAGGAATGCTTACAGCTACGCAGTCCTAAAAGCTCAAGTCTACAGGCACTAGCCAATAGCACCAATCAAGTGATGCTATTGCCTATACTGCGTGAGTTTTTAGCTGCTCAGACTTTTCCATTTGAAGGTCAGCAGCACCACCTGTCTGACGCTGGTATCGACAAGATCATCAGCGAGCTAAATCCTGCGATGAACCTAGGACTGACTCGTGCTAATGAGACGCTCTATGACGCCCTACTCTATGGCGTCAGCGTCACCGAATTTATCGATGGTAAACGCACCTCACCGACTATTCAGCTCATCGACTGGCAAAACATTGATAATAACGCCTATCACGTGACCGAAGAGATGGTGGTGCAAAACGCTGATGCGACGGGTAACGTCATCCCCGATATCGTCTGCTTTGTAAACGGCTTATCGCTGGTGGTGATAGAAGCCAAACGCCCCGATTCAAGCAACCCTCATCGATCCACCAATAGTCAAGCCATATCACAGCACATCCGCAATCAAGGGCAAAAGTACATTCCGCATCTCTTTGCCTACAGTCAGCTGCTGCTCGCTATCAATGGTCATGAGGGTTTATACGCTACCTGCGGCACCCCTGAAAAGTCTGGTCTAAATGGATCGAAGAAGAAATCAGCGAGACTGAGTTTCATCAAATAAAAAACCAACGCTTAGATGATCCTCAAATCGACCACTTGTTTGCACAGCGTAGCGCTGATGATAAACGTGAATATCAATCGCTGCTTGATGCAGGCTCGCTTGCCGTTACCGATCAAGACCGTTTGATTATCAGCCTACTGCGTCCCGACCGACTGCTCGATATGACTCGCTACTACACGCTGTTTGATAGTAAAGCAGGTAAGATCGTGGCGCGCTATCAGCAAGTCTTCGGCATCAAAGCCTTAGTTAAGCGCATCAGTCATTTTGACGAGCAAGGAAGCCGTGAGGGTGGCGTGATTTGGCATACCACAGGTAGTGGTAAGTCCTTTACCATGGTGTTTCTATCCAAAGCGCTGATTTGGCTTGAGGATCTTGCCAAGTGTCGTGTGTTTGTCGTGACCGACCGAATAGACTTGGAGAACCAAATCGCCCGCACCTTTATCTCAGCCGGTGCGCTGAGTGATAAAGATCGCCGCCTTGCCAAAGCGCTCTCTGGGCGTGACCTAGCCAAAAAGATCGGCAAGAGTAACGAGCGTATTATGTTCTCTATCATCAATAAGTTTGGTGCAGCGGCGCAATATGAAGAGTTTTACAACCCTAGTGAGAATATCATTGTCTTGGTTGATGAAGGTCACCGTAGCCAAAACGGTGAGAACAATATCCGTATGCAGCAGGCTCTGCCCAATGCCGCCTTTATCGCCTTTACGGGTACACCGCTGCTTAAAGATGATAAGACCGAAAACAAATTTGGCACCATCATTCACTCCTATACCATGCAGCAAGCGGTAGCGGATAAAACCGTCACACCCCTACTCTATGAAGAGCGCATCCCTGAGCTCAATACCAACGATGTCGCAATTGACAAATGGTTTGAGCGTATCACCCAAAAGCTCACCAGTGAGCAAAAAGCGGATCTTAAACGTAAGTTTTCCAAAAAAGGCCAAGTCTATCAAGTCGAAGGTCGTATAGAACTGATCGCTCATGACATCTCCGACCACTTCCAAAACTTTAAACAGCAAGGCTTAAAAGGTCAGCTGGCTTGTGATTCTAAAGTGTCTGCCATTCGCTATAAGCACGCTTTAGATGCCATTGGTAAGGTCAGCTCAGTCGTGGCTATGTCACCGCCTGATACTCGTGAAGGACATGAAGTCGTCGATGCCGAGAGTAAAGACATCGTCCAAAACTGGTGGCAGAATAACGTCGCGCCCAAATACGGTATGGACGATACCCAATATACCAAAGACATCATCGACGCTTTTAGTGAGGATGCTGGTCCCGATATTATGATCGTGGTAGATAAGCTGTTAACTGGCTTTGATGAACCAAAAAACACTGTGCTATATATTGACAAACCCCTAAAGAGTCATAACTTGATTCAGGCCATTGCTCGCGTTAACCGCTTACATAACAAAAAGCAGTTCGGTTATCTCATTGATTATCGTGGCATCCTAAAAGAGCTTGATACCACGATTGAAAAATACCAAGATCTAGCGGAACGTACCCAAGGTGGCTTTGACATTGAAGACTTGGCGGGTATGTACCATGCTATGGACTCTGAATACAAAAAACTGCCGATGCTGCACAAAAAGGTTTGGGCGATTTTTGCTGATGTGCCCAACAAACAAGATGGCAATGCCCTGCGTCAGTCGTTATCGCCTAAAATAGAAGATCGAGAGGGCGTCTTCATCGATACGCGCCTAAAAAAGCGTGATGATTTTTATGTCGCTTTGACTGAGTTTGCTAATGTGATGAAAGTGGCATTACAATCGGCCTCCTACTTTGAAGACAGCTTTTTTGAGGGTAAGCGAGAGCGTTATAAAAATGACTTAAAGGCCTTTATGGAGCTGCGTAAACAGGCGCGTGAAGATGCCAATGAAACCATCAACTTTGATGAATTTGAGGATGACATTCATAGCCTGCTCAATAAGCATATCGCAGGTATAGAAGTCAAAGAGCCTAAAGGCGCTTACCTAGTCGGTAACATGGGCAAGGACATCAAACCTGAAGCACTAAGTGATGATGAAGCGCGTAACCAAACTGACAAGATCACCAGCCGTGTCACTAAGATAATTGAAGAGGATTTGGCTGACGACCCTTATGCGCAAGAGCATTTCTCCAAACTTCTCAAAAAAGCCATTGAAGATGCTAAGGCCATGTTCGATGCACCAGTCAAGCAGTACATGATGTTTGCTGACTTTGAACAAGACGTCAAATCTCGCAAAGTGCCTGATGTTCCTAATGAGTTTATCGATGAATCAGGCAAACATAACAAGCATGCACAAGCCTACTTTGGGTTATTCAAACACTTATTTGATGCAAGCTTCTTAGAAGAAAACGACTTAGACAATGAATCACTGGTGAGCTGTGCCTATGATATCGATGAAGTCGTTAATAAAGCGGTGGCAGAGAACTCACTGAATCCGTCACAAATGGAAAAAGATATCAGGGTTGGACTGCTAAAGCTATTGTTCAAGGCTATCGGTACCGATAATACTAAAAAGCTGTCTGATAAAGTAATAGATATCACTCGCCATGGTATCTCTAGAGGCAACTAATCATGGCAAGTCGCTTAGAGCACACTACAGCAAACAATGACCAGCAGCCTATCGAAGATAGGAGGCTTACCAAAGCTTATGGTCTGCTGCACCATTTGCACTATGGACAAGACAAAATAAGCTATGAGGTGATACGGAAAGACAAATCTCGTAAGCTACGTATTAAGGTGCATCCTGATCAGCGCGTAGTGGTCACTGTACCGATGCAAGTGACAGATGAGTTTATACATAACTCGGTAAAAAAACGTGCTCGCTGGATATGGCAGCACGTGCAAGACTTTGCCAAGCAAAAAAGCGACGTGCTACCCAGACGCTATGTCAGTGGTGAGACCCAGTTCTATTTGGGCCGCAGGTACGTGTTAAAGGTTATTATCGACCCTGAGCAAGTCGCTGGTGTGAAGCTCATTCGTGGCAAGCTAACGGTTACCTTAACTCATGATGACAGTAATGCCAGTGACGGAAGCAATCGAGCCACTAAAATTAAGTCACTGTTAGATGGTTGGTATCAGACCAAGGCCAAAACGATATTCGCAGAGCGCCTTGCTGCCGTATTGCCGCAAGCCAATTGGGTAAATGGCTCCCCTACCTTTAAAATACTATCGATGAAAAAACAATGGGGCAGCTGCTCCACTCAAGGCAACTTAGTCCTCAATCCGCATTTGGTTAAAGCCCCCAAAGAATGTATCGACTACGTGATCTTGCATGAGCTGTGTCATATTGCTGAATACAATCACAGTGACCGATTCTGGCGACTGCTCACTCAGGTCATGCCTCATTGGAGAGAAGTTAAGACGCAGCTCGATAGCATGGCTGAGCTTTATTTGAATGAGTAATAGCTATCAAGAGAAAGCCCTAATGGTTAAAGTAAGGTACTCCCCAATGTCTAGACCAAATTATCATAAAATTAAGATAGAATTGGGTTGATAAAACGATTTATTATCCGAACTATTGTTAGCCAGATAAACCTGTGCAGGAGTATGGTAATCGAGCGACTGATGTAAACGCTCATGATTGTAAAACTCGAAATACTCTTT
>NZ_FUGD01000093.1 GCF_900162815.1 Psychrobacter pasteurii | reverse complement strand
TAACTGATTAGCTGCTTGTTTTATACTTAATAATTTACTCATAGTAAGTAATTATAGATAGTTTTAGGTATCTTTGTGGTTACTGTTTGTAACCCTTATTTTTACCATGAATTAGCTTCTATAATCAAAGCATTGTTGCGCCTTATCAACTCTTACTTCATTGGCTTACATTTACTGACTCATAAGACTTAAGCTCAAGCCTTTATTTTGTCAAAAAATTATCGACAAGCCAGCGTAGAATCTCTATTAATATCAAGTACCACAGCGGCTCATCACTCGGCTCTTGGGTTTGCTTGTCTCTATCGGCAATATCGCCAACCTTAACCGGTAACGGCATCGCTGTCGACTTTGCTGAAGCAGGAATACTAGGGAAAACATCAATATTAGACCGTAGAGCTAAATCATCCACGCTAATGATCTCAACCCGCTGGCTATCATCGTTTGGTGCATAGTACACCCCAGCTTCTCCTGTGGCAGGAATATATACAGCTTTAAACACGTGAGTCGGTATTAATACTCGGTTATTTAATTGAGTTAATCTTTTACCTTTAAACACCACACCGGTGATGACATAAGTTTCACCATGCTTTTTGGTTAAATAGCGGGTAACTGATTCAATATTTCGCCAAAGATAGCGGTTATTCTCTGGGGTCTGCGGAATAATATTCGCTAAACTAAAGCTGTCATATTGCTGGTTAACATTGGCCATGTCTCCATTGGGAGCTAAGTGGCCTCGGTCATAGCCTGAACCTTTATAGTCAGAAAGATGAGCTCGCATGGCACTTGGCAGTCGACTTTCACTATGGAAGCTGTCTTCACGGGGCAAGTTTTCAGCTTGATACAGACGCTCACGGGTTAAGTGCTCAGCTGACCATAAGGGGGTTCTGGATAGACCAGAATATAAGGTAGCAAATCCATTAAAGCATAAAGACACACTGTCATTAAGCATCTTTTGTTCTAAATAGTCGGGAGCCTTGGCCTGATAAAAATTTTGCCCACATTGTTCAAACTCTGTTGCCCAAGCCGATATTGAGAACAGCAAACTTAAGCTGACTAATAGCTTGATGACTATTTGTAGTAACAATTTATGTAGCGGTAATTTATAGGACCCTACCTCACTTAGCTGAGGCTTTAGAGCCTCTTTGTCAAAAACTACCCTACCTGGCCACTGCTTCATTTTTTTTTGGCCTGTGTTATTTACCACTTTTATCGCCTCTATTTAATCCAACTAAATCTTACTGTTTTATGGTGACAACTACCCAGCGGTCACAGCACGCTCAAAGGTAGGCTATGCTAACAACCGATATAGGTACTGTAAAGTTTTTCACAACATTAAGCGTCAATAAATGACGTCAACAAAGGGTATGAGTCCTGCGTTTTGAATTAACGCCATCAAAGATGACAATTGTATTGGGTTTAGGTATACTATGGACCTTCAAAACGGTGAAGTGGCTGAGTGGTCGAAAGCGCACGCCTGGAAAGTGTGTATACGTTAATAGCGTATCGAGGGTTCGAATCCCTCCTTCACCGCCAATCTTATTTATTTTGTCCTCACCAGTTTCCTGTATTTCTCTCCTTATCAGTTTTTCCCCTTCCTATCTTTTTTTTATAGTGGCACAATGTGACGCAGTAGTGTTAACTTCTTGATTTGCTAAGAAGTTGATTAAGTTTTACTACGCCTTACAATAATAACCAACAGCCATTACTAATGTGGTTTTTCTGTCTGACGCTCGGCTTTGTTATAGCCGTCAGCTTAAAGGACACTTAATCCCTCATTCTAATAGTCTGCTTATATGGTTTGACCCCTATCTAAACTAGGACCACTGAAAAGGACTTTTCTATGCCTGCGAACACAGTAATCAATACCTTAAAATCAATCTCTCCCAATAGCTTACACCATGCCGGCTATCTAGCCGTTGCCAAAACTCGTGCCAAAGCTTTGCATGCCTTCGCCTTAGTTGTGCCTATCCCAAGACCACAACTATTTATCGGCGAACAGTCTTGTTATGAGCTGTGCGATATGATGATTAATGAGGGCGCAACCAACATTTTAATCGTTACCGATGCGGTGTTAAACCAGCTAGGTATTCCTGAGAAAGTGACTGCTTATCTTGAAGAAAAAAACATCCGTTATCATTTATTTGATGGTATCACCCCAGACCCAACTTTTAGTGTGGTAGAAGAAGGTTTGCGCCACTCAGTTGACAATAACTGCGACGCTATCCTAGCTTTAGGTGGCGGTTCAGTTATCGATGCCTCAAAGATTATCGCCATTAGCCAGGCCACTAAGCGTAAGCCTCAGAAGCTTATGGGCTTATTAAAAGCTTCTAAGTGCATGCCCCTTTATTGTATCCCTACTACAGCAGGTACTGGCTCAGAAGCAACCTTAGGTGCGGTAATCTCAGATGACGCCACTCATCAGAAGTCTTTGTCTATCGATCCTCGTATGGTGCCATTAGCTTCAGCAGTTGACCCTGCTATTATGAAAGGTATGCCACCGCACATTACCGCGGACACGGGCGTCGATGTATTAACCCACGCACTAGAAGCCTGGATGAGCGCCAACGCCAGCAGCGAAACCGATTACTATGCCGCTTCAGCGACCAGAACCGTCATGCAGTATCTACCGCTGGCGTATAAAGATGGCTCAGACTTAAAAGCCCGTGAAGAGATGGGTGTTGCCGCACATTACGGCGGGATTGCCTTTAACAAAGCCGGTCTAGGCTACGTTCACGCCATTGCTCACCAACTAGGCGCTATCTATGGCATCCCTCATGGTCGTGCCAATGCTATCGTGTTACCTCATATCTTAGATGTGAACTGTGATGTCTCAAAACACAGACTGGCAACTTTGGCCAAAAAAGCAGGTATTGTTGATGCAGCACATGCCAATGCGGAAGACGGTAAACTTGCGGATCATTTGGTTGCTGAAGTTAGAGCTTTAATTAAGTCGCTTAACATTGATGTGACGGTTAAAGGCATTAACCCTGCTGACTTCAAAAAGATTGCCAAAGGCGCTGCTAAAGAAGTGAGTGACACTTACGCTGTTCCTAGATATCTAACGCAAGCACAAATCGTTGACGTACTAAACAAAATTAAAGCCGATAGCGATGCCGTTGCTAAATAAGCGTCGTTCTTAAATAAATAATACAGGCTCTATTCATTAAGAAGCAGTCTCTAGCCTAGGTTAGAGACTGCTTTTTTATACTTTTTAGCTTTTTATACTTTTTAGCTCTTTATACCTTTTAATAGGTTATAGGTTAAAGCCCCATTGTCTTTAACTGTCTGGCCTAACCAACTCCATATTGTCCCAATAAGGTTTATCGCCCAGCTGTTCAATAATGAAGTCGATGAAAAAGCGACAACGCTGCGACAGATAGCGATTTTTAGGATAAACCGCATACGCATTTAACACGGGCAGCTCATAGTCTGTCATTAAAGGCACCAATGCGCCTGAGGCTATGGTCTTGTAGGTAATAAAGGTAGGCAAAAAAGCAATACCATGCACTTTACACGCCATTTTTACCAAAAAATCACCATTATTGGCCTTAATCTTCGATGTAATATCAATTTGATGCTTCTCACCTTGCTGGTCTGTCAACACTAAGCTGCTTTGCTTGCCCAGACCATATTGCAAAAACTCGTGCTGCTGTAACTCATCAAGTGTGGTCGGCAACCCTCTTTGTTTAATATAGTCAGGACTGGCACACAATACATAGCGAATCTCAGTCAACCGTCGCGCTTGATAGCTAGAGTTCTTTAACTCACCGATACGAATGGCCAGCTCATAACCCTCCTCTATCAAGTCTACATGCCTGTCTGAGAAATCCAGCTCAAAATCTAAATTAGGATGCTGATTGGCATAGCTGTCAATAATATCGCTTAAATGCATCAGGCCAAAAGATAAAGGCGCTGTTACTTTTAGGGTGCCTTCAATGTGTGCCTTAACCCCACTAATCTCTTCATTAAGAATTTCCACATCGCCCAAGATATTACGCGCTTGATCATAATACTGGCGCCCATGATCAGTAAGTGTGGAATTTCGGGTGGTGCGGCTAATTAGCTGAGTATTTAACCGAGTTTCTAGCTCTTTTAAGCGGCGACTCACCGCTGATTTGGCAATATCTAGTTGCTCTGAAGCCTTGGTAATACTACCTGCTTCTACAATGCGCACAAACAGTGCCATATCTTCTAACTGCCCCATACCTACTCCAAACTCATGTCAAAACATTATACTCAATTGTATTGTTCTCGAAACAAGAACTATAATTTACAATTATTAGGGTTTACATAACTTTAGTCAACAATTAAAGTATCGCCATTACTTAGTACCATTACACAAAACTTTCTATCTTTAAGGATTTACTTATGAACCAGTTATAGAATATCAGTGCTCCTATCGGACGCTTCTTATTAGTTGCCATCTTTATCTACTCAGGTATCGGTAAAATTGGCGGTTACGCAGCCACACAAGGCTACATGGAAGCCATGGGTGTTCCAGGCTTTATGCTACCTTTAGTAATTATTTTAGAAGTATTGGGCGGTATCGCTATTTTAGTTGGCTTCAAAGCCCGTTGGGTTGCTCTATTAATGGCCGGCTTTAGCATCGTATCTGCACTAATCTTCCACCCATTTAACGATCCTGAACAGCAAAACAACTTCTTGAAAAACTTTGCAATGGCCGGTGGCTTCTTAATGATTTTCGCTCATGGTGCTGGTGCGTTCTCATTTGATGAAGGTATGGACGGTACTCGTATTGAGAATCGTAGAGTTTAATAGCCAAAAAGCTATAGCTTTTAAGGCTTGTAATATTGGACTCTAGCTGTGTATAAGTATAGTTAAACCCTACGGTTGAAGATTTCCTTATATTGTTAAAAGTTCTATGCTTTAAGCCAATAAGAAAACCTTCAACCACTTCGCAGACTATTAAGCACGCCCTACCTATTAAGACTGTTATAAGCGTCTAAATAAACCTGCTACATGTAGGATTGGCATTTCATGTATTGCGGTACAGAACTCCAGTCTCAAGATGTATCAGGTTTATTTTTATTTTAGGACTCTGAAAACAGCTTAAACGGTAGAGCAACCTATAACTGGTGCGGGTCTTCGTGGTGGTGAAACTACTTTTGGTTTTAATCGCATACTTTGAACACTTTAGGAGTCCTTATGTCACAAACTATTAATCTTGCTCTTATTATCGGAAGCCTACGCAAAGCCTCTATTAACCGAGTGTTTGCGGAGTACATCACCTCTCAGCTACCTGAGCATGTCAAGATAGAAGAGGTCGCCATTGCTGATTTGCCTTTGTATAACCAAGACTACGATAACCAGACCATTGAAAGCTATGATCAGGTTCGTAAGCAAATTAAACAGGCGGATGCGGTATTAATCGTAACGCCAGAGCATAACCGCACCCTACCTGCCGCCCTAAAAAACGTTATTGATATCGCCTCACGTCCGCATGGTGAAAGTGCTTGGGCGAACAAAAAGGTGGCTTTAGTGACCGCCTCTCCAGGCAGTTATGGCGCTCGAGACAGTGGGCTTGATGTACGTAAAGTTATGCAATCTCTAGCTTCCCAAGTAATGATTGCGCCTGAAATCTATTTAAGTCGTGCTACTGAAAGCTTAGACGACGGGCAAGTTAGTAGTGAGAGAACCCAAAAGTATTTAAATAAATTTGCTAATGAGCTAGTCGACTTTATAGGGGAGTAGTATGAGCAATCCAAGTATTAATGATAATAATAAGGCTGGAACGCCCCAGCCAGTAGGGGGCGGCTTCTGGAAACGCTTTGAAGCTGCAATCTTATTAACCTCTGTCGGGGGTGCCATTGATACCATCGGTTTTATCGCCCTACTTGGCTTCTTTACCAACCATGTCACGGGAAACTTGGTGATGGCCGGTGCAGGACTGGTCAAAGGAGGCGATGGTCTGTGGATTAAACTGGGTGCTTTACCAGTATTCATTATCACCGTGATATTTACCAAGCACTTTATTGCTAAAAGCGACCCTAAATCCTAATGCCAGTCAGTTAAGGCAAAAACTCAATAAAAGTAATAAAATAGCCCATCTAATAAGTAGATGGGCTATTTTACTATGAGACTACAAGACGCTA